>JBBSFT010000256.1:0-1526 GCA_038254845.1 Gemmatimonadales bacterium | reverse complement strand
TTACTTCACAGGAAAGCTCGGCGGTTCGCTTCGCCGCATTCCGGCGCAGCCTTCGGCGTTCGCATTCACACCTGACGGGCTGCACGTCGCGCTCGCAACCGGAATTCGGGGCAGGCAGTTTCTGGTTCGGTACGACATTTCCACGCTGGCGGCCAGCGATAGCGTCAGTCTGCCGAAGGGATGGTCCTTCAGCGATCTGGAGTATGATCCAGGCGGGGTACTTATCGCGGCGCGTGCGGCGGCGCATGAATTCGACGAGCGAATCGTTCTCCTCACCACTGAGGGAAAGCTGATCGACAGCGTAGGCGCCGCTGGGTTCGCAATTCCATTCGCTGGGAGCCAGGCGGTGGCGGCCTTGTGTTTTTCGCCGCGTCTCCCGGCACCACAGATAACCTTGAACGGGTTCCGGTCGTGGGAGGGCAGCTTGTTCGAGGTGAGACGTCGATCAGACTCGGCCAAATCCCCACTGGATATCAGGGGTCGTTTGACATGTCGGCGGCCGGACGCGTTGCACTCGTCTCGGCGCCAACGACACATCGGCTCGACATATTGCGCGGCGATCGCCGAGGAACGACGTGGGAACCACTCACGCACCGCACCAGCTTCCTCGCCGGAAGCTCGATGTCAGCGAATGGCGAGCTTGTAGCGGTGACGGCAACCGACAATGTTGGAGACAATATTTACGCGTTTTCACTGGCGAACGGTGAGTCGCGGGCGGTAACTGCCGAGCCAACTGAGCACCAATCTCCTACGTGGTCGCCTGACGCCCGGCGACTCGCTTACACGCTCTATTCGCGCGCGAAGAGCGGCATTGTGATGGTGGCTGCCGCAGGAGGACGAGAGCGCGTCATCGTGCGTGTTCCGGCCGAAGAGTTTGCATGGACGGCGAACGATTCGTTAACTGTGTTTGCCGACCGGGCGTTCGTCACGTACGACACGATGGGTATCCAGCACGGCAGGACGACGATTCCCGATTCCCTCGCCTTTACCGCGAGATCGATCCATGACCTTCTGGGTAATGCTTCAGACGGCCGCATTGCGTACTGGTCGTCTCGCGCGGGAGCGCTCATTGCCGCCGACCTTCGGCATCACAAGTTTGCGGTGCTCGCCCGTAGCGCTGTCGGGCTCAAGCCGCTGGCATGGGCGTTGGACGGGTCGGTACTGGCAACGCAATTCGGCACCAACACTACAGGGCACGCCGGCGAGCAGCACTCCACAATCGTGAGAATCTCGCCGAGTGGCGGCTCTCTCACGCACGTTGGCCACCTCCCCTTTGGGTGCGGAGAGGCTCTTGTCAGTCGCGACGCTCGGCGGATAGTCTGCGAGATGCGGATCTCCAAACCCGATGTTTGGCTTGCGGAGCGACCGGGCCCGGGCCGAGTAGCTGGGCGATGACCACACGACGAACCGCGGCGCCGGGGGAAAGAGAACCGCCACAGAACGGATGTACTTCCAGGCTCAGGCGTATCTCTTCAGGGTCGTCCACCCTTTCCTGCAGCGAGGATTTTTGGATTCAGGCCAATCCG
>JBBSFT010000255.1:0-1599 GCA_038254845.1 Gemmatimonadales bacterium | reverse complement strand
CACCGCAAACTTGTGATGCCGAAGGTCGGCGGCAATGAGCGCTCCCGCGCGAGACGACCAGTACGCAATGCGGCCGTCTGAAGCATTACCCAGAAGGTCATGGATCGATCTCGCGGCGAAGGCGAGGGAGTCGGGAATCGTCGTCCTGCCGTGCTGGATACCCATCGTGTCGTATGTCACGAACGCCCGGTCGGCAAACACAGTTAACGAATCGTTCGCCGTCCATGCAAACTCTTCGGCCGGAACACGCACGATGACGCGCTCTCGTCCTCCTGCGGCAGCCAGCATCACAACGCCACTGTGCGCGCGCGAATAGAGCGTGTAGGCGAGTCGCCGGCCGTCAGGCGACCAGGTAGGAGATTGGTGCTCGGTTGGTTCGGCAGTGACCGCCCGCGACTCACCGTTCGCCAGCGAAAACGCGTAAATATTGTCTCCAACATTGTCGGTCGCCGTCACCGCTACAAGCTCGGCATTCGCTGACATCGAGCCTCCGGCGAGGAAGCTGGTACGGTGCGTGAGTGGTTCCCACGTCGTTCCTCCGCGATCGGCACGCAGTATGTCGAGCCGATGTGTCGTTGGCGCCGAGACGAGTGCAACGCGTCCGGCAGCCGAGATATCAAACGACCCTCGATATCCAGTGGGTATTTGACCGAGTCTGATCGACGTCTCACCTCGAACAAGCCGCCCTCCCACGACTGGAACCTGTTCGAGGTTATCCGCGGTGCCGGGGGACGCGGCGAAAAACACAAGGCCGTGACCGCCTGGCTCCCAGCGAATGGAATTGCGAACCCCAGCGGCGCTTACGCTGTCGAGCAGTTTTCCTTCGAGGGTCAGGAGAACGATTCGCTCGTCGAATTCATGCGCCGCCGCACGCGCCGCGATTTGTGTTCCGCCTGGATCGTAATCCAGATCGCTGAAGGACCATCCGTTCGGCAGACTGACGCTATCGCTGGCCGCCAGCGTGGAAACGTCGTACCGAACCAGAAACTGCCTCCCCCGAATTCCGGTTGCGAGCGCGACATGCAGCCCGTCAGGTGTGAATGCGAACGCCGACGGCTGCGCCGGAATGCGGCGAAGCGAACCGCCGAGCTTCCCTGTGAAGTAAACGTCGGAAACGGTGGAAGCGGTGCTGTCAGGCGAGCCTGTGAACATGAGTTGCGAGCCGCTCTTCGACCATTTGAGCACGTCGGAAATCCGGGGCCACCTGGCGATCTGCACGGATTGTGTTCCGTCCACCTCGCGCACCTGGAGAGTCCTGGTGCAGGGAATGACGTCACGCTCATAACACTCATCGGTGACATACGCGAGCCACAGACCATCAGGCGAGATCGCTGTGCCCACGACATCGCCGTCGAACGTGAGCTGTCGCTCGAGCTGCAGCTCGTCATTGCGTGAGTTCGGCGAGCGTTTGAAGGCCGCGGCGGTGGCCGCAATCGCTGCGCCAAGAAGTACCACGGAGATTATTGCCAGAGGCGTGGCGAATCGCTCTTTCCAGCGGCTAAACGTTGGCGTATCCGCAGTGCTGTCGAGCCCGAACGCTGCATTCATCAAGGCTGCACCAAAGTCTTCGGCCGTCGCGAATCGATCGACCGGGAGCTT
>JBBSFT010000254.1:0-1723 GCA_038254845.1 Gemmatimonadales bacterium | reverse complement strand
GCTGACGATGAAATAGAGAGAGGCCGCGCAGGTCGGGCAGGCTGGCAACCGGAGTGGCTTTCCATGACCTTGCAACTGTCATGACTGCACCACGCCGCCCTCGCAAAACCGAAATGACAGCCCGTGTCGTCGCCGCCATGCTCTGGCGCGCGATGACGCTTCGGTGTCCGCATTGTGGGAGCCGGCGGATCCTCGCCGACTGGTTTCATCTGAAGGAGCGATGTCCGCGATGCCGCCTTCACCTTCATCGCGAAGAAGGCGACTATTTCCTGGGCGCCTATATGCTCGCGCTCTTTTTGATGGAAGGTTTTTTCGCGATCGCGTTTCTTGCGGTGCTCATGATCACGTGGCCCGATCCGCCGTGGGACGCGATCCAATGGGTTGGGGCCGTCGTGATGTTCGCGGCGGTGCTGCTGGTTTATCCGTTCGCGAAGACGTTATGGCTTGCCATCGATCTGGTATTCCGCCCGGTGTCGGCCAGCGAGCTTGGTTGGCATGCCGATGACCAGGGGGTCGAGAAGAGCGGTTCGCGAAAATAGGATCGACGCGACAAGTGCTGTTCCTACGCCTCCTCGGCCACAAAGGGCACGTCGATCTCGAGTCCGTCTCTCGCGACGATGCATTCCGCGAACGCTTCCTTTGCCTGTTGAATCAAGTCGGACGCATTGACCGAGTAGCGAGCAGAGAGGTGAGTCAGCACGAGCCGCCGCGCGCCCGCTTTCGCCGCGACTTCTGCCGCTTCTCTCGCAGTCGAGTGACCAGTCTCGAGCGCGCGGGCCTGTTCTTCGTCGGCGAATGTCGCTTCGTGAATCAGGAGGTCGGCGCCCTGTGCGGCGCGGATGGTACCTTCGGCAGGGCGTGAGTCGCCCGTGTACACAACCGTGCGCCCCGGACGCGACGGCCCGACGAGGTCTGCTGGCTCAATCACTCTACCGTCGGGCAGCGTCGCCGGCTTTCCCTTGTGCAATTCTCCCCACGCTGGTCCCTCGGGCACTCCAAGCTCGCGAGCTCGATCCGGATTGAATCGGCCGAGGCGGATCTCTTCGATCAACGCGTATCCTACTGCGGCCTTGTCCTTGTGATCGACGGCGAATGGGATGATGGAATAGCCTTTTCGCTCGATCGGAATATCGGCTTCGACCTCGGTGATCTCAACCGGAAATTTCTCGGCACCGCTGCCGAGCTCGATCGCTTGTCGGAGAAGCAGTTGCGACCCTTTCGGACCCCACAGCCGCATCAGATCGGTTCTGCCCTGAAGTGCTAATGTGCGAAACAGTCCGATGACGCCGAGCATGTGGTCGGCGTGCATGTGGGTGAAGAAGATGTCGGCGAGGGCGAAGCTGGTAGCGTACCGCATCATCTGGCGTTGCGTGCCTTCGCCGCAGTCGAACATCAATGTCTCGCCGTCGCGGACGATGGCGATGGAGGTGACGTTGCGCTCGACCGTTGGGCGAGAGGCCGAAGTGCCGAGGAAGCGAACGGAGAGGGACATGCGCGCAATATATCGCGGCGGGCGGGGGGTTCGCGGGCCGATCAGGAAATTCCTGTCACGTAGTGTATCGTGTTTGCAGGCAAGAGCTTACGCTGGGGATGGGTAAACATTTTCTTGACATCGCCCCCCAATCCGCTAACTTGATTCAAGTCTGAGCCCCGCCAGCTTTTGCGGGGCTTCGATGTATGGACCCGGTGCGACGGGTTGATGCCTCTTTCCACGAGGCGAGGT
>JBBSFT010000253.1:0-1886 GCA_038254845.1 Gemmatimonadales bacterium | reverse complement strand
GCTTCCGGGTTCGCGCTGGCGTGCTGGGCAATCGCCGCCGATCGCGGATATCTGACACGCGACGAGGCGGCAGGCCGAACACTCGTCGCACTGCGTTTTGTCGAACACCTCGCGATTCGAGGCTTCTTCTTTCATTTCGTCGATCCGGTCACAGGAGAACGTGCAGGCCGCTCCGAGGTGTCAACGATCGATTCGGCCATCCTGTTCGCTGGCGCCCTGGCGGTGGCCGAAAAATTCGATGGCGACAACTCGACCGAGAGGGAGATCCGGACGTTGGCGGAGCAGCTTTATTTTGCGGCGGACTGGCGGTGGGCATCACCGCGTCCGCCGGCCATCGCGCACGGGTGGACGCCGGAACGCGGATTCCTCCCGTACGACTGGCGCGGCTACAATGAAGCACTTCTGCTCTACATCCTCGCCCTCGGCTCGCCGACCTATCCGGCTCCTGTTGCCGCTTATGACGAGTGGCTCACATCCTACAAGTGGAAGTCGATGTACGGGTACGAGCTCGTGTATGGCGGCCCTCTCTTCGTTCATCAGACGACACACGCCTGGATCGACCTGCGCGGAATCAGCGATAGCTATATGCGAGTGCGTGGCATCGACTACTTCGAGAACAGTCGCCGCGCGACATACGTACAGCGCGCCTACGCGACACGGAACCCGCGGCAATTCGCCGCCTACAGCGACAATTGCTGGGGTTTTAGCGCGAGCACGGGCCCGGCATCGGGAAAATTTCACGGATACCGGGCGCGAGGTGTTCCCTTCGGCCCGGACGACGGAACGGTCGCACCATGGACGACCGCGGCGTCACTTCCATTCGCGCCCGAGATCGTGATTCCGGCGCTGCATCACATGGAAAGACTGAATCCCGGCGGAAGCGCGCACGGTTTCGGGGCATCGTTCAACCACACTTTTGCAGCCGACGGCTGGACCGCATCGCACAGCTTTGCAATCGACCAGGGCCCGGTTGCGATGATGGCGGAAAATCACCGCACCGGATTGATCTGGAACCTTCTGCGGCGGTCGCCGCACATCCTACGCGGACTCGAGCGCGCGGGGTTCAGCGGCGGCTGGCTGGAGGAATCGTGATAGTCGTTATCGCGGTGTTGGCATCGGCGAATTCTCAATATGCGCCTTGAGTCGGAGAAGATCGAGCCTCGATTGCATGCGGAACGCGGCGATCACCAGCTTCGAGCTCATGTCGAGAGCTCCGCTTGCCGCTTTTCCCCGCGATGCGGGATTCACGGTCTTCAACGAATCGAACATCGGTGATCCAATCGTGCTCAGTACCCGGGTCGAATCTCCTGCCGCGGCGAGTGAATCACGCCGGATTGCCACCTGCTGGTGATTCTTGTCACCGACGAGCGCCAGAGCAAGGAGTCGATCAGGGATAATTTGTATCACCTGCCAGACCATCGGCGTGTTCGGCATGCCAACTGTCGACGGGACTGCGACAAGCAGGGAATCTCCGACGACCAGCGAGCCATGACGCGACGTCGAAACCGCATTTCCCTGAGCCATCCACTTGACCACCGAGTCGCCGTTGGCAAGCGCTGAGTAAACGCGGGCTGGAGTGCCGGCAATGGTGACTCGCTCGGTACCGTCAGGAGAGAGATTGCTCTGCATTGCCTGATATCCCCACCACGAGCCGGCCGCGATGAGAACGACAAGCACCACGAGACAGCCTGCAAGCCATTTCCACATTAAACCACCGATGTTGGGCGCAGAAGCCACAATCGAAAAGAAAACCCTCGGCGTCAAGGCATCAGGGCGAGCGAGTGTGATTTCCGCTGTCCGTTTTCGCCATCTTTGTCAGAAGACCGAATTGAACCGAGGAAGATTTGAACGACGAAGCGACTGTGCTCGACCTAGTGGTAGTGGGC
>JBBSFT010000252.1:0-1888 GCA_038254845.1 Gemmatimonadales bacterium | reverse complement strand
GTATCCTGCTGCCGCGCCCATTGGTCCAGCGTTGCCCGCTCTGCCTGAGGTGACGTTGCTCCAGGGATAGGCGTGTATCCCCACATCGTTGCCCAGCGATCGTAGGTTCCAACGCGCGGAATGAGATCGTTAAGCGCGATTCGGTCTTCGGGCTGAGCGACGTAATTGAAGCGCGAGTAGTCCATGATCGAGGGCGAATGTCCCATCTTCGCCACCCACGTAGCGCTCCGCACACTGTCGGCGGGGTACATCGAGCTCGCCTTCATGTTGTGTTGAAAGCCCAGCGTGTGACCGACTTCATGGGCGACGACGAACTGAAGAAGTTGCCCCATCAGCGAATCCGGGAACGGCAGCGTCTGCGCGCGCGCGTCGAGCGGTGCGACCTGCGTGAAATACCAGTCGCGCTGAAGGTTGAGAATGTTGTGAAACATCCTGACCGACCCGTTCAGGATTTCGCCAGTGCGCGGGTCGTGCACATGCGGACCGACCGAATTTTCGACCGTTGACGGAAGCCAGCGCACCACCGTATGGCGAACGTCTTCCGGCGACCAGTCCGGATCTTCCGCGAGAGTCGGTGCATCTTTCGCGACAATCGCGTTCCTGAACCCGGCGGCCTCGAACGCCGCCTGCCACTCCTCGATTCCGGCCTTCACGTACGGTACCCACTTCTTTGGAGTCGCCGGATCGACGTAATACACGATCGGCTTCACCGGCTCCGACATCGCGGCCGACGGATCCTTTTTCTCGAGCCGGTAACGCGTGATGTACTGGCGCTCGACTGAGCGCTGTTCGTCGGAGCCGAAATCGATCTGTCTCGTCGAGAAATATCCGACGCGCTCGTCGAAGTAGCGCGGCGTCATCGGCCTGTCCGGCAGATGCACCATACTCCAGTGAGCCACAACGCTCTGTGCCAGTACCGGCGCCCGTTGCCCGCCAGGCCCGCCAGCGCCCGGAGCAGGCGGAGGCGTCGCCGTCTGCGTTGCTTCGACCTCGACATTCTCGGGGAACGCGACGGCCCGCTCGATGAACGATCTCTTCTCGTCAACAGAACCGCGCGACGATGCAAACTCCGGAATTCCCGTCGTGTAGAGGCGGGTGACATCAACGACTGCTGCACTGTCCGGCCCGTACGCCTCGACCGGGAAAATCGCGATGACGGTCGGATTGTTCGAGTTCATTACGGCCGCGGTGACGGTCTGCGCCGTGTCCTCTTTCACATTGAACGACGTCCCGCGCAGAATCACGCGGTTACCACGCCGATCCCAGCGCAGGGTGCGCTCCGTGAACTGGTCGCCACCGTAGCCTTCGAAGTCGCCAGGGTTCGGCGCCGATGCATGAAAACGTCCGACGAGGAGCATATCCTTGTTCAACTCCTTCGACGGGATCTCGAAGTAGAGTTTCTCGCCGACGAGGTGCGTCTTGAACATTCCGGCTCGCGACTTCGCCTCTTTCGTGATCACTCGTGAATAAGGCTTCGGACTTGTCGCCGATGACCGCGTGGAATCAGCACCGCCGCCCGCTGGGCTGGCTGCCGCTCGCGTGCCGGACGGATCGGTAACGGGCACGGGCGCCTGCGAGGCAGGCTTCGCGCACCCGCCGAGCGCGACGAGCGCAACAAGCACTCCTGCCGTTCCATTTCTTCGAATCATGTCAGTTGTTCCTTGTTAGCAATCCACTATCTGATCGGTCGCCCGACGGTCCACGGAACTCCCGCAGCATCGAGCGATCGGTTCAACGCTGGGACACGCGTTGTGAGAAGCGTGTTGAGACGAACAGTCTGCACCGCAAGGTCCTTCATCGCAGAATCGAGAGTCTCCCGCTGGAGCTGCGTCGGCGGCGACGTCACGTCACCGATCTCGCTCGCGACACCGTTGACGCGATCCTGAAT
>JBBSFT010000251.1:0-1956 GCA_038254845.1 Gemmatimonadales bacterium | reverse complement strand
CCTGCCAGGCGATCGTCATCGGACTCGGCGCGATGGGGAGCGCGACGCTCGCTCATCTTGCCGAACGCGGCTGGCGAGCGCTCGGACTCGAGCAGCTCACGCCCGGAAATTCGCTCGGCTCCTCGCATGGGGACAGCCGGATCATTCGCGAGATGTACTTCGAGCATCCGCTGTACGTGCCGCTCGTGCAGCGCGCCTATGAGCTGTGGTCGGAGCTGGAGAAAAAAACCGGACGATCGTTGATGACGCTGAATGGCGGCCTGATGATTGGGCCTGCGGATGGCGCGATCGTCACCGGCACGTTGAGGAGTGCGGCCGAGCATGGCCTCGTGCGCGAGATTCTCGAAGCGGGTGAGATCGCGAGGCGGTTTCCGGCGTTTCAGATTGAGAAAGGCCTTGTCGGTGTTATCGATCCGCGCGCCGGCTATCTCGACCCGGAGGCCTGCATCGCGGCTCATCTCGAGGTCGCGCGTCGATTCGGTGCGGAGGTGCGGTTGAACGAGGCTGTCGTGCGATGGGTTCCTGATGGTGAGGGCGTTACTGTTACGACAGCAACCAACACCTATCGCGCGGATCGGCTGCTAATCGCCGCCGGCGCGTGGAACAATGAGTTGCTGCGGGATCTCGGGATGTCGCTCGAGGTGGAGCGTCAGGTTGTTTTCTGGCTCGACCCGGCGAGCGATGACGCTCACTATGACAAGTCACAATTTCCGATCTTCGCGTATGAGTACAAGCCCGGGCACATCTGTTACGGCTTTCCGCGGCTCGCGAAGGGCGTGAGGGCGTCGGTGATGCACGGCGGCGAGGTCGTGAGGCATCCCGCCGAGATCAGGCGTGACGTGAGCGATGATGAGGTTGAGCCGTTGCGGACGGCGCTTCGGCCAGTGCTTCCGGAGTTGGCTGCGGCTCCCGTGCGATCGAGCGCGACGTGTGTCTTCACCAATACGTCCGATCGCGATTTTCTCATCGATTTTCATCCGGCGTATCCGCAGGTGCTGATCTCGAGCCCGTGCTCGGGGCACGGATTCAAGTTCTCGAGTGCCATCGGCGAGCTGCAATCCGATCTTCTCGTGACCGGTGAGACGCGCTTCGACCTGTCACCGTTCCGCTTCGACCGTTAACGTCAGTTGTGATGACGATTGGACGCGAAATGATTCCGGTTGACACGCTTGGACGACGGCGCCTCAAGATCGCGTTTGTGGGCACGCACGGGGTGGGGAAGACGACACTCTGTTTCGACCTGGCGGCGCAGCTCAAGCGTCTCGATCTGGGCGTTGAGCTGGTAAAGGAAGTGGCGCGGCGGTGTCCGCTGCCGATCAACGAGGGCACGACTCCCGACGCTCAGTCGTGGATTCTGCATACGCAGATGGCCGAGGAGCTGGCTGCCGCCGCGAGTTACGAGGTCGTGATCTGCGATCGCTCGGTGCTCGACAATTATGCCTACCTCGTGGCGCGTGGCGGCCGCCGTCCCGATCTGGATGCGCTCGTGGACACGTGGACGCAGAGTTACAACGCGCTGTTCAAGGTCCCGGTGCTCGATGTTCCTTTATTCGACGGAACGCGGGCGGTGAGCCGCAGCTTTCAGATGGAAATCGACGCGGTGATCAATGATCTCGTCGAGGCGTTTGGCGTTGACGTGATACAGCTCGACGCAACTGATCGCGACGGGTGGATTCCATGCGTGATGCAGATGCTCGGGTTGCCGCAGAAACCGCCCCAGATCGACATGTTCAGCGCGGGCGCGGCGCGCTGAGCTTCACTCGCTACTTCCACGAAGCTCTGACCGGACACGAGAAGCGGAACGGCAGACCCATACTCGGAACTACCCAGCTACCAGCATTTGGCTAAAAACTGCGCTGTCCGCTGTGTGCCAGGCACAAAGCCGAAAGCGAAGTTTTGTAGCCGGCGGCCGGTCGCTGGGTATTTCTATGTATGGGTCTGCCCTTGACCGTGTGT
>JBBSFT010000250.1:0-2048 GCA_038254845.1 Gemmatimonadales bacterium | reverse complement strand
GTGCTGCGAGGCACTCTGCGCGCTGCCGACGTCGAAACGCGACGGACAATGCAGAATAGTCTTCGCACGATAGCGCAGCATACCGCGGATGCGTACGGCCTTCATGCCCGCATTGATATCGATGACGGCGTGTCGCCCGTCATCAATAGTACTGACGCAGCGAGCTGGGCTGTCGAAGCGGCAGCCACTGTGCTGGGACAGGACGCGGTCGTACCCCTCGGCATTACGAACATGGCAGCGGAAGATTTCGCCTCGTATCTGGAAACGATCCGCGGGTGTTTTCTCCGCATTGGTGCGCGGCTGGAAGGGCAAGACTTCATTCCCGCGCACTCGCCGGAGTTTGATGTTGCCGAAGAGGCGATCGCGGTCGGAGCCGAAGTGCTCGCGGAGTCGGCGCGCGTGGCTTCTGCCGCTTTGCTCGAGGCCCGACGATGACGGAGGCACCAGGAGATCTTCGCCGCACCCTCGGATTCACCGATCTCATGATGATCACGCTTGGAGCGGTGATCGGTTCCGGGATTTTCCTCGTCCCTGGCGTTGTTCTTCGCCAGACACAGGGCAGGGTGGGTCTCGCGTTGACTATCTGGTTAGTCGCGGGCGTGTTGTCACTGCTCGGCGCATTCACGTACGCAGAGCTGGGCGGGATGAAGCCGGACGCCGGTGGACTGTACACTTACATCCGCGACGCATTCGGCGAGCTGCCGGCTTTTCTCTATGGCTGGGCCAGCTTCTTCGTGATCTCGAGCGGATCGATTGCGACACTCGCTGTCGCCTTTACCGGCTACCTCGGACAGATCGTCTCGCTTAGTCCTGCAGCCGCGAAAGCGGTTTCGCTGCTCATGATCCTCGTCATCACGGTCGTGAACGTGATTGGTACGCGGCGCAGCGCGACAATGCAGAATTGGACGACAGGCGCTAAAGTGCTGGGCCTTGTCGCACTGAGCGTGGCGATGATCGCGCTTGGCCACGGTGGGCAAAGCGTCCCATCAGCTATCGAGCCTGTGTCTTTGATCTCACTGTTGCCCGGCATCGGCGTGGCAATGATCGCTGTCTTGTGGGCGTACGAGGGCTGGCAGTACGTCACGTTTTCCGCCGGTGAGACGCGCGACCCGCAAAAAACTTTTCCGCGGGCGATTACAGTTGCGACGTTCGTGCTCATCGTGCTTTACCTGCTCGCGAACTTCGGCTACATCGCGGCGCTCGGTCCAGTGACCGCATCACACAGCGATCACATCGCTGCCGATGCAATTCGCGCGGTGCTGGGACCAACGTCCGGCAACCTGCTTAGCGCACTCGTGCTGATATCCATTTTCAGCGCGGCGAACGGGATCATGCTGACTACGCCACGCATGTACTTCTCGATGGCGAGGGACGGCGTCTTCTTTCAGCGGCTCGCGAACATACACCCGCGATTTGGTACACCGGCGTTCGCGGTCATTGCCCTCGCCGTGTGGTCAGCGGTTCTCGCATTGACGGGAACGTTTGAGCAGCTCCTCACCTATGTCGTATTTGCCGGATGGATTTTCTACGGGCTTGGCGCAATGGCCGTGTTTGTCTATCGTCGCCGGCAACCCGATGCGATCCGTCCCTTTCGCACACCAGGATATCCCGTAACGCCGGTGCTCTTCGTTGCGTCGGCGGGCGCACTGGTACTGAGCACACTTGTCGCCCAGCCGCTTCGCGGCGCGGTTGGCCTCTCAGCGGTGCTCATTGGAACACCTGCCTTCTATATGTGGCGTGCGCGCAGGAAAAGCGCCACAGCACCTCCGGGGAGCATATAGTGAATCGCTCAATGGCTGGCGCATAGTGACGACCGCCGCACAGTGACAGCGTTGCCCAGCCGGGACGCATTGCCGCAGGCGTCCCGGACGCCGGAGCGTTCAGGCGACAGCGCCTTTCCGCGCGATGCGTCTCGGGCTGTGCACATCCGCGCACTCGAGTCGCTCAAGGATTGCGATGACTGCGTCGACCTTCAACGCGATGTGTGGGGTTTTGGCGAGAACGACATCGTCCCCGCTTCGCTTCTGCACATTGTCGCGTACGTTGGC
>JBBSFT010000249.1:0-2092 GCA_038254845.1 Gemmatimonadales bacterium | reverse complement strand
ATCGCGGAACCGGTTGAAGAACGTGACTCCGTGACTGTTCCCGGGTTTTGCCTTCGCGGGCCACGCAATGTCGTCGAGAACCTGGCGGCGTTGAGCGTCGGTCGATTTCGCCCACGTTGTGCCGAACCGCTCGACCGAGGTGAAGTCGATCCAGCCGAGCCCGCCGCGCATCGCGACCTTACTGCTTTCGGACGCCTCTTTGTCGGACAGGAGAAAGTCCATGTACTCCGGAACTTTAGCGTCGGTTGCTGAACCCGAGCGCGAATCGGCCGGAATAATGTAGTCAACGAGCATCCGCACCGTCTTCCACTCACTCGGAGTAAAGAATTTTGGAGCATAGGGCGCAGGCGGTGCCTCGGCCGAGAAAACGGTGGCTGCCCGCGCGAGCTGCGGGGAAGAGAAATCCCATGCCGCGGCGAACGAGAGAAGCGAAAGAGCCTTGATCGCGTCGCGACGCGCGATGCCGCTCCTCCTGGTGTCGTCGCTCATAGGGCCCTCTGCTTCATCTGTTCGGTGATGAAATCGGAAGTTCTCCAGGCGAGCGCAAGAATCGTCCATGTCGGATTCTTGTCGGCCTGCGACACGAACGGCCCGCCATCGGCGACGAAGAGATTCTTCACGTCATGCGCCTGGCAATTGCCCGACACGATGGAGGTTTTCGGATCGTGCCCCATTCGCGTGCCACCGAGCTCGTGAATGATCTGCCCGCCGGTGGCGATGTTGTAATCCTGTTCCTTTGTCGGCATCGGACTGAAGACGGTGCCGCCCATTTCGCCAATGAGAGCCCGGAATGTCTGGTGCATGTGACGCACCTGATTCAGCTCGTGATCGCTCCATTTCCAGTGAAAGCGCAGCACGGGAATGCCATATCGATCCACGACGTTCGGATCGATCTCGCAGTAGCTGTCGTCATTCGGGATCATCTCGCCGCGGCCCGAGAACCCGATCGTGGCCCCATAGTACCGGCGATAATCTTCCTTCAGCTTCTGCCCATAACCGCCGCCCGACGGGTAGCGCTGAATGCCGCCCATGAAGCCGGCGCCGGGAGCGCGAACGCCTCCCCAGACTTCGATGTGATATCCGCGCGGAAAGTCGAGCTTCCTGTTGTTGAGCCACCACGGCATGTAGACGTGCATGTCGCCGGCGCCGTCTTCATTGTGCCCAGCATGATTTTCCATCGCGGGGATGTAGCCGACGACGTCCGAGCCGGTCGTGTCGGTGATGTATTTGCCGAGCATGCCACTCGAGTTCGCGAGGCCTTTCGGGAATCCGGAGGTGCGCGAATTCAACAGAATCCGCGACGATTCGAGAGCGCTCGCCGCCAGCACGACAACTCGCGAGCGAATTTGTGTTTCCTGCCCCGTCGTCTTGTGGACGTACGACACGCCGGTGGCGAGGCCATCCGGTCCGACCATTACCTCACGAACCATCGCGTTCGTGAGCAGTGTCAACCGGCCCGTCGCGAGCGCGGGCGCGATGAGAACGTCGGGGCTCGAGAAATTTGAACGCGTCATGCAGCCGCGGTTGCACTGACCGCAATAGTGACATGCCTGACGTCCGTTGATCGGCTTCGTGATGACGGATCGTCGCGCGGGAATGCACGTGACGTTCAGTTTGTCGCTCGCCTTTTTGACGAGCAGCTCGTAACAGCGCGGCGCAGGCGGCGGCTGGAACAGGCCGTCGGGCTCGTTGTGAAAGCCCTCGCGGCTTCCGTGAATGCCGATGAGCTGGTCGATGCGATCGTAATACGGAGCAACGTCTTCGTAGCTGATGGGCCAGTCGTCACCCAGGCCATCGAGCGACTTGCGGCGGAAATCGTCAGGGCCGAAGCGGAGCGAGATGCGGCCCCAGTGATTTGTTCTGCCTCCGAGCATGCGCGCGCGCCACCACAGGAATCGGGATCCGTCTGCCACGGTGTACGGCTCGCCTTCGATCTCCCAGCCGCCGTCGCACGCGTCGAATTCACCAAAGGGGCGTGTCTTCGTCGAAGCTCCGCGTCGCGGCGATGCGTAATTGGGCACGAGCATCTTCGAGTCCTTCGACGCAAACCAGGATCCACCGGCTTCGAGCAGCACGACATTCGCACCCGCTT
>JBBSFT010000248.1:0-2118 GCA_038254845.1 Gemmatimonadales bacterium | reverse complement strand
TTCGACTGTTCCGTATCGAGCAACACGCCCGATGTCGTTTCGGCCGAGGTCGACGAGCATGACATGTTCGGCGCGTTCCTTTGGATCGGCGAGAAGCTCGGCAGCAAGTTGCTCGTCGCGCTCGGGTGTCTCCCCGCGCGGCCGTGTACCGGCGATCGGACGAAGCGTCACGCGACCATTCTCGAGTCGCACCAGCAACTCGGGAGAGCTTCCGACAATCTCGGTTCCGTCCAGCACCAGATGATACATATACGGTGACGGATTGAGGGCACGTAACGCGCGGTAGAGCGATGTCGGGTCGAAATCGCAGGGCAGCTCAATGCGGCGAGCGAGTAGCGCCTGGAAGCAGTCGCCGGCGCGGATGTATTCACGAATCGTCTCGACCGCAGCCATGAACTCGTCTCGCTCGATACTCGACTTGCCTGTTGCCACCGGCGCCGAGGCGTCGAGACTCAATGCGGGTAGCGAATCGCGCGCACTGAGTCGCCGCTCGATGTCGGCGATCTCCGCTGCTGCCCGGTCATACAGCATTCGCAATTCATCGTCGGTTGCGGTGATGCCCGGTACTTCGACTCCGACCACGATTCTCGCCCGTCCGCGCAGGTTGTCGATGATCACCATCGCCCGGGTAAATACGAACAGGGCATCCGCAATCGTCGAGGTCCGGGGCGGCGAATCGACAAGCTTCTCGATAAGCCGGACGACGTCGTATCCGAAATAGCCAACTGCGCCTGACCAGAAGGGACCGAGCTCGGGGGCTTCGACTGCCTCCGCCCTCGACAGATGCAGATCGAGATCCGCGAGTGGATCCGCCGGGGTTCGGTCGCCGTGCCATCCGGCGGCTGGTGTCCAGTCCTGGACGACGCCGTCCGTCAGCCTCCACGCACTGCGAGGCTCTGTGCCAAGGAATGTGTATCGCGCCCACGTGTCCCCGCCGGCCGGAGCGGATTCAAGCAGAAATCCGAACGGTCCACGACGCAACTTCGAATACGCTGATAACGGCGTATCGGTATCGAGCAGAATCTCGCTCCACACGGGCACCGCAACTGAGTGCGCCGACCGTGTTGCACGCGCAAGCTCGGTGAATCGGGCAAAAGTCGAGATCACTGCCACGTCCCGGAAAGATTGCAATTCGCTCGCGATGTCAATTGCCCGGGAGTTTCCATTACATAACTTTCGCTGATGAAGCGAGAGTCATTAACGTGGGCAATCGTCGGCTGTATCTCGGGCCTCATGGTAACGCCGTCCCGAGCCGCGGCGCAGGAGTGGAATGACCCCCGCTCGCGTGCTCTCGTCGAACAGGCAACCGAGCGGCGCGCCCGCCAGATCGCTGACACTGCGCTCGCCGGCTATCATGCGGCCGCCCACGGATATCTGACATTTCTTGCACAGGTGGGCGAAGGGTTCACCGAGCCGCCAAAGATCGTCAAGGCTGACGAGCTCGCGCTGGAAGTTTATTGGCAGGCGCCCAACCTGAGCAAGCAGTTGATCGCCGGCCGGCGCGATACGCTGCTGCTTCCGACGGACATCAACTATCATCGGGACCATCTCGGGATCATTCAGAACAACTTCCCGAGCATCATCCGTCTTGGTGACGGCGATGAAGTTCAGGACGTGCCGCACCCCTTGTCGGCGGCCGGGCTCGAGCAGTACGACTACGCGATTCGCGACTCGCTCCAGATTCGGCTTGGCCCTCGGACACTCGAAGTGTACGAGGTGCGTGTGCGCCCGAAAAATGACCGCCAACCGCGCGCGGTCGGCGCCGTCTTCATCGACAAGGAGAGCGGCGAAGTCGTCCGCATGGCCTTCAGCTTCACGCGATCAGCGCTCAAGGACAAGGATCTCGAAGATGTGAGCGTCGTTCTCGAGAACGGCCTCATCGAGGGAAGGTTCTGGTTGCCTCGGCGGCAGGAGATCGAGATCCGGCGAACGGGTACATGGCTCGATTATCCCGCGCGCGGAATCATTCGCGGCCGTTGGGAGATCTGCTGCTACGAGATCAACAAGCCGTTGCCGGCGGGGATCTTCAACGGTCCCGAGATCGCCCTCGCGCCGAAGAGCATCAAGCAGACGATTCCGTTTGGCGGGAAGATCCTCGATTCGCTCCCCCCTGACGTT
>JBBSFT010000247.1:0-2224 GCA_038254845.1 Gemmatimonadales bacterium | reverse complement strand
TGTTTCGTTTCCGCTTGGACGCTACGGAAGAACGCCCGCCACCATCACGCTTGCTCCGTTTGTGAATGGACTCTGGATCAAACGGCCGTTCGATGTTCGCGAGCGCGATGCGGCATTCGCCGAGCGCGGCGGCTGGCATCCCTCGGTGGGTCTGGGAGCGGCGTGGTTGTTCGACCTGATCCGCATTGACGTCGCGCGCGGACTGCGCGACGGAAGGTGGACCTTCTCGGCTGATGTCACGCGGGACCTTTGGAGAATTCTCTAGCCCAGCGATCAATCGGACAATTGGTGTCGGTGGCAATCGATCGCTGACGTTTCTGGGAAGCCGGCCCACGATCTTGCGTCGTGACCACCTGCGCCGAATGACGTCGCCCCCGCACGCACCCACGGACGAATGGCTTCTCCCCATCCTCGGCGAGCTTGTCTCGCCGGATGAAGTCGCCGAGGCAGCGGAAGCAGTTGGTGAAGATGCAAGCTTGTGGCGTACCGCGATTCGATTGAGGCTTGTGTCGGATGACGACCTTCTCAACGCGCTCGCCAGGCGCACGCGGCTCGGTATCGCGCGGTCACTCGACGTGACCGCTGCGGCGAAGAGCCTGCTGCCGGAACGAATCGTTCGCAAATATCAGGTTCTGCCGCTTGTGACGACGGCAAGCTCGATCGACATCGCGACATCGAACCCGTACGATCTCGATTGTGAGCGCACCATTGCCTTTGTGTGCGGCCGTTCCGTTCGCATGTCGCTCGCGTCACCGCTCAGGATAGCCGAGCGGATTTCGGCCGTCTACGAAGGCGCGCCGGTACGGAGTGTAGAAATCGAGAATCATGACAGCGGCCGCTTCACCGGAGAATCGGTCGTCTCGCTTGTCGATAGACTGGTTGCCGATGGAATCGAGGCGCGCGCCAGCGATATCCATCTGGAGCCGGAAGAACACGGTATTGCCGTGCGCCACCGCATCGACGGGCTGCTTCGCAATGTTGCTCTCCTGCCAAAGGCGGTTGGAGTTCCTCTCGTTTCTCGGATCAAGATCATGGCGAAGCTCGATATCGCCGACCGGCTCCGTCCTCAGGGAGGCCATGCGTCGGTGTCGGTTGCCGGGTCGCGGATCGATCTCAGAGTGTCGACGCTTCCTGCATCGCATGGAGAGAAGGTCGTCGTGCGGATTCTCGACACGCGCACAACACTCCGATCACTGGTATCGCTCGGCCTCGATGCGGGTGACGAGGCGGGAATAGCGAAACTGCTCGAGATTCGCGAAGGCCTGGTGCTCGTCACCGGGCCGACGTGTTCGGGTAAGACTACGACGCTGTACGCGGTGTTGAGGCAGATGCAGCAACGGGGGTTGAATATCATCACCGTCGAAGATCCGGTGGAATATCGAATCCCCGGCATCGTTCAGGTGCAGATCAACGACAAAGCCGGTCTCACGTTTGCGGCGGCGTTGAGGTCGATACTGCGGCAGGACCCGGACGTCGTGTTGATTGGAGAGATCCGCGACCGCGAGACCGCGGCAATTGCCGTTCAGGCGGCGCTCACCGGCCATCTCGTATTCGCGACGCTGCACACGAATGATGCCTGCAGCTCCATTGCGCGGCTCGCCGACCTCGGAGTCGAGAGCGTCAAGCTTGCTGCGGCGGTGAAGGGAATTGTCGCGCAGAGACTCATCAGATCTCTGTGCACCGACTGTCGAATCGTCGCCAACAACGGGGCTCCGGACCAGTTGCGACCGAGTGTTGCTGAAAATGTCATGGTGTACACGCCTCTCGGTTGCGAGGCATGCGGCATGATCGGGTATCGCGGGCGCATCGCGCTCGCCGAGATCGTTGTGATCGACGGGGCGCTCGAGCGTGCGATCGCACTTGGCACGTCGGCCGACGGATTGGCGGATATCGCTCGCCGAGCCGGATCGCGGTCGCTGTGGGAATGTGCAGTCGCCCAGCTGGAAGCAGGGAAAACCAGCGGTGACGAGCTTCTTCGCGTACTCGACCAGGTGATGCCGGTTACTGACCGTCACGAGCGGCCGGTCGGCTTGTGGCACTTGTTCGACAATGCCGCCGACGCGGTGACGCGCTATGATTCCACGAATGAGCAACCGAATGACGCGGTGTCGGTGATCGAGCCTTCGGAATCGGTGACCGCTGTTGTCGCCGGAGTCGTTGACATCTATGTCGTGAGGCCACTTCCGGACGGCTGGAAAATTCTCGTGGCGCAGCGTGGGCTCGA
>JBBSFT010000246.1:0-2236 GCA_038254845.1 Gemmatimonadales bacterium | reverse complement strand
GCAGACTTCGACATCGCGTACGGCGCGCGGGTCATGTGCTCGACACCGCCGGCGATGTAGAGATCGCCATCGCCATTCGCGATTCCCCGCGCGGCATTGACAACCGCGTTCATGCCCGAGGCGCACAGGCGGTTAACCGTCTCACCCGGAACAGAGGTGGGCAGTCCCGCCAGCAACAGGGCCATCCGCGCCACGTTGCGGTTGTCTTCGCCAGCCTGATTGGCGCAGCCGAGGACCACATCGGCAATCTCGTCCGCCGGAATCTCGGGATGACGCCGCATCAGCTCGGCGATTGTGTGCGCGGCGAGATCGTCTGCGCGAACGGGAGCGAGCGAGCCGCCAAAGCTGCCGACCGGCGTTCGCACTCCATCAATTATGTAGGCGTTTTTAGTCACTCCGGAAATTAAGTCACCGTTTGCGGATGTGGGTGATACACCTTGAGCAACTCGCAACCCAATGTCCAGCGGAGAAAGACTCGATGATGACGAACCTGCTCGAGGAGTGCTCGACGACGCGAGACAAACGGCCCACTAGCTCTCGACCAGCTCCTTCAAGCGCGCGAGCGCGTTATCCCAATGCTCCGACACGACATCCGCGTATTGTCTTACCTCTTTAATTGGCTGCGGGTCGAGGTGAAAGAGATTTTCTCTGCCCGATTTGGCGCTGTGGACGATACGCGCTTTCGACAGAACGCGCAGGTGCTTCGTTACCCCCTGGCGAGTGAGCCGCGTTCCCGCCGTGAGCTCGGCGATCGACTTGCGCTCGCCATGCGACAACTCCGATACGATGGCAAGTCGAGTGTCGTCGCCGAGCGCGGCGAAGATCGACGAATACGGCGGGCGCGCCGAAGCCGTTTTACGGGTCCGACGCAACATGTCCCTCGATGTTCTTGAGCTGCTGCGCCCATCCCTTCTCGTCCATGCGAAACGCTTCTTCCCGTCGCTCCGCGGGAATGTTGTCGAAGCCGCACTCGGTCACGGTGACGAGCGTCCCGCCGGCCACCTCTGCAAGACGAAATTCGATGACCGTCCGCGGCTCCGCCGAGTAATCCTTGTCGGGATCGATGGCGTAGTGCTTCTCGATGCAGTTTGTCATTATGCAATCTCCTGGTTGCATAATAGCCGGTTGACGAAGCCCCGCAAGCGCCGGCGGAATGCATATTCTTCGGCGGTCACAACGGAATGTTCCGACACACCTCGAATGGACCCACACGCTATCTCAGTTGTTGCTCCGCTGGCCCTCGTGGGAGCTGCCGCCATGCTCGTCGCGCGACGGACCTTCGGCATGCGAAGCCTTCACGCCGCCGCCAATCTCATCTTCTAGCGAATCGGAGCGCGACCGATGGCAAACGAAATTGATCCGGGCTTTGCTCCGGGGACAAACCGGCGGGTAATCACGATCTCGATCGTCTTCATCGTCTTCGGCATTGTACTCTTTCCGATTGCGCTTTCGGCATTCCGCAGCGGACAGCCAATCAGCATGCTGAGTAACAGACGGCCGATCTACGGGTGGGAAGGGCTGTTGATCTCCGTGCTCTCAGTCATCATCGGCATCGGTGGCGTCTGGGCGGTCAGCCGCAGGCGGGGGTCGCGATGACCAACAGCCGTAGCGATGCTGAAGCAGTGCTGTCAGCCAGTATATTCTACGAGAATTATCCCGGAGAGTCGGTGTCGTATGAATTGATCACGGTCGAGCGCCTGGGCGGTGTTGAGAAAATCACGCTCAACCGCCCCGAAGTTCTCAACAGCTTTACGCGTTCGATGTCCCGCGAGCTTCGCGATGCACTGAGCGCAGCGAGGGGTGACAAGGCTGTTCGCGCGATTCTTCTGACCGGCGCCGGACGCGGCTTCTGCGCCGGCCAGGATCTGTCCGACGTTCCCGCCGCCGTCGAGGGTAAGCTCGATCTCGGTGCGGCGGTGCGGCAAACATACAATCCACTCATCGATCTCATCCGGAAAATCGAAAAACCCATTGTCTGCGCAGTGAATGGCGTTGCGGCCGGAGCGGGCGCCAATCTCGCACTCGCCTGCGACATCGTCATTGCGTCGGAAGCGGCGAGCTTCATCCAGTCGTTCTCGAAAATCGGCCTCGTTCCGGACAGTGGCGGGACGTTCTTCCTGCCACGAGCCATCGGCATGCCTCTCGCAACCGCACTCATGATGCTCGGCGACAAAATCACCGCTCGGCGCGCCGCGGAAATCGGAATGATCTACAAGGTCGTTCCGGCTGATGCTCT
>JBBSFT010000245.1:0-2256 GCA_038254845.1 Gemmatimonadales bacterium | reverse complement strand
TCGGTTGTCCTGATCCCTCTGTGGGTGGCGATTGGCGCGATCGCGGCACTCGCGGGCCACTACACGATTGCAGTCGAGAAGCGCACCCCCTGAGCCGCCGGAACGCAACAAAACGCTAACTTTTGCGCTGGACCGCTTGCGACCGAAAGACTGTATAATTCGATACTAAAAAATATGTTTCGCGGCCGCAGCCCAAGGCGGCCGCCTCTTTTACCCAACATCCATGTCTCTGCGAGCCTTTACCACCCTCGTTCTTCTGGCCTCGACGTCGCTTGCCGCCCAAATTCCGGCAGCCAACCACCCGATGGCCGTCACCCCGCTGGCGACGACACTTCCTGTCGACCCCAAACTTCGCGTCGGCGTGCTTCCGAACGGAATCCACTATTACATCCGTCAGAATGCAAAGCCCGAAAAGCGTGCTGAGCTGCGACTCGTTGTCAACGCCGGCTCCGTGCTCGAGTCGCCAGATCAGCTCGGCATGGCGCACATGCTCGAGCACACTGCCTTCAACGGCACGACGCACTTCGCGAAGAACGACCTCATCAAGTACCTCGAGTCGATCGGCGTTCGCTTTGGCGCCGACCTCAATGCCTATACGGGCTTCGATGAAACCGTCTACATTCTTCCGATTCCAACCGATACGGCACGCATCGTCAACCAGGCCTTCACTATCCTCGAGGACTGGGCCCACGGCCAGACTCTCGATCCAACCGAAGTCGCCAATGAGCGCGGCGTTGTTCGTGAAGAGTGGCGAGGTGGCCGCGGAGCTGGCGAAAGAATGCTGCAGCAATGGCTGCCTGTGGCGTTCAAGGGCTCGCGATACGCCGAGCGTCTGCCGATCGGCACGGAGCAGAGCATCATGGCCGCAACGCCAGCCAAGCTTCGCGCATTTTACTCGAGCTGGTATCGTCCGGACCTCATGGCTGTGATCGCCGTTGGCGATTTCGATCCGAAGGCGATCGAGGCGCAGATCCGCACTCACTTCTCGAGCATTCCTGCCGCAAAGGCGACTGCGCCCCATCGCCCGGTCTACGACGTCCCCGGAAACAAGCTGCCGCTCGTGGCCATCGCGAGCGACAAGGAAGCGACAAGCTCGAACGTCAATCTCATCTACAAGATGCCGGCCGAGGCGACGCATACTGTTGGTGACTACCGGCGCGACCTCATCGAGCGACTCTATCTCCAGATGTTGAATGAGCGCTTCACCGAAATCACGCAGAAGCCCGATGCTCCTTTCCTCGCGGCGGGCGCATCGAAAGATGCCTTCTTTGCGCGGAGCACCGAGGCATTTACACTCGAAGCGAACGTGAAGGATGGTGGCATTGAAGCAGGCACTGAAGCTCTGATCAAGGAAGCGAGGCGTGTTGACCAGTTCGGATTTCTTCAGTCAGAGCTCGATCGCGCACGCCAGAATCTTCTCCGGTCGTACGAGCGGAGTTACGCCGAGCGCGACAAGACGCAGTCGGGTTCGTTCGTCCAGGAATACATCGGTAACTATCTGCACGGAGAAGCGATTCCCGGTATCGAGTACGAATACAGGATCGCCCAGGAGCTCGCACCGACGATTACTCTCGCAGACGTGAATCAGATGGCGCGCAAGTGGATCACTGACGAGAACCGCGTGATCATTGCGATGGCGCCGGTCAAAACCGGCATTGCGTTGCCGACACGAGACGGCATTCTGGCGGCATTCACGCGCGCCAACAACGCGCAGATCGCGGCATGGACCGAGACGCTCTCGAACGATGCGTTGATTCCGACTCCGCCGGCCGCCGGCCACATCGTTTCGTCGAAGCCGATTCCGGGTATCGGCGGAGTGGAATGGAAGTTGTCGAACGGCGCCCGCGTCATTATCAAGCCGACAGACTTCAAGGCGGACGAAGTCGTGCTGTCTGCGTACAGCCCTGGTGGCACCTCGCTGGCGGAAGACAAGGACTACATGTCCGCTGCTCTCGCGTCACAGGTCGTTGGGCTCGGCGGAATCGGATCGTTCAATTTCATCGACCTCAACAAGAAGCTGAGTGGCAAGGCTGTTCGTGTTTCTCCAAGCATCACTGAGACAACCGAGCGCCTCTCCGGGTCGGGCTCGCCGAAGGATCTCGAGACAATGTTTCAGTTGATTTATCTCGACTTCACGGCGCCGCGACTCGACACCGTGGCATTCGCGGCATTCAAGGCGCAGGTTGGGCCGTTTCTCGCGAACCGCGGCGCCGATCCGAATTCGGTGTTCGCCGATTCGTTGACCGCGATCATGTC
>JBBSFT010000244.1:0-2328 GCA_038254845.1 Gemmatimonadales bacterium | reverse complement strand
GGACCCCTCACCCCCGCTTCGCGGACCCTCTCCCGCCGGGAGAGGGCGCTGAAACGGCGTTCAGCGCAAGTCGTTAGCTTTCAACCTTCGCGCAGCTCCGAGTCTCAGAGCCAGCCGTTTGCCGCCTTTTCGACCCTCGCGCAGCTCCGAGTTTCAGAGCCCTCTCCCGGCGGAGATTGTCTCAAAAGCAGATTGATGGTATAATTATAGAATTACATCATTACCTGTGGGTGAGATACATGAAACCGATCGACGCTGACTACGGCAAGACCTTTCTGTTTCCTCTGGCTCTTGAGGACTTCATCCCCGAAGACCATCCAGCCCGCTTCATTCGAGAGTTCGCCGAGTACGCGCTCGTCGATGTGACCTTGGATTGGAAGGACGGTGACTACACGGGTCGTCCTCCTTACGCAGGGGCACTGCTGCTTCGGGTTTGGATCTACGGGTACATGCATCGGATTACAACTGTGCGAAAGCTTGAAGCGGCCTGCCGCAATCATGTGGGTCTGCTGTGGCTGACGGGGATGAATGCGCCGGATCACAACACGCTGTGGCGCTTCTGGAGAGCGAATCGCAACCAGATCCGAGCATTGTTTCGCAGTTCGGTCGAGCTTGCTGTCGATGCAGGAATGGTGGGCATGGTGCTGCATGCCGTCGATGGGACCAAGATCCAAGCCAGAGCTTCGACGCGCACGGTGTGGAGCCGCAGGAAACTCGACAAGCTCCTGACTCGAATCGATCAAGAGATCACCCAGCTCGAGTCGGACATCGAATCGTTCCAGCAAGGTGCCGACGAGGGCTACAGGCTTCCGGAGAAACTCACTGAGAAGAAGCAGCTTCGCAGAACGATCGAAGAAAAACTCCAGGTGCTCGACGCCCATGGTGTGGACGATCTGAACTCTCACGATCCTGAGGCCAGGCTCATGAAAACTGGCCATGGAATCCGCATGGCCTACAACGGGCAGATGGTCGCTGATGCCAAAGAGACCATCATCGTGGCGGAAGACCTTGTCAACGAGCCTTTCGATCAGGGACAACTCATGCCCATGATCGATATGGTTGAAGCGAACCTCGGAGTTGCCGCGGCCGAGACGGTGACCGACGGAGGCTACAACACCGAACAAACCCTGGTGGAGGCTGACCGGCTGAATCGCTCGGTCACACTCGCTGCTGGCCCAGCCGACGCCGAATCGCACCCAGACGACCCGTATCACGGCAGCCGCTTCTCCTATGACGCCCAACAGAACGTGTACACGTGTCCACGTGGACAGCAGCTCGCCTCAGCAGGAAACAAGAACAAGGGCCACGGTCGCACCGTCGAGATCTATCGCTGCCCGGTCACTGCGTCGTGTCCTGTCGCGGCCCAATGCACCAACAGCGCAAGTGGTCGCACCATCGAAAGAACTCAACATCACGAAATCATCGATCGCCACCGAGCCAAGCGCCGCTCCGCCGAGGGGATCGCCAATCTGAAGAAACGCTCGGTCATCGGGGAACGACCCTTTGCAGTCATCAAAACCCTCGGCGGTTTTATCCGCTTTCGTGCCGACGGAAAGCAAAACGCTGCGGCCGAGTGGACTTGGGTCTGCCTCGCCTACAACCTCAAGACGCTCTTCAAACGTTGGAAACACGAGCTGTCCACCGTCGCTCTGCCCTTGAATGCGGCCGCCTTGACTGCCTGAAAAGGGGAGCCGGCGCTCATTCGATCTTCGCACTGCCCCCGCCTTTACTGCCTAACCCCGATTTATGTTCGATCCAACCGAGCCTCTCGCCCCATTGACGATCATTCGAACCGTGTTCTGAGACGATCTCCGCGGGGAGAGGGACTCTCGATGGAGGGTTTGTCATCACCGCTTCCACGGCGCTCAAGCGTGCCCCGCCTCAGGGCGAAATCCCGCTCACCGCCTCCCGCAACTTCACCAGAATCTCGCGCTCCGCCTCCACGTGCTCCCGCTGCGATTCGACCCACGCTTTGTCCGCGCGCGACAGCAGAGACGCGCGCCGTTTCCCGTCGGTCAATCCCGCCAGATTGATGCAGACATTCTGATACGCACCAGCCGCCGCGGCACGAGCGGCCTGCGCGCCGACGCCGGCATCGGAGAGTGATGCCTGCAGGCCGATGGAGCCCACTTCCCGGCACAACGCGATGATCTCCGCACACTTCTCCAGTACGCTCAGCGGCACCTCGGTGGCAAGCACCGTGGCGTCCGCGAGTGCTGCATCGCGGGCTGCCTGCTCTTCCGATGTCCCCTTCGGCATGCGCATCGCCTCGAGCAAACCGTCGAATGCCGCAGTGTCGGCATCGACCGCTGCGAGCATTGCGTCCTT
>JBBSFT010000243.1:0-2421 GCA_038254845.1 Gemmatimonadales bacterium | reverse complement strand
GGTTGTTATTTGTCGGCGCGAGCAGTTGTGGGTTATTCAACTGCGAAAGCGCGTCCCGTTCGCGGCTGAGGAGTCCCGCAAGGAATATGCGGCGTTTTGTGAATGGCGCAACAAATCGAGCCGCTATGTCAGGTTGACTAATCCGCGTTTTTCATGCTTCAGTCGGCCTCGTGGATTCGAGCTCCACACCCAGTCCGTCGGCAATGCGATTCACAAAAGCGAAATAGCTCACGATGGCGCAGGCATCGTGTATCGCGCGGTCGTCGAATCCCGCGTCACGCAAGGCTTCGACGTCGGCGAGGCTCACCGATGCCGGATCGAGCGTCAGCCGGTCGGCGTAGGCAAGGAGAGCTGCTTCGGCGCCATCGAACTCGGCAACATTGAGACTCCGATCCTGAAGCGAGGCGATAACTCGCTCCACCGCCGCTGTATCTCTATGCTCTCCCCCAATCCGACGGAGACCCGCTCCGTGATGGGCCAGTCAATAGCGGCATCCGTTCAGTGCGGACACCCGCACCCCGAGCAGCTCACGCTGCCAGCGAGAGAGAGAACCCGGTCCGTGCATGAGTTCCCGGTAAAGCGCGTAGTGCTGATGCATGACGGCCGGATGCACGCCGTGAATCTGAAGAATGTTGTCAGGGTCCGGCACTCGGTCTGACTCCGGCAGCTCATCCTTGCTCAGGTAGCGTATGAAGGACATTGGCAGGGATATACGCCTGCCCCGTCTATCGGGCAAGATGCAGGAAGCCGGCTCCTGAGTCGGTGGCGTGAAGAGCAGTCGCGACTGCGAGTGACAAGACTATCGCCCAATGCGAGTGTCGGGCCGGAATACCGCCCACGCGAACCAGAAGAAATCCCCGTACGGAATCCGCACCAATCGCTGGCCGCGAAGTGGCCCGGTGAGGCCGTTCCCAAAAAGGTCCCAGCGCGACCCAGTCTCGCGGTCGCGGAAGCCGCCACCCTCGGCGGGCTCGAATGTGAGCGTACGATTCGCTAGCCGGCGGTCGAATACACCGGTGGCGCCGACATCGCGTCCACTCGCCAAATCGGTTTTGTCGAGTGCGCTCGCGGTTCCCGGTGTCCAGAAGATCGCAATCGGCCGCCGCGCGATCACATCGTTCATGGCACGCACGGACCGCAGCCGCGAGAACGGGTAAGCCACTGCCTCACGCTCCAGCCGCACAGCGACGACACGCTCCATTGCCGGCAATCGGGCGTCGGTTTTGGACTTGAAGAACGCCGCGATCGGGGATCCACTGGGAGCATCGTAACCCGCGTACGGATTCGTTCCATATGGACGATCGTACCCCGTCTGCCTCGAAAGAATCTGGGCTTTGGGGTAGGCGCGCTTGAAATCGGACCAGGCGATTGTCTGCGATTCGACCAGCGTGAGTGCGTCACCCGTCATCGCACCGACGATCGCCTCACCCGTTGCTTGCTGCCACCAGCTCTCCGTCAGCTTGTCATACATTACGAGATCGGAATTACGGAGCCGCCCGGTTGTACCGAATTCGAGGACTCGTCCCTTGTGGCGGCGGTCGAATACCAGTGCCGTATTGCACAGCGGGCAAAATGTCACGGCGATTGGAAGATTGCCGAGGTCGTCGTTCACGATCTCGTGCCAGATGAGGATTTGCAGAGGGTAACCGCGCGCCACTCCATCGTGCTCGACAACCATCACCGGCTCCCGGGCGGCCAGCCAGCGATCCGCCGATGCCACGCTTTCAAGCCGCGGGCGACTGAGTGCTGGAATTCCGTCCTTGGGCGGTCCGCCCGATACGATCTCCGATAGCGGCACAGTATGGCGCCGGAAATCTGTCCGCCATTCAGCCGATTGTTGGCCGCTTGCGAAGTGGAGGGGGATGGCGGCGAGAAACGCAGCAAACAGAATGAGAGCGGGATGTCGCAAATTGACCTTCAGGGAGCAGGAAAGTGTCTGCAAGCAATACACTCTGGCATGTCTATGTGTTCATAGAACCGAGGTGGCAAGGACTTGATTGAATCCGGAATCGCGGCAGCTATTTCGAGCGATCGCGGATTGTTGGTTTCCCGGCCACATCGTTCACGACATAAGGGTCGAAATAATCGTCGGCGTGGATTCCATCGATAATGATAAGCCGCTCGATCACGGTTTCATTCTCGCTGGCTACGCTCGCGAATTGCACGTAGCCACATCCGCCGAATCAGAGCGCTTCCTGGATAGATCAGTCTCCAGTAGACCGCGAAGTGGCGTTTCGCCGATGGGCTGCTGGCGAAAACTCTCGTCTCGGTGGACACACTCGAGCCGGCACCGTCGGGCCGGACTATGAAATTCATCGCGGCGACCGCAAACCCGGGGGGTAGTGGTTTGCGAAACACATCAGGAGTCAACCGCCCCCGTACGTTCGGCGGAGCTCGCACAACGGTTCCGATCACAAGCTC
>JBBSFT010000242.1:0-2682 GCA_038254845.1 Gemmatimonadales bacterium | reverse complement strand
GATGTCGCGATGTCCGCTCCGAAACCGGCGATCGATTATTCGCCAGCCACGGGCCTCCAGCCAATGCTCCGCTATCCGCTCGCCCCGCTCTCCCAACACCTGTCGCGCCGTTTGCATGCGCTGATTTTATCGGTGCTTTGGGGCCGCGCCTCATCGCGTGTTCTTACCAATCATCGAAATACTTCGCGATCTCTTGAAACTGCGGAGTCGGTCGGGACGTCGAGGCCTCTACGGTCGCATCAACTGCGGGAAGAGATTCCAACGTTGGCCGCGACGCGGCCAACGTTGTTCGTCTCTTCCCTGGCACTGTCGACCTTCGAGGCCCCGACGTCCCTCCCTCCTCAACAACAATAAAACTGCGTTTCCGTCCTGATTATTTAATAAACCTGGGGGTGGCTAGCCGGGGAACATCTTGATTTCCCACCGCGACTGGGTGTCCGGGTTTTATTTTGGCACGGCGAAAGAACGGGGACGTCCCTCTTGCGACGGGTCTTTCTGACATTCGACCGCCGGTATCTACGCTCCGGTATCAGGACGGAACCGCGGAACGCGGGTGGCCCGAGAGAACTTTGCAAGGGAGGAGGGCTGCTGAGGCCTCTGACGCCGACAGTGCCAGGGGTGAGATGAACAACGCTGGCCGCTTTGCGGCCAGCGTCGGAATCTCATCCCGCAGTTGATGCGGCAGAAGAGGCCTCAGCAGCCCGACGACCCCCGCAGCGAACCAGAATTCTAACGAGGCCCGCAAATACGATCGAGATCATCGAGCCCCGCGAGCACATCCCGTGGCCGCGAACCATCCGGCGGACCGAGAATTCCGGCTGACTGAAGCTGATCGATAATTCTGGCCGCACGTCCATACCCGACTTTCAGTCGCCGCTGAAGAAGAGAAGTAGATCCCTGCTGATGCTGAATCACAACTTCGGCAGCTTCGCGGAACAGCTTGTCGCGATCGCCTTCGTTCGCATCCTCGCCATCGCCTGAGCCGAGGGCTTCTTCGGCTTCCTTTTTCCGAATTGTCTCGAGAATGTCCGCTTCCGATGATTCCTCGATAAACAGCCCCTGCGCCTCGGCCGTCTGACGCCGGCGCGTCTTCTTGTCCTCGTACCACTTTGTCAGGCGCTCGGTGTCTTCACTCGAGATGTACGCACCCTGCAACCTGCTCGGCTCCGATTTTCCGGGAGGAACGAACAGCATGTCACCGTTGCCGAGGAGCGCTTCCGCGCCCATTGAGTCGAGAATGGTGCGACTGTCGATCTGCGACGCCACGCGAAAGGCGATACGGCTCGCAAAGTTGGCCTTGATCAAACCAGTGAGCACGTTCACGCTCGGACGCTGCGTCGCGAGAATGATGTGAATGCCGATGGCGCGTGCCTTTTGCGCGAGCATCGCAAGCGGCGTCTCGACTTCCGCCTGAACTGTCATCATCAGGTCTGCAAGCTCATCGATGATGAGCACTATATAGGGAAGAATTCCGCCGGTGTATTCGGTATTCTCGAAAGCGACATCCGGCCGCTTCGGCGTGTGAAGCGACGCGCCGTCAGTGACCTTGCGATTGAAGTCCTGAATGTTTCTCGCGCCGTTCGCGGCGAGAAGCTCGTAACGTTCCTGCATCTCGAGCACCGCCCACTTGAGAACGGCCGCTGCATCACGATTGTCAGTCACAACCTTGTGTCTGAGATGCGGAAGCACATTGTACACCGAGAGCTCGACCATCTTCGGATCGACCATCAGCAACCGCAGCGTCTTCGGAGAATGACGGTAGATGAGACTCGTTATCAGCGTGTTGACGCAAACTGACTTGCCCGATCCTGTCGCGCCTGCGATGAGGAGATGCGGCATCTTCGCCAGATCGGCGATCACCGCGCGGCCCTCGAGATCCTTTCCCAGAGCGATCGGCAACGCCGCCGGCATCTTCTTGTAATCGTCCGACTCCAGCATCTCCCGAAACGCGACCATTTCGGGATTTGGATTCGGCACTTCCACACCAACAGCTCCCTTCCCCGGAATCGGCGCAACAATGCGAATGCTCGGCGCACGCATCGCGAGCGCGAGATCGTTGGCGAGCGTGGCGAACTGCCTAACCTTGACCCCGGAAGCTGGAACGACCTCGAACTGGGTCACGACAGGTCCGGTTGTGCGGCCGACGAGCTCACCGTCAACCTTGAACGTGCGCAACGCTTCCATGAGTTTCGCGCCCATCGCATCGAGCTCGCGATTTCCAACGTCCCGGTTTCGCGCAGGCGCGGGTGTCATCAGCTCGATCGGAGGACGTTCCTCGTCGGGAGCTGCGTCGACGTGCTCGGTAGAGTCGATTGCCGCGGCAATTCGATCGGCATGGTCCGCGGCGACATCGGATTTCGACCGCTTGACTCGCTTCGACTTCTCGGCTTTCGAGCCGCGCAAGTCGTCAAGCGGCTCATCGTAGTCCATGAGACCCACGTCGATTGCCGGCATTTCTTCCGGAGTGGGCTCTGGCGGCAGGTCAGCAGGTTTCCTGCGACGCGTTTTCTGGTCATTCGATACGATGGCGGTTGCAGAATAGTCGCCCACGAGAGCATCCACAGGCTTCGGCTTTCGTCCCACGAGTGCGCGGATCGGATTCCACGACAACGTCGCCGCCATCAACGCGCTCAGCGAAAGCAGAAGGACGATCCATGCGCCCGCCGTACCCGCAAACTGAAG
>JBBSFT010000241.1:0-2726 GCA_038254845.1 Gemmatimonadales bacterium | reverse complement strand
CCTCGACCCCGCGCAACACACATGACCCTGATTAAAGAAAATCCCGTTGATCACGCCTTCAACGGCCTGATCGACCGGCGAATCCTCGAACACGATATTTGCAGCCTTTCCGCCGAGCTCCATCGTCATCTTCTTGTCGGTGCCGGCGACCTGGCGCATGATGCGCTTGCCGACCGCTGTCGATCCAGTGAACGCGACCTTCGACGCGATGGGATGCCCCATCACCGCGCTGCCGGTTTCTCCAGCGCCAGTCACAATGTTCACGACACCCGGCGGCAGCTCAGCCTCAATCAACAGCTCGGCAAATTTCATCGCGCTCACACTCGTCGTCTCGGCTGGCTTTAACACAACCGTGTTTCCCATCGCAAGCGCAGGAGCAATCTTCTAGGCAAGCATCAGCAGCGGAAAATTCCACGGAATCACCTGGCCCACGACGCCGAGCGGCTCGACACTCACCCCGGGAATGGCGTACTCGATCTTGTCCGCCCACCCGGCGTGATAGAAAAAATGCGCAGCCGCCATCGGCACGTCGAAATCCCGCGACTCCTTGATCGGCTTGCCACCATCGATGGTCTCGGCCACCGCGAACTCGCGCGCCTTGTCCTGAAGCAGACGCGCGATGCGATAGATATACTTGCCGCGATCACGGCCGGACATTCTGCCCCAGACATTGTCGTAAGCCTTCCTCGCGGCAACGTACGCGGCATCGACATCCTCGTAATTCGCGAGAGCGATACGCGACACGACCTTCTCGGTCGCGGGATTGATCGAATCGAAATACTTGCCTGATCGTGGCGCGACAAACTTTCCGCCGATGAACAGATCGTACTGCGGCTTGATCTTCGGATCGGCGGTCTCGGGCGCGGGATCGTATTCCCACAGGTCGCCAAAAATCAGTTGCGGAATCGGGTACCGGCTGCGCTGCCCGCTGCCCGCTGATCTCTGCCCGCCTTTCGCCAGAGGTTTGGCGGCCGGTTTAGTTGTCGACATTCTCAGAGCTCCGCTGCGTCATGGATATCACCATCGTCGAAATATCATTGCACCCATCTGCCATCGCTACTCTCACGTCGCGCCAGACATTCGCACGCTCGAGCAGGGCCTCGGCATCGACCCGTTGGACGTAGCCCGACCTGCGTGCCGGGATCTTGCCCCATTGCAGAACGGCCGCCTGCCGCGCCGCGCGCTCGTCGGGCGCAGCTTCCTCTCCAATCTCCGTTGGAAACAGTCTCTCAATCGCGGCCACGGTCTCGAAAGCTGCAGATCCGATGATGCTCGTCGCCTGAATTGCGACCGCGATGTGATGGATGAAGAAGACGAGAAATCCGATCGCGACAAAAGCCAGGAGCACGCCTCCAAAAACGGCGAGCGATGGAACGAAAGCGCCCTCATCGCCAGCGCGAATCGTTCTTAGAACGACGATACTGTACGCAAAAATCCCGAGGAAAACGCCGAGTACGACCTGATTGGCGCGGTCCTGCATGAAATTGCGAAGAATGCGGGGCGAATACTGACTCGACGCGAGGACCAGCGCTACAACCGTGATGGAGAAGGTTACTCCAGCCACCGTGATCATCGAGCTCGCGATCGCACTGAGGAGAGCGCGCGAGCCTGCCGCCCCGGCGCCGAACACCTTGGGTGCAAAAGCTGTCAGCCGGTCCCCACTCACGGTGGAATCCAGCTGCACGAGGCCTGCTGCAATAACCACAGCCGCACCGACCATCAGCGCCGGGATGAACCAGAGGCTCGCCTGCAAGTCTTCCCAGTACTGTCTTAGCTTCGCGAAATTCATTGTTCGCCGCTCGCCTCGCCGAGCGAGAAAGTCTTAATAACTCTCCGCCGCTTCGGTGAAGTAGTACGGCGCCTGGTACGCACCGGTCCTTTCTTTTTCGATCTGCCGCAGCAAGTCATTTAACAGCGAGCTCGCACCAAACCGATAGCGACTCGAGTTGAGCCACGCATCACCAAGCGTCTCCTTTACGGCAACGAGATAATGAAGCGCCTGCTTGGCGTTCTTGATGCCGCCCGCCGGCTTCATGCCGATCGCAGTGCCGGTCTCGAGATAGAAATCCCGTATCGCCTCGAGCATCACCTGCGTGTTCGCCAGCGTCGCCGACGACGATGCCTTGCCGGTGCTCGTCTTGATGAAGTCACCCTCGCGAATCACGCGCATCGCGAGAAACGAGGCCGCGCGAATCTTGTCGTAGCTCTCGAGCTCAGCGGTTTCGAGAATCACCTTCAACGTTGAGTCGCCACACGCCTCGACGATCGACGATATTTCGTCCTGCACGAGCTGAAACTCCCCGGCGAGCATCGCGCCACGATTGATGACCATGTCGATCTCGTCGGCCCCGTCGTTTACCGCCTGACGAACCTCGGAAAGACGGATCTTGATTGGCGTCTGCCCGGCCGGAAATCCAGTCGCAACCGAGGCAATCTTGATCGGCGTATCCGCAAGCAGCCGCGCCGCGTTTTTGACGAGGGCAGAATAGATGCAGACTGCCGCGACGTGTGGAATTTCCGGATCGTTGCTCGGCCGCCGCGCCTTCGCGCAGAGCGATGCGACCTTGCCGGGCGTATCCTTGCCTTCGAGCGACGTGAGGTCTACCATCGAGACCGCAGTTGTTAATCCCCACAGCTTCGACTTCTTCTTGATCGAGCGGGTCTGAAACTTGGTGACGCGCTCCTCGATCCCGACCTGATCTACAGTGCCAGTCTCGTCGAAGAGT
>JBBSFT010000240.1:0-2740 GCA_038254845.1 Gemmatimonadales bacterium | reverse complement strand
GCGCTGTGCGAACTGATCCTCGAACAGCGCCCGCATCCGGAGCAGGGCTTCCGGGCGTGTCTGGGGGTCGTCCGGCTCGCCGGACCTTATGGCGCGGAACGCGTCGAAGCCGCCGCGGAGCGGGCCATCGAGATCGGCGCACGCACCTATGGCTCGGTCAAATCCAGGCGATCGTCACGCCGGCGCTTTTGGCCGCAGCCAATATGTCGAGCGGACTGGCGGCGTAGAAGTATTTTCGAAAAGTCGCTTGCGGATTGGCCTCGAGCAAAGCGCGATAGCGCTCGGCGAGCCGTTGGCAGATTGCCGACCTGCCGCCGGCATAGCTCTCCACGGACCACTTGGAGCCGAAGGATTGCACGGCGCTTATTCTGTCTCGATAGGCTGCGGCGAGGCACGACGCGGCGTGCAGGCGGTCGTCCGCCGGCGTCGCTTGGGAGGGGAGCAGGCATTGGTTGTCGCGTTCGGCGACCCAGCGTCGCTCGTCGCCGAGCAGCCTTTCGCGTTGCGCTGGCGCCGCGGCCAGGGCCTTTTTCATCTCGTCGGCGAGTGTTATGTCCAGTTCGGCGAGCTTTCTGTCGTCGCAGATCAATCGCTCTGACGGCGTGGACGCCCCGGCGCAATCGAAGCTCTGAGCCCATGGTCTCGTCGGACAGTTCGCGACGCCCACGAGAAGAGCGACGGAGACGAATGCGAAACGCGCAATAATTTTGCCGCTCTTCATCGGATGTCCTCGAATAGGCCGTGCAGAGCTCAATTCTTTCTCCATTCGCTTCACAGCGCTAGGCGGCGTGGCTGATGTTTCAATTCGTCGGCGCGTTTCGACAATGACGCCGCCGCCGCGTTGATCCGGGCGCGTCCTGAAGAACGGCGGCGCGGTTCTTCTGGACGAAACAGACGTGCGCGTACCACGCTTTGGCACTCTGATGCCGTTGAGGCTATAACCATTTGCCAAAGTGACACAGCTTTCCAGATCATCTGCTCTCCCGAACTGTTTGCCGACAAGATGAGAGGTCGAGTCTGAGCATTGGAAAACATGAACTCGAGATACAAGGTCAACGCATCCGACCTATCGTCGTGACGGCCTACGGGAACTCCAACGAGCTCGTTGCGGAAGTCGACGGGCTGGTTGTTGAGAACGTAGATCCTGCGACCGACAAAAAAATGGAGGTGTTTCTCGAGACGCTCTTGCTTGTTGCGGCCGCCGACGGGCCGGAGCTCGGATCTAAATCCCTTTGCGGCCAGCATCGCATGCAATCCAGGTCCAGATGCAGAATCTTCGATCAATACCTTCTCGACGGGATACCCTTGAAGGAGTCGCACCGCGGCGCGGGCGCAGCTTCGTATCGCGTTTGTGTCGTTCCCGCAGATTACGGCATCGGCTTCTGTGCGTACGAAGGCCATCCGACATTCTCGGCAGGTCTCGACAGGCTGGTGATGATAAATCCGACGCGCAGATAAAGCTCAACTCGGCTTTTTCACCACCTTTTCATCAACGCAGGGGTGCGGTTCGTCGCTCCGTTCCCGGGCGCGCCGTAAGACATAGCAACAACGCAGCTTTGCCGGCCGCTTAGCGCTTTTTTGTGGTGCTGACTAGACCCTTGATTGCTGGGCCTGGGGCGGCCCGTCATCTCAACTGGAGCTTTCACGTGCTGGACTACCTGCTGCAATACGGCCTGTTCCTGGCCGAAGTCACCACCGTCGTCATCGCGATCGGCGTGGTGATCGGCTTTCTCTTCAATGCCATCCGTCATGCCCGCGAATATGCGGCCGAGCACCTGGAGGTGAAGAACCTCAACCGCCGTTTCGAGCAGATGGCGGATGTCCTCAATCACGATCTTCTCAACCCCCATGAGCGCAAGGCCCGCATCAAAGCGAAAAAATGAATACAAGCAGCGTACGAAGGAGCAGAAGAAGGGCAAGACTGCGCTCGCCGATCTGCCCTTCCCCCGCGACGCTTTGCGCAGTGAAGCCTATTTCAACGACGCATTGCATCGGCAGGAAGTACGGGACATCGAGGGCTCGAAGCGCAGCCTGCAACGGGTGATCGATATTGGCAACGCCGATTCTTACGAATACTTCATGGCTCTCTACCTTCTCGACTCGCCCATCGAGTCGCAAAACTGACACTTCCCACGACCGCACCGGAAGCATTTGAGGACGGTTTGTAGCGCGGGGCGACCATGGCGCCGACAAACAGGGAGACGACGATCGGAGCATGGAGGGCTGCGAGGGCTTCTATCAGCGTGTGGTCCGCGAATACAAAGAGCCGCGGCCACATCAAGGGCGCTGGTGCTTCGGCAAGACACCGATGCAAACGTTCCTTGACGCAGTACTGATGACGAACGAGAAAATGATCGCTGCCTAACGAGGTCGGACACCCCCGACGCCGGAGCGATCCTCGACGCCATAGACAATGATTCGCACGGTGGCCCAGGGCGGAGCCAACTGATCGAACGTGGCCGTCAGGTCGCGGAGGAACTCGGAGCCCCAGCATCTGACAAAGTCAAAGCGACGCTCATGGCGCTGTTTTGCCGCGTGGAAATCAGATCCGATCGCGTCGAAATCACGCTCTCTCGATGCAGGTTGACCGAATTGCTCGCCGGGTCGCTTGATCTGAAGACGCAACATCAAGCGCCTACGAGCGCACCGGATGATCTGCTAGGATTGACGGTGCCGGTAGGCCTGAAGCGCGTCGGTCGCGAAATGCGAATGCTGGTCGAGAACTCCGATGACCAGACGG
>JBBSFT010000239.1:0-2758 GCA_038254845.1 Gemmatimonadales bacterium | reverse complement strand
ACCGAAGAAGGGACGCTTGTCTGGATTTATCGAGAGGGAATGACCGGAGAGTGGTACCTGCACGGATGGTGGGACTGACTCCCACCAGCGATTTACGCCGCGCCTTCCTCGTCCGCAGAGGACGGCGTGCCTGGCTCGAGCAGATGCGGACCTCGCCGCGGCGGCCCGCCCAGCTCGAACAGCTTGTCCACTCCCGGCGCCGTAATCGCCAGCAAGCCGCTCTCGAGACGCTCGACCCAGCCGTTCTCCTTGAGATACCACAGATGGAATTCGAGAACCGCACTGCCGCACGCAAGTAGACGTTCGAGCTCGACAATTCCCATCCCAGGTTCACGATAGTTGTCACGCCGGGCCACATACAGAAGCGACAGAAGCGCCATCCGGATGCGCGCGTCGCTGACAATTTCGGTGAGCCAGGTGCCTGAACACACGCTCGATCGTTTCGGAGTCGGCGCGAGGCGACACCTGAAGAACCTCGTAGTGATCGGGCAATGGAGTATCGGTCATTGGTTGAAATCCTCATCGGGCCGCCGGGACGACGGCCGTGGAATACTGACGATTGAATGTTTCGGGCGGTACCGGGTATGTCTGTTTGCCTGGCGATGGTATCTTAGGCCAATACGAATCGACAACGCCGGGATTCCATGACGACTGCCGAGCTGCTTGACCTGTTCGAGTATAATCGCTGGGCGCACGAAAAAATCCTTCACGCCGGCGCCGAGCTGGGGGCCGAGAAGTACACCGAGCAAATCGGCCGGATGACCCTGCGCTCGGCGCTTCAGAAAATGCTGGCCGAGGAAGTCGTGTGGCTCTCGCGATGGGAAGGGCACTCGCTCGCGGATACCCCCGACTACAGCGAATGCACCGACGCCACCGCCCTCGCCGGAAGATGGAAGTCACTGTGGAATCGCCAGCACCGATTTCTCGATTCGCTTACCGACGACGAGCTTGCGAGCCTCGTCGGAATCCGATTGAGCAATGGAATGGAAGCTGTCCAGCCGCTTGGTGAAACACTCATGCATGTCGTCAACCAGGCAACATATCTCCGCGGTCAAGCCGGCGCCCTGATTCGTCAGCTTGGTGGGACCACTCCCGACTGCGACTATTTCATGTACTGCGTCACCCGCGGCTCGGACGAATTGAACATGACCGACGCGTCATAAGCTCGCGGATGGATGCATTCAGCTATCTCTCCGTACTGCTCTCGATCAGGCGATCACGTTGTTCCACATCGTGCTGTTGTTCTCGCATCTCGCCGCTTAGGCCGACTGCTCCTCTGACACGGTGAGCGCGAACAAGGCCGTTCCCGCAAATCCGATTGCACCCGCGACGACGAACGGAATCACCGGCGAGATTCGCCACAGCAGGGCGCCGATGAACGCCGCCGGCGTTATCGCGAGACTGCGCACGAGATAATAGAGGCCGACCGACCGCGCGCGAAGATGGGGCAGCGCCAGATCGACAATGAGCGCCTTCCGCGACGGCTCGCCGATCTCCCGCAACCCGCCAACGATGAACGCGACAACGAGCACGGCAAAACTATGCGACAGGATCACCGCGATGGGAAACATCGAGAAGGCGACGAACGTTGCCACCACGAATGGCTTTCTCCCGAACTTGTCAGCGAGGCGCGCCGCTGGCAGCTGAATGAAGATGGATGTCGTCATCTGGACCGCGACGAGAAGTCCAAACTGCGCAGCGGCTATTCCGATCACGTTCGTGGCGTAAATCACCAGGAACACATCAACCATTCCATCTGAAGTCCTGATGAACACGTCCGACGCGAGCAGCTTGCGAAGCGTCGGCGGCAATGCGCGCCACACGCCGAGCAGATTTGTTTTTCCCTCCTCGGCCGGAAGCTGGAGCCGAACTCGCGATGCGACCGCCAGCGTGACAGCGCCGAGGACGATGGAGACGATGAGTCCGAGGTGAATGCCGCGTGGCAAACCGTACGCTGCAATCGCAAGTCCGCCGAGCGTCGGCGCAATTACAATCGGTACCCGCTTGAGAATCGACTGAACGGTGAATCCCATCGCGCGTCGCCCTTTCGGCAGCGCATCACCGACGACGGCAAACAATGTCGGGCTCGCCATCGACGTCCACGCCATTGTGAACAGCAGCCCGACGAAAATCCACGGCCACGACGGCGCGATGAAGTAAATCGCATAGCCACACATGGCGGCGCCCACGAATGCGAGCAGCGCGGTACGGCGGCCAAATCTGTCGGCTACCCAGCCACCCGGATATTGATAGACGCCGTCGAGAAAATCGAGCGCCGTGCCATACGTGCCGATCGCCAGGACCGGAGCGCCGAGCGACTCCATGTACTTCGGGATGAAGCGCTTCCACAGCTCTTCGCCGAGGCCCATGAGAAACATCGCGATCGAGACTGCGACGATGTTTCGTTCGAGTCCCAGAAAATCGACGATGCGACGCTTGCGTGACTCTGGCGGTCCCGTGGCGCTCAGCAGATTTCCATGAAGATTTTCTATTTCTCGAAAGAGTTTCGCGCCACGACTCGCGACCCTACCTGTTCACGATCGACAGAATATTACCGTCGGGATCCTTGAACCACGCATTGCGTCTCTTTCCGAACACGTGAACGTCACCCTCATGACTGACGTCGGGAAAGTCGTATCGCTCGAAGGTGATTCGAGGCCAAGTTGGCCTTCATAGAACTGCGCCGCAGCCTCGATGTTCCTGACGGCCACGGTCGCGATGGCATCGATGTCGTTCAGCACTGTTGCTCCTGTTCGGT
>JBBSFT010000238.1:0-2808 GCA_038254845.1 Gemmatimonadales bacterium | reverse complement strand
GCCGTACGTCGAAGGAGAGTCACTGCGCGACCGGCTCGATCGCGAAAAGCAGCTCCCGATCGACGATGCGTTGCGCATAGCGAACGAAGTCGCCGATGCACTGCAATACGCGCACGAACACGGTGTCATCCACCGCGATATCAAGCCCGAGAACATTCTACTCCAGCGCGGACACGCTGTAGTTGCCGACTTCGGAATCGCGCTCGCTGCATCGAAAACGGGCGGCTCGCGCATGACCGAAACCGGAATGTCTCTCGGAACACCGACGTACATGAGTCCCGAGCAGGCCATGGGCTCCCGCGAAGTTGATGCCCGCACCGACATCTACTCACTCGGCTGCGTGCTCTACGAAATGCTGGCGGGTGAGCCACCATTCGTGGGGCCAACTGCGCAGTCTATTGTAGCCAAGGTCATTACCGAGACTCCAAAGAGCCTTACTGCACAGCGTCACACCGTGCCACCGCACGTCGACGCGACTGTACAGAAATCCCTCGAGAAGCTTGCGGCGGATCGGTTTGCCTCGGCGGCGGCGTTTGCGGAATCGCTTCGCGACGGAGGCTCCTCGTTGCGCGAGTCGGGGCATCTGGTCGGGCGGATTCCAACGCCATCGCGTTCGGCCGCGAGCAACGCAGTCATGTGGGGATCGCTGGCACTCGCTGGCGCGGCGATTATTGCCGGAGCCTACTTCGTCGGACGCCGCTCGATATCGCATAGCACGACTGATACCCTCGCGATGCAGCAGAGGACCTATCGCACCAGTCGATTTTCGCTGCGCGATACACCAGGGACGGGGAATCAATAGTCTATAGCGCTGCGGACAGCGGAAATTCTCCTCGCATCTACGTAGTGACATCAGCCTATCCGCAGCCGCGGGCAGTAACCGATCCTGGAACACACCTGCTTGCGGTGTCGTCGAAGGACGAGATGGCGGTGCTCACAGGTGCGGCGCTCAACCACCATAGAGTGTTTATAGGCACGCTTGCACAGATGCCTGTCGGTGGCGGCATGCCGCGAGAGCTGCTTACCAGTGTACACGATGCCGATTGGTCACCGGACGGATCGCAGCTCGCAGTAGTTCATGATGTTGCCGGCAAGGATCACCTGGAGTATCCGATCGGCACGGTCATCTACGAAACGCCCGGGTCTCTGAGCGACGTCCGCGTTTCTCCGGATGGACAACACATTGCGTTCAACGAGCATCCCGAAAAAGGCGATGACCGCGGCAATGTTGCCGTTGTCGATCTCAAGGGAGCACACAAGCTCCTGACCCCGCAGTATCCGGCAATCGAGGGACTGGCCTGGACGCCGGGCGGAAACACCATCGCATACGGCGCGTCGGTCAACGGTGGGGTTCAACGAGTCAACGAAGTCACGTTGAGCGGCGAAGTTCGCGCTGGCTCGCCGAGCGCAGGCGCCATCACGATTCAGGACATTGCATCCAATGGCCGCCGCCTGATGATCCGCGGAGACTTCGTCACGCGTGTGTGGGTGAAACGGGCTGGAGACACCGTGCTCAAGGATGTATCGTGGCTGAACATCAGCTTCTTTCCAATACTCTCTGGTGACGGCTCATTACTCGCATTCGGCGACGGTTCAGACGTCGCCGGCGACAATTACGCGGTGATGCTGCGCCGTACCGACGGATCGCCGGCGGTGCGGCTTGGCGAGGGCGGAGTTATGGGAATGTCACGCGACAAGCAGTGGGTGCTTAACTCGGTGCCGTCTGTCCCTGTGAAACTCATGCTCTATCCCACTGGCGCGGGAACCGCGCGGAGAGTGGACCGCGGCGAATTCGCCGGTATCACAGCCGCTGCTTTTCTCGGCGATGGCAAAGAGATACTCGTGTGCGGAAATGAGCCGGGACATGCGGTGCGCTGCTACGAGAGGCCACTCGCGAACGGAACATTCCGGCCACTCACGCCAGAAGGTGTGCGAGGTGCGTTGGCGTCGCCCGATGGTCAGTTCATTGTTGCACGCAGCGGAGATGGTTATCGGCAGTTTTCGGTGCACGATGGCACATCGCAAGGCGTGCCGGGACTGGCATTGAATGACGTTGTGATTCGGTACAGCCCCGATGGAAAATCTCTCTGGACCCGGCAGGTGGGCGCCATTCCTGTGCGTGTCGAGCAGATCGATCTGAAAACGGGCGCTCGAAGCAGGCTGCTGCCGGATTTCGGGACTCGACGAGCGGGTGTGACCGGGATTGTGGAGGTTACGCTGGCTGATGATCCACGGACGTTTGCTTACATGGAACGAGAATCTGCTAGCTATCTGTTCGAGTTGAAGAAGATGCAGTGATGGAGGTCGTATTGTCCCAACGAAGAATTATTGCCGCGCTGATTCTGAGTGCTATCGCCGCGTCGGTCAGGCCTTGCCTGCTGGCTGCCCAGTCATCACGAACGCAAATCGTCATGCTCGGAACTGGCACGCCGATACCCGACCCTGATCGCGGCGGTCGCGCGGTTGCCACCGAGCACTCAATACTCACCTCGCTTCGACCGCGTCTTCTTCACGCACCTCCACTCCGACCACACACTCGGCCTCGCCGACGTGATCCTCAGTCCATGGATTCAAGGACGCGTCGCGCCATTCAATGTCTACGGTCCGTCAGGCACAAGCCGCCTGGTCACCGGAATTCTCGACGGCAATACTGAAGAACGCCTCGGCGCATCTGGTGGTCCGCCCGCTAATGGATGGAAGGTGATCGGACACGACGTCGTTGAAGGCGAAGTGTTTCGCGACGCGAGAATCACTGTCACCGCCTTTGCCGTTCCGCACGCCGACTGGAAGTACGCGTTCGGGTATCGG
>JBBSFT010000237.1:0-2811 GCA_038254845.1 Gemmatimonadales bacterium | reverse complement strand
GTTGGCCGCTTGCTTGTGACTCTTCTGTTCTGCGTCGAAACGGTGCTTCGGGATCCACTGCTCTACCTCAGCCTTTACCTCAAGCGTCACCGGTCTGAATATTATCGCCTGCTTGACGAAGTACGGCGGGAGGGCGACTGGGAAAAATGGATCGGCTTCTTCGCGGACGGAGTTACCGAGAGTGCTGCCGGCGCCGTTGACACCGCCCAGCGACTCGTGAGGACCGCGCGCGAAGACAGAGACCGCATCCAGCAAGTCGGCCGCAGTGCTGGAACCGCTCTGCGAGTGCACCATGCGCTTCAGGAGCAACCTGTCTCAAACTCGGCCACGCTTGTGAGGAAGACAGGCATCTCACTTCCAAGTGTCCTGCGATCTTTATCGGTACTCGAAGACATTGGTGTCGTACGGGAGATCACCGGTCGGAGACGAAGCCGGGTTTTCAGCTACGCGAGCTACGTCAGGATTCTGAGCGAAGGGACTGAACCGCTGTGACATCGCCATACGGAGGGGTGCATGGGCCTCCACAATGGACTCCGCATCGCGGCTTCGTCGTCGGGGCCGATGTGCGGTAAGTTATCTTCCCAATGACCGACGTTCTCAGCCGCCTTACCGCCTCTCTCGAATCCCGCTATCGCGTCTCCCGTGAGATCGGCGCCGGCGGAATGGCGACAGTCTACCTCGCCCACGACCTCCGCCACGAGCGCGACGTCGCAATCAAAGTCCTCCATCCCGACCTCGCCGCTGCCCTCGGGGCCGAGCGTTTTCTGGCGGAGATCAAGACCACGGCGAAGCTGCAACATCCGCACATTCTGCCGCTGCTCGATTCAGGAGAAGCTGACGGACTTCTCTACTATGTGATGCCATATGTCACCGGCGAATCTCTGCGTGCCCGCATCGAGCGCGAGACTCAGCTTCCGGTTGACGATGCAGTCCGCATCGCGCGCGAAGTTCTGAGCGCGCTCGAGTCGGCGCACAAACAAGGTGTCGTGCATCGCGACATCAAGCCCGAAAACATCCTTCTTCACGAAGATCAGGCGCTCGTCGCTGATTTCGGAATCTCGCTCGCTGTCAGCGCAGCGGGAGGGCCGCGCATGACGCAAACCGGCCTCTCGCTCGGGACACCCGCGTACATGGCGCCGGAGCAGGCGATGAGTGAGCGCGTCATCGATGGCCGGGCCGACATCTACGCCCTCGGCGCCGTTCTCTATGAGATGCTGGTGGGCGAAGCGCCATTCACCGGACCAACGGTGCAGGCGATTGTCGCGCGGGTGATGACGGAAAATCCGAGGCCGGTCACGGGGCAACGGAAATCGGTACCGGCTCACGTAAATGCGGCTGTTCTCAAATCGCTCGAGAAAGTTCCGGCCGATCGGTTTCACAGCGCCGGGGGGTTCAGCAACGCGCTCGCAAATCGCGAATACACCAACCACTCGGTCGAAATTACAAAGGGTCCGCGCACGACGGCGCGCGAGCGGGTTTTGTCTTCTTCAATCATTCCCTGGGTGGTCGCCGGAATGGCGTTAATCGCCGCGCTCGTTTTCGCCGCAAGGGGACACGCTGGACGGGAAAGCTCGAAGCCGGCCTACGTATCTGTCGACCTTCCGCCAGGCATGGACATTCCACCGAACACCCTCGAGGCGCTCGCGATAAGTGACGATGGACAGATGATCGCTATCGGAGGGGTATTCGGTGGTCGTTCGCAGATAGTTTTACGACGAATCGACCGGGACGAAGTAAAACCAGTGCCCGGCTCGATCGGCGCGAAAGGCGGCTCGGCTTTTTCGCGTGACGGCAAATGGCTCGCCTTCGGCACGGTTGGCGGGATCATTTACAAGGCACCAGTCAACGGTGGCAAACCCACCCCGATTGCGACCGCCGGGTGGGCGCATATCGACTGGATCGGCAGCGACGCCATCGTATACACGAAGAATTACGACACCGGATTGTATCGCATATCGTCGGAAGGAAAAGACAGTGCGGTCCTCACCACGCCTGACAGAAAGAGAGGCGAACTTGGTCACTGGTGGCCACAGGTCCTGCCTGATGGGGACCACGTCCTCTTCACGAACTACACGACGCCGCCCGATCGATCGAAAATCGAAGTGCTTTCGCTGAAGACTGGAAAGAGGCAGGTGATTCTCGAAGGTGGATATTTCGGTCGTTATGCCGCGGGCCACCTGCTATTCGTACGCAACTTGACTGTTCTGCAAATGCAGTTCGACCCTGCGAAACTTCGGGTGTCGGGATCTCCATTTCCGGTTTCTCTCGATGCCGAAACGAATCCGACCAGAGGCTGGGCCGGTTTTGCGGTGGCGCCCAATGGGACCCTCGCCTACGAGGCAGATGTTTTGAACAATGTCGCGCTGTCCTGGGCGGACGCTGATGGCAACGAGGAGCCCGCCGTCGATTCGACTGGTCGTTACGGCGACATGGCTGTGGCTCCCGACGGAAAGCGGATCGCAGTGGTCACGGATGGCGAGGTATGGGTCTACGACACGCAACGCAAACTTTCTTCGCGGCTGACGCACTCGGAGCAGGTCGAGAGATGGCCGACCTGGACGCCGGACGGCAGGGAAGTGATGTACGCCCGCGATATTCCTCAGTTCGACATCATCAAGCGAGCAGCCGACGGGAGCACGCCCGAAAAGGTTCTGCTTACCTCGGGATACGACAAGACGCGAATGACTATCTCGCCCGACGGACGCACGATTCTGTTCCAGTCTGATCCTGCCGGGAACGACGATATTTTCGAAATGACCCCTGACGAATCGGGCCGGATGAAGGCAAAGGTCATCATCGATGGGCCGGGTT
>JBBSFT010000236.1:0-2816 GCA_038254845.1 Gemmatimonadales bacterium | reverse complement strand
GTTGCCGTTTTGATCCTTCACCACCCCGCTTAGCTGAGCAGTGCCGTGCACCGTAATCATCGTCGGCGCTGTCACGACCGTAAGTGAATTACCGACAAGGGGGGCAGTGCCGTCCGACCCCGAGCACGCTGCAGCAATGAGGAGTAAAGCGCAAAGGAAACCGTACTTTCGCATCGATCGACTACTCCTCAACAGTTGAGTGGGTGCATTCGCCTGTTCAAAATACACGCCGGCCCTTCAAAAGGTCTAATTGGATTGCAACGCAACAATGAATTCCCCGCAGCGGGCCCCGATTTTCCAACACGTCGATTGGCCCTTACCCTCATTCGGCAGCGATATTTTTAGTCCTGAATTTTCTTTCGCTTGCCTGACTGAGGTGCCAATGAACTGGAAGTGGTCGATCGCCCTGCTCGCCGCGCTGGGATGCGTCGGCAACGCGCCGCTGATTCATTCCGATTCGGCACTCCCACATCAGATGTTATCCCGGGCTGCTCCGCGCGATGCATTCATGGACGACGCCGTCACCGGTCGCCTCGATTCAATCATGACCGCCGGAATCAGCGGCGGTGCGGCGCCTGGCGGATCGCTCGCTGTCGTCCGCTACGGAAGAATTGTCCACATGCGAGGCTACGGCCAACTCGACACCGCGAGTGCGTCGCCCCGCGTGGATGAAAACACGATCTACGACATGGCTTCGCTCACGAAGGTCATCGCCACCACCACGGCGTCGATGATTCTCGAGGAGCAGGGTCAGCTCGATCTCGATCGCACGGTCGCCAGCTATTTACCTGAGTTCAATGCTCCAGAAAAATCGTCCATCACCGTCCGCATGATCGTCACTCACCGCGGCGGCCTCGAAGCATTCGCCGCGCTGTACAAGACCGTCAAGGGCCGCGACCAATACCTCGCGCAGATCAATTAGCGGCCACTCAAGTCAACTCCCGGTACCGCGATGGTCTACAGCGACTGGGACATGATCCTCCAACAGCTCATCATCGAGCGAATTTCCGGCCAATCCCTCGACAAGTTCGTTGACGATCATGTTTTTCGGCCGCTCGGCATGACAAGCACGATGTTCAATCCGGACACTTCACTTTTTTTTCGAATCGCTCCCACCGAGATCGACACGGCCCGGGGCGGCCTCGTGCGCGGAACAGTGCACGACGAAAACGCCTGGGCGATGGGCGGCGTGTCCGGCCATGCCGGACTTTTCTCCTCGGCGCGCGATCTGGCGATATTTGCCCAGATGCTACTCAACGGCGGATCGTACAATGGCGCTCGGATCGTGAAGTCGGAAACTCTTGCTCGATGGACCGCTCCGCAGACCCGCGGCTCGAGCCGGGCACTCGGCTGGGACACGCCGTCGAAGGCGTCGAGCTCCGGCAGTTACTTCTCGCCGCGGAGCTTCGGCCATACGGGATTCACTGGAACGTCGATCTGGCTCGATCCGGAGCGGGGGCTGTTTGTGATTCTGTTGACCAACCGCGTCGATCCGGTGCGCGATAACACCAAGCACATTCCGCTGCGCCGTGCTGTCGCCGATGCCGCGCAACGCGCAATTCTCGATGCGCCTCTCATCAACTGGGAGGCCGAGCGATGATGGCGCCACGCGAGCACGTCCGGGTCGTCGTCGCCGAGTACGACGAGATCGCGCGCATTGTGGCCCGGCGCATTGCGGATGTGATCGTCGATCGGAGGCGTGAGGGTCGCGCACCGGTGCTTGGCCTCGCCACCGGCAGCACGCCGATCGGCGTCTACCGCGAGCTGATCAGGATGCACCGCGATGACGGTCTCGATTTCTCCGACGTGGTGACGTTCAATCTCGACGAATACTTCCCGATGCGGCCCGACAGTATTCACAGCTACAACCGCTACATGTGGGAAAACCTGTTCGCGCACATCAACGTGAGGCCGAAGAACGTTCACATTCCTCGGGGTGACGTCCCGCGCGACCGCCTGGTTGCCGAGACAACGGCATACGAGGAAGCAATCAGAAGCGCGGGCGGCATCGACCTTCAGATTCTCGGCATCGGGAAGACCGGGCACATCGGCTTCAACGAGCCTGGCTCCGGCATCGATTCGCGCACGCGGGCGATCGCTCTCGACACGATCACACGACGAGACGCCGCCGCGGATTTCTTCGGCGAAGACAACGTGCCGACGGAAGCGATCACGATGGGTGTCGCGACGATCATGGAGGCTCGTGAGGTCGCGCTGATCGCAACTGGCGAGCACAAGTCGGCGATCATTCGCCGCGCGGTTGAGGGTGAGCCCGTTCCCGATGTCGCGGCGACCTATCTCCAGATGCATCCGCGCGCCGTTTTTTATGTCGATCCGGCTGCGGCCGCAGACCTCACCAGAATTTGTACACCATGGATTGTCGGCGAAGTCGAGTGGACGCGCGATCTCGAGATGGCCGCGGTGATCTGGCTGAGCGGCGTCACGCGAAAATCAATTCTCAAGCTCGACAGTCTCGACTACCGCGAGAATCACCTGAGCTCATTGCTCTCGAGATATCAGGAGGCGGGCCCGCTCAACGGCGAGGTGTTCAACACGCTCATCTCGAAGATCCGCGGACGCAGCAAGCTTCCATCGGGCAAGAACGTCATCGTGTTCTCACCGCATCCGGACGACGACGTCATCTCGATGGGCGGAATGCTCAACAAGCTTCATCAGAACCACAACGACATCGTGGTTGCGTACCAGACGTCGGGCAACATCGCGGTGTTCGATCACGAAGTGCGCCGGTACGTCGACTTTCTGCGTCGCTTCGACCGTGACTTTGCAACGGCCGATATGACCACGCGTGAGTTGAT
>JBBSFT010000235.1:0-2847 GCA_038254845.1 Gemmatimonadales bacterium | reverse complement strand
TCCAGTGGAAAGCCTCGCTCACCCAGCTCCCGCAGGAAGCTCGCGATCACGCGTTTGTTCTCGCTCGCCGTTTGCACCATCCCCAGGATTCGCTTCTCACCCGTGGCCGTCACTCCGAGTGCGATCACGAGCTGGTCGCCGGCAAACGTCTTTCCATCGAGGACGAGCACCAGCCACTCTGCATCATCGAGTCGGCGCTCATGCAACCGGCGCAACTCAACTGCACTGGCCCGTACAAAACGACGTGACAGAGCAATGACAACAACTGACGAAGTTCCCCGGCGTGCGCTTGGCCGCACTGGCGAAATGGTTTCCGCGGTCGGCGTTGGCGGAGCGCACATCGGAATCGAGAGCGTCAGCGAAGAGCTCGGCATCCGGATCGTGCAATCGGCGCTCGATCGCGGCATCAACTTTCTCGACAACTCGTGGGATTACAACGACGGCAAGAGCGAGCGCCGCATGGGCAAGGCTCTCCGCAATGGATATCGCGAGCAAGCGTTCCTGATGACAAAGATCGACGGCAGGTCGAAGAAGGAAGCGGCGAACCAGCTCGACGAGTCTCTGCGGCGACTGCGCACCGACCAGATCGATCTCGTCCAGCATCACGAGATCATCAGGTTCGACGATCCGCATCGCATCTTCCACGAAGACGGCGCCAACGCGGCGCTGCTCGAAGCGCGCGCCGCGGGCAAGCTCCGCTTCATCGGCTTCACCGGCCACAAGGATCCGCGCATCCATCTCCACATGCTCGACGTCGCAGAAGAAAACGGTTTCGCCTTCGACACCGTGCAGATGCCGCTCAATGTGATGGATTCGCATTACCGAAGCTTCGAGCACCTCGTCCTTCCCCGGCTCGTCAAGAACCGAATCGGAGTCCTCGGCATGAAGCCGATGGCGAATGGTGTGATCCTCAAGTCCGGCATCGTCAGGGCAAAGGAATGTCTTCGCTATGCGCTCAGTCTCCCGACGTCGGTTGTCATCACGGGCATCGACAACATGAAGGTGCTGGATCAGGCAATCGAGGTCGCATCGACGTTTACTCCGTTCGACACCGCCGAGCGGGAGTCGTTGCTGGAGCGGACGCGAGTGGCGGCGGAAAAAGGGGAATTTGAGCTCTTCAAGACATCATCACTTTTCGATTCGACCGCAAAACATCCGGAATGGCTCGGTGAAGAGCCGGAGAGGCTTAAAAGTCTGGTGGCGGAATGAGCCATTGTATTCGGTATTTGTTCGGTATACACTCTAAGAAGGAGGTGAACGCCGGAACACCAATTCTTCCGGCACCACATGACTTTCATCTGCATATGGCTTTCGAACACTGGCAACCGGCCGCTGGATGAGCTCGCTCTGGCGGTTCTCAAGGTCGCTCCACGGGTTGCAATCGATCCGGGGAAGTCGCAGATATGGGCAGATGGTAAGAGTTTATCCATAAACGATATCTGCGATAAAATAAAGACAGTATTGCACCAAAAAGGCGCCATTATTTCAGGAATAGGCGCCAGTCGCATACCAATAGCAGCAGAAATAGCAAGCCGAATAAAGCGCATGACCGAACTTCTGACCACCATTTTACCTGGCCAGGAATCTGAGTTCATTGCCACTCAGCTGATTGGCATCCTGCTGCCCTCCCAACCACTCCAGAACCTCTTCGACGGTGTCGGAGTCGAGACATGCGGTGACCTTGCACGTCTCCATCAGGAATCGGTCGAGGTGAGATTCGGAGCCGAAGGTGTCCACCTCTGGCGGCTTACCCGCGCCGATGACAACCGGATGATCTTTGCCGCCATGCCGAGGTCTCTGCCACAGGCCTCGCTCGACTGGGTGGACTACACGCTGGCCGACCCGGAGCGACTCGTGTTCGTCATCAACTCGCTTGTTGACAACATCTCGACGGCGCTCGAGTCGCAGGGACACTGCGCCCGCGAGATGACACTCGTCTTCTCTCTCGCCAACCGCAGCAGCTACGAGCACCCGGTTCGTCCCGCCCGATCGACGTCGAGCAGAAAGGCATGGATGCGGCTCATTCGAACTCATCTCGATCGTATCGAGCTGCCCGACTCGGTTACCGGAATCGAGCTGCGTGTCGAGGCAGTCACTGGAGAAGTCGAGCGACAGGGAGACATTTTCGACCGCGGCTTCGGCACGGCGCGCGCCACGGAAGAAACAGTCGCTCAGCTCCTCGACGATCAGGGTGCAGTCATCGTTGTCCCATCGAACAGCCTGCACCCGCTGCTCGAGCGCCGAACCGTGTGGCAGGTTCAGGAGCCGTCACATGCCGCGCGCCTCCACATGATCAGAGAATCGCGCGGAGATCCGCAGCTCACCCTTCAGCTCTTTCCCGATCCGCACCGCATCACGGTCAGGACTGCGCGCCGGCGCGATCACGATCTGCCTGTGAAATACCGCGACAACGATGCGTGGATGTTGCTCGAGTCCGCCGCCGGGCCTGATCGCGTGTCAGGCGAGCAATGGGGAAAACCGTTTGCGCGCGAATACTACCGCTGTGTCACCGAAGAAGGGACGCTTGTCTGGATTTATCGAGAGGGAATGACCGGAGAGTGGTACCTGCACGGATGGTGGGACTGACTCACCACCAGCGATTTACGCCGCGCCTTCCCCGCCCGCGGAGATCGGCGTGCCTGGCTCGAGCAGATGCGGACCTCGCCGCGGCGGCCCGCCCAGCTCGAACAGCTTGTCCACTCCCGGCGCCGTAATCGCCAGCAAGCCACTCTCGAGACGCTCGACCCAGCCGTTCTCCTTGAGATACCACAGATGGAATTCGAGAACCGCACTGCCGCACGCAAGTAGACGTTCGAGCTCGACAATTCCCATCCCAGGTTCACGATA
>JBBSFT010000234.1:0-2889 GCA_038254845.1 Gemmatimonadales bacterium | reverse complement strand
GTTGGGTTCGACGTTGTGCCGAGTGACTGCCTCGCTGCGTACGTCGCGCAGAATCTTCCCTCAGCCACGAGTCTCGTCATCGCGATCCAGGGCGTCGGCCGTATTTCCCGTGGCACGGCGCTCACATCGATTCAGAACATCGGCAACGGTGGTGCAGTGCGGCGGGACGGGCAGATCGTCCGCGTTCCATCGGCGTGGAAGACCCGCAAGGTCACGTTCGACAACAAGCCGGTTGACGTGACGACAATGCCGTGGGGCGACGTGGCGACCGCCTTCTACAGCACCGGCATTCCGAACATCGAAGTCTACATGATGATTCCCGACACGATGTTCAAGATGCTTCGCTATGGCCGGAGGTTTCTGCCGATGCTGGCGCGGCCCCCGCTTCAGGGCTGGATGGCGTCGCTCGCGCGGAAGGGTCCGCCTGGACCGGATGAGAATGAACGCGAGCGTGGACGCAGCCGCTTCTGGGCCGAGGCCGCAGACGATTCAGGTCGTACATTTTCGGCGCGCCTGGCGGGGCCGGAAGGGTACGAGCTCACGGTGCGAACCGCGGTCGAGTGTGTGCGCCGCGTCCTCGCTGGCGGGGCACAGCCGGGATTTCAGACTCCATCGCGGGCATTCGGCGCCGACCTGATTCTGAGCATCGACGGAACGCGGCGAGACGATGACGACGCGCTGAGACCATCGTAGCATCGGTAATAAGCTGATGCCGATTCCGTCTTCAGTTCTGAATCTCTCGTCGATCAAGGCCGGTGGCACGGCCGCGCATGCATTTGGGAATTCCCGCGATCTGGCGCATCAGCTCTCGCGGTCATCGAGCTGCTCGCCTTCGCCGCGAGGGGTATTATTGGACATCGATCATTGGTTTGAGTCGCGTGCCGACTCTGGTCGTACCGGAAGAACGCTTCGCGAGCGTCGAGCGATTCCTCGCCGTGCCTCCTCGCGACGGACTTTTTCTTGCACCCCGCACTCGCCATGACTTCGACGAAGATTGACGAGAAGGATCCGTGCGACGTTGCGATCGTCGGCGGGGGGCCGGCCGGCTTGTCAGCCGCGCTCTGGCTGTCGCGCTACCTGCATTCGGTGGTGGTCATCGATTCCGGAGAGCCGCGAAACTGGGAAACGCGCGGCATCAACGGCTTTCTCGGATCGCATGGAGTGCGCTCCCCGGAGCTTCGGGCCCGCGGTCGCACTGACGCCGAGACGTTCGGAACGACCTTTTTGGACGGAACCGTGGCGACGATTGCCAACGTCAACAGCGAGAGGTTCAATCTCGTGCTCGAATCGGGGCAGACGATCGCGGCGCGGCGCATTCTGCTCGCGATCGGAATCAAGGATGTGTGGCCCCACGTCCCGGGCTTGAGCGATTGCTACGGTGAAACTGCGCATGTGTGTCCCGACTGCGACGGCTACGAAGCGATTGACAAGAAGACCGTCGTGGTCGGAGCAGGACGCAAAGCGGTTGGAATGGCACTCTCTCTCGCGAACTGGACATCCACCATCGTGATCTGCACGAATGGCGAAGAGCCCGCGATGGACCAGGCGTTGCTCGACAAGCTCGTCGGATTGGACATCCCCGTGATCGAAGCGCCTGTCGAACAGATCTCGTCGCACAATCGTGAGATTCGCTGCATCACGCTCGAGGGCGGCATGCAGCTCGACTGCGAGCAGCTGTTCTTTGCGATCGGCCAGCGTCCAGCCGACGACCTGGGCGTGCAGCTCAAATGCAAGCGCGACGAGCTGGGCCTCATCGAAATCGACGACCGGTATCACACTTCGGTGAGAAACGTCTTCGCCGCCGGCGACATTGTGCCAGGGCCGCAGCTTGCAATCGCGGCCGCGTCGGATGGGGCAATTGCGGCTCTCGCAATTCACCGCTCGTTACTGCCCGAAGAGCGGAAGCTGGACTAGGCCAGTAAAGTCAGCGGAACTACCAGCGCAGCGTAACAAGCTGTGACTTGCGCATTCGCACGACCTGAAGCTTCACTTGCCTGTCCACCGCCGCCCGCAACACGCCGAGGAGCTCGCCGGGATTACCGACGCTCTCTCTCCCCGCCTTGAGAATCACGTCACCGCTCTTGAGTCCCGCCTCACCCGCCGGCGTACCGGTCTCGACATTGATTACGAACACACCGTTGCCCTTGACGCCAAGCGCACCTCTCAAGTCGTCGTTGAGCTGAGTCAGGAGGGCACCGGCAATCCCGATATTAGGCATGCCCGACGGAACCGCCAGCGGGCTGATTTCCACCATCGGTGGCATGACCTGTCTGATCATCACTCGCTGCCCGCCCACCTCGGGGCGGGGGTGATCAACGGCTGTCGGCAGTGTTGCGATGAGCGAAAACGCGATCTGCTCCGGATTTCCTGATGGACGCGGCTCGACGACGAACGACGCAGTCCTGGTCACATCGTTTCGCTTGAACCGAATGACAATCTTTTGACCTGGCTCGAGCAGGCTCCTCTCCGGAATTGGATTCCGCTTCATGTCCTGCGCGTTCATCAGCAGAATCATGTCACCCGTCAACAAGCCGGCCCGCTCGGCCGGCGAGCCCGGTTCGACTGACTCGATCAGTGGGTACTCGCTGAATGTCATCGAGCCTGCCTTGTCGGATTGTCCGATGCCGGTCGTGATGACGAGACCAACCCAGCCCTTCGACTGCCTTTCCTGCGCCCGCACTGTTGCTGGCGCGAGCGATGCCAGGACGATCAGACCGATCGAAACCGATCGTGCGAGCCTCACTCCCTGCATTCCTTCCATTAGAATCGGTTGAGCCTCGCGCCTGCGGGAAGAGTTGTTCCAAGCTGGCGGAGCGTTGCCTCGCGCGCGCCGACGGTGGCCCGATAGTACTGATTGATGACCGGATCCTCCGGCGCTTCCTTGAGCGC
>JBBSFT010000233.1:0-2931 GCA_038254845.1 Gemmatimonadales bacterium | reverse complement strand
CGTCGCATCGGTGATGAACCCTTCGGTCCCTTGTCCGGTAAGGACGAAACAATGTCCTCTTCCGTCGCTGTTTGTCTCCTTCGGAACGAGCAGAATGACAGCGCCCGCGTTCCGCGTCGGATCGCCCGGATTTCCGATTTTGCCGACCTTCCACGTGCGGCCGATCGTGAGCGCCACGTCCGCGACATCGCGGCCGCCGAGATCCGGCAGCGTCACGATCGCGATCTCACCCTTTGACTTTGTCCGGACGTCCTCCGCGATGCGAGTCATGCGCTCGATCGACTCGGGGTTCAGCACGTGGGCAAAGTCGTTGACGAGGCCGGTCGGCGCCGGAATCACCGGCTGCTGACCCGCGGCCGACGCGGACGCGGCAAGCAGAAGACACCCGACGAGCACTATGATGTCGCGGTAGATCGCTCGCCGGGCCTTCAGTACAATTTTGATATTCGCTCCCTCGCACTTGATTTAATCAGCGCCGTCGCCACCTATTTAGCGAATGCCGACAACCACAGTCAACCTGAGCGCCCTGCTTGGCGCAATGATGCTCGCCGCCGCGTGCAGCCCGTCCGGATCAACTCCGCGCGCCGACGCCTCACCCGGGCCGGTCAGCGCTTCCGCGGCCCAGCCGGCAGCAGGCACACCAACCGATCCAGTCGTGACAGCCGCCGACCATGGCCGGGTTCAGGGCGACAGCGCCGCAAAAACCTGGGTGGTCATCGCCAGCGATTTTCAGTGCCCGTACTGCAAAGAGTGGCACGATCAAACGTATGCAAGCTTCATCAAGGAATACGTACGCAGCGGCAAGGTGAAGGTTGCATACGTCAACTATCCGCTCGGCCAGCATCAGTTCGCGATGATCACCGCTCAGGCGGCAATGTGTGCCAGCGCGCAGAACAAGTTCTGGGAATATCACGATGCTCTGTTCAACTCGCAGGGCCAGTGGGAAGCGATGGCACAGCCGCGACCGGTGTTCGATTCGCTCGCGAAAGCAGTCGGCCTGGATGTGAAGTCATGGGCGGCATGTGTGGACTCCGGCAAAATGCTGCCGATGATTCAGGCAGATCGTGAGCGTCTCACTCAAGCCGGCGTGCAGTCTACGCCGAGCTTTCTCATTGGCGACCAGATGCTGGTCGGAGCGCAGCCAATCGACGCGATGCGACTCGCGATCGACTCGGCGATCAGAAAAAGTTCGAGCGCGGCCCGCTAGGGCAACAGCGGTCCCGCCACTCGGCACGTACGAATGAACACGCTCATCCGCATTTCGTACCGTGCCGCTGGAGCAATGAGCCGCATGGCCGTCGCGATCGCGCCGCGCAGCGACTCAAAATTTCTCAGGGCGATGAGTGCCCGGCGCGGTCTGCTAAGCCGGTACGAAGCGTGGGCGGGGACAGGACGTGATGCATCGCGGCCCCTGCTCTGGGTTCACGCACCATCTGTCGGTGAGGGATTGCAGGCGCTCCCGGTAATCCAGCGTTTTCGGGCGGCACATCCCGAAGCTCAGCTTGTATTCACGCATTTTTCGCCGAGCGCCGAGCGATTTGCGCAGACCATCGGTGCGGATTTTACGGATTACCTGCCGTTCGATACCGAGTCGAACGTCACCCGGGCTCTCGACTTTATCAAGCCGACGGCGATCGTGTTCAGCAAGCTCGACGTGTGGCCTGTACTCGTTGAGCAGGCCGCGTCGCGCGGCGTGATGACGGCCCTGCTCAGCGCAACGGTTCCGGAGTCGTCGAAGCGGCGGTCAGGCGTTGCGCTGATGGCATTGCGCGAGGCGTATGCGGCGCTCGATGTGGTCGGTGCAATTGCGCCTGCCGACGCCGAGCGACTGCTGGACATGGGGGTGCGCGGAGATCGAATCACCATCACCGGCGACACTCGCTACGATCAGGTCTGGACAAAAGCCAACACCGCAAGCGCCGAGCGCGATGCGCTGATGGCGCGGTACGCGGATCCGCGGCCGACGCTCGTCGCTGGATCGACTTGGCGGAGCGATGAGGAGCGTCTTCTCCCAGCATGGGTTCAGGTGCGACGAATGCTGCCTGCCGCTCGACTCATCATTGCGCCGCATGAGCTTACTCCGTCGGCGATCGACCGAATTGAAAAGTGGGCGGCAAAAGAGCGGCTCACTCTGTCGCGTACAAGTGAGGCGACTGCTCGCGCGACCGAGGTCGTTCTCGTCGATCAGTATGGTATTCTCGGCGACCTGTATGCGCTCGCGACTGCCGCGTACGTCGGTGGCGGCTTTCATGATGCCGGACTTCACTCGATGCTCGAGCCGGCTGCATTCGGCGCTCCCATTCTGATTGGTCCGATGCACGCCGGCAATCGCGACGCGGGACTGCTCATCGGCGGTGGTGGAGCGATGCGTTGTCCGGGTCCCGGCGATATCTCCGCGCGGCTTCAGGCGTGGTTCAACAATCCGGCGGTGCTGGCGCGGGCGAGCGCCTCGGCACGCCGCGTCGTGGAGGCAGGTACCGGTGCTGCCGACAGATCAGCCGAACTTTTGAATGGATTGTTCGCCGGGGTCAGCTAGCAGCGAGCGTTGCAGGCTCCGGCGCGGGCGGATGGAGATAGAACCCCTGCACGAGATGCACACCAAGCTGTTTCACCGTTTCGAATTCTTCGGCTGTCTCGACGCCTTCGGCGATGACCTTCGCGTTCTGGTCGTTGGCGAATCGCACCATCCCTTCGACGAGACTCTGCTTGATGAAGTTCACGTCGATGCAGTTGATCAACGAAATGTCGAGCTTGATGAAGTCGGGCTCGAGATTGGCGATCGATCCAAGGCCGGCATAGCCACTGCCGGCGTCATCGACGGCGAATCGGTAACCGCGGTCCCGAAAGTCCTTGAGTCGTCCGCGAAACTTCGGGTAGTCGCGAATAGCCGTGCGCTCGGTGATCTCGAGCACGACTCGGCTTGGATCCGCG
>JBBSFT010000232.1:0-3079 GCA_038254845.1 Gemmatimonadales bacterium | reverse complement strand
GACAGCCGAACGCCGGGTCACCCCGAGCGAGGCGTCACGACAGGCGTCGAAGTCACTACCGGACCACTTGGGCAGGGGTTTGGAAATGCCGTTGGGATGGCGATAGCGGAGCGATGGCTTGCCGCAACGTTCAATCGGCCTGGCCATTCGGTTGTCGATCACCGCACGTACGTCATTGTGAGCGACGGCGACTTGATGGAGGGCATCTCGTCGGAAGGTGCGTCACTCGCCGGCGACCTCCGCCTCGGCCGCCTGATCGTCCTCTACGACGCAAATCAAATCACGCTTTCTGCGACCACGAACATCACCTTCTCGGAGGATGTGAGTGCGCGCTTTTCCGCTTTCGGTTGGCACGTTCAAGACATAAATGGAATGGACGTCGCCGCGGTGGACGCGGCGCTTACAGCGGCCCGCGCCGACGAGCAACGACCGTCGCTCATCGTAGCGCGCACGCACATTGGGTTCGGCAGTCCAAACAAGCACGACACCTTCGAAGCGCACGGCGAACCGCTCGGCGAGAATGAAGTCAAGTTGACGAAGCGAGCGTACGCGTGGCCGGAAGATGAAAAGTTTCGTGTGCCCGCGAAGGCGCAGCGGGAATTTGACAAGGTCCGCGAGCGTGGTGCGTTATTGCAGAGCGAGTGGCAGCGCGCGCTGGTCGCATATCGGTCCGAGCAACCGGAGCTCGCGGGCGCGTTCGACAGTGCAATAGCGGGCGCGCTCGCTCCGAATTGGGACGCGGTGATTCCCGTGTTCACATCACGCGACGGCGACATGGCTACGCGAGACGCCGGCGGGAAGGTGATCGCCGCGCTAGCCGAGTCGGTGCCGAACCTGGTTGGCGGATCTGCTGATCTCGATCCGTCGACCCGCACAGCGATGAAGGCGAAAGGAGACTTTCAAAGCGCAGATGTGCCGGAGGAGGGACAGACCCCACCAACGCAGGGAATGGCCGGTGGCGTCTGGGGATACGCGGGACGAAACATTCACTTTGGCATTCGCGAACATGCGATGACTGCGATCCTCACCGGGATGGCACATCATGGCGGAGTGATTCCTTTCGGTGCGACTTTCCTCACGTTCTCCGATTACATGCGCCCGAGCATTCGTCTGGCGGCGTTGAGCGCAGCGCACGTCATCTATGTGTGGACGCACGACAGCATCGCCATTGGTGAGGACGGCCCCACTCATCAGCCGATGGAACAGATTGCCAGCCTCCGCGCGATGCCGAACATGCTGATAATTCGGCCCGCCGATGCCAATGAAACCGCCGAAGCGTGGCGAATCGCGATGCAGCACACATCGGGACCAGTCGGACTGGTGCTCACGCGACAGAAACTCCCGGTACTGGATCGTGCGGCACTCGCTCCCGCAGCGGGAACCGCCCGCGGCGCATATGTGCTGGTCGACGCGGATCAACATGCGCCTCCGGAATTGATTCTGATTGCAACCGGGTCGGAAGTCTCGCTCGCGCTTGCCGCGCACAAGCAGCTTGTTGGCGAAGGTATTCGGAGCCGCGTCGTGTCGATGCCATCGTGGGAGTTGTTCGACGCACAGCCGCTCGAGTATCGGCGCACCGTGCTTCCGCCCGCGGTGGAGGCGAGGGTGAGCATCGAGGCTGCTTCTCCCTTCGGCTGGGAGCGCTACGTCGGACTACGCGGCGCAATCATCGGCGTCGACCGGTTCGGCGCTTCGGCGCCGGGCCCCGTGGTGATGGAGCACTACGGATTCACGGTCGAGCATGTCGTCGCTACAGCCAAGACGGTGCTCGGCAGGTGACCTGCTTTCGGTACTGACAACACAGCCCTGTCGAATCCGATCACCAATGCAAACGCTCGGCTCGTTGGAGGGGAAGGCCGTTGTATCGGCCGAATCGACTTGGACAGCGGCACGCAAGTCATCTCGCACTTGTCATGGGCGATCGCAATCTGTCGAGCGAGTTCGGTCTCTGGACTCGTCAGGAAAACTGGGCAATGAGATCTGCGACGAATGACTCGGGTCCGCCTTGACTGTCAGGTTCGCCACAATCTTGCCGCGCCCGTGCGCGATCAGCAGGTTTCGGCGTACACGTAAGCCGATGTATTCGTACCTCTAACCAACAGGAGCCGCTATGCCGAAATACATGATTGAGGCGTCTTATACCGCCGAAGGTGCAAAGGGAATCGCAAAGGAAGGCGCATCCTCTCGTAAAAAGTTCGTCGATCAGTTGATAAGGAAGTCGGGCGGAACGATGGAGTCCTTCTATTTCGGGTTCGGGGATGCGGATGTCTACATCACCTGCGATATGCCAGACGTCGTCTCTGCCGTAGCGATCAGCCTCGCTGTGAATGCCAGCGGCGCAGTCCATCTAAAGACTGTTCCGCTCTTCACAGTTGAAGAGATGGACCAGGCTGCCGGGAGAGAAGTCGGGTATCGCGCTCCCGGAGCCTGAACTCTCGAGCGATTGAACGGCCGCGTGCGCGCGCAACCAGAGGACGCCGTTGCTAACGCTCGACCGAGGACAGGCAGGGCCTCGCGGCATTGCTCGAGCGCGCCAGAGAAGGAAGGCTCGGTGCGCATACGTCGTCAGCATGGAAGCGTGTCTGTTCTCAAAGAGGAAAGCCGTTGGAGTTGTCAGTTCACCGTTGCTCAGTTTAAGTCATCCAGTTTTTGACTGGGAAACTCAAGACTGAATGACCGTGAACTGACGGTATCCACAGTCGCGCGAAATGCGGCAACAGTCTCGCGCACACCACACGCTTCGACAACCCTGCGTCCAGACTGTAACTTTGGCTCAGGTACTTTCCCGATCTTCCAAGAGGTATTCACGTGCGACTTTCCCACTTGTCCGCGCTCGTCGCGCCCGCGATAGCCTTCCTTCTCGCTCCTGTGATTGTCGCCGGACAGGAGACCCAGTCCCCGGTACTTTTCACGACGGCGCATTCCCTCGACCTCGAACGGATTTCCGATCCGCAAATTTCGCCAGACGCCAGGCAGATCATCTACACAAGACGCTGGGTGAACCAGATGGAGGACAAGTGGGAAACCGCACTCTGGATCGTGGACGCTGACGGATCTCACAACAGGTTTCTGACGAAGG
>JBBSFT010000231.1:0-3119 GCA_038254845.1 Gemmatimonadales bacterium | reverse complement strand
GATGTGGTCCATGACTGACTCTCCTTGGTTGCGGTCTTCCGCAGGTTGTTTTAACAGGGGACAGTATGCCACTCGCGCGAGTGATGCTCAGCCGGTTCATGCAATCTCTCAAGTAGTCTTTTCCATCGGCGCTGGATGCTGAGCACGCGCCGCAGCTGAAGGCAGTCGTTCTGCCACTTCGCTTACCGACTGAGGAAGTGAAAAGCTTATGACCAAGGCGTATGCTGTACATCGAACGCACACCGATTGTCGGTGAAGACAATCACGTTGGGCAGGCTGCTGGCCTAATCAGCTCGAGGAGACAGTGTGAGCACACGTAGAGATTTCATCAAGGCAACCGTCCTCGCTGGCGCATCACTGTCGATAACAACCGCCTGTCGACGAATCCGAGGGCCAGCTACAGCGGCGGATTCGGACGCCTTCCGGAAGTTCCGTGCCAGCCTCAGCGGACGCGTCATCCTTCCCGGCGACCCCGAGTACGACAAGGCGCGACGCGTGGCCTGGTGGAACCCGGCGACTGATAAACACCCGGCGATGCAGGTGCAATGCGAAACCGACGATGACGTTGCCCGATGTATCGACTTTGCGCGTCAGCAGGAGCTAAAGCTCGCAGTGCGTTCAGGGGGGCACAGCAATATGGGGTGGGGTACAGGCGACGGTCTTGTTATTGATGTTTCGCGTATGAAGGACATAACGCTCGATGCAGCTCAGGCAAGGGTGCGGGTCGGAACCGGTGTAACGGCCGAAGAGATCCTTGCCGCATCAGCCAAGTACGGCCTCGCTCCTGTCCTCGGTGAATGCGGATCCGTCGGCGCTGGTCTCGCGCTGGGCGGAGGTCTCGGCTGGCTTTCCGGAACGTACGGCTCCGCTAGTGACAATCTCGTTTCCGCCCGGATGGTCACGGCTGGCACCGACTCCGTCACGACGGACGCCGTGTCGCAGCCTGATCTCTATTGGGCGATTCGGGGCGGGGGCGGAAACTTTGGAGTAGTGACCACCTTCGAGTACAAGCTGCACCCGGTTCGCGAGAGTCTAGCGGGCGGGTTTGCATACCCGATCGGAGACGCCGGAGCGGTGATCCGGTTTTTTCGAGAATTCATGTCATCTGCACCGGACGGAATGCAGGCCCTTGCGTACCTGAGTGCCGGCGGTGGTGGGAGTCTGATGATCGTTCTCGTCTACACGGGCGATTTAGACGCGGGTGACAAGCTTGTCAGTCAGTTCCGCAAATTCAAAACTCCCCAGCGCGACTGGGTACAGCGGCGAGCGTATGCCGACACGTACACGATGCCGCCATTCAGCGACGAAGGCCCCGCCTGCGCTTTTCATGCGATACGCGGTACATATCTCGAGCGATTATCCGACGAAGCTATCGATCTTGTCCTGGCACGTTTCGCGGAGGCCCCGCCTGCCTGCGATTTTGGGTTCGATCTCGACCACTATATGCACGGCGAGGTTTGCCGCGTAGCCTCTGATTCCACCGCATTCGAACTGCGGCTACCTGGCGCCGTGCATCTCGCATTCGGCTGCGAGTGGGACTCGCCGGATCGCGAGGCAGCATGCACCGCATGGCTGGACGAGACGTGGAGGCAGCTACAGCCGTACTCGGGTGGTCGGATTTACACGAACTACGCGAGCACCGAGGGTGAGTCGGCCTCTAAAGCCGCCTATGGTCGCAATTATTCACGTTTGGTCTCGATCAAGAAGAGATACGATCCCGACAATGTGTTTCGAAACAATCTGAATATCCAGCCATCATGACCGGCGCCATTTTCCCGGAGCGGACAGATCAGTCCATTTCGCGCCAAGCGGTCACGAAAGTCGCAGACAAGTCAGGCAATTGCTCAAAGCGAGTGCCGCTTACTGTTGTGGGGCTTCACAATGATCGTAGATAAGGCCGCGACAGAACGTATTAAGAATTGGTGTGGGGAGTGGTTGGACGGCTGAGCTGGACTCGGAATAGGGTAGGATAACGAACCGCTGAGCCGCGAGCGTCGTTAGAGCTGAGCGGAGGAGGAGATATGGCGAAACCGAGACCGGCACGAGCGAAGAAGGCTTCCGACCCGATGGCCCTGATGAACCTGACTGCCGGCAAATGCGTGACTCAGGCGCTTGCCGTTGTTGCCGAGCTTGGCATTGCAGACCTCTTGAAGGACGGAGCCAAGTCCGTCGTCGACATTGCGCGCGCGGCGAACGCTTCGGAAGACGGCATCTATCGACTGCTCCGCGCCCTGGCGAGCGTGGGACTCTTCGCCGAGACCGGCAAACGGAGATTCCGGCTCACTCCGCTCGGCAAGCTACTACGCAGCAACTCTCCCGAAGCGCTTGGTGGCTATGCGCGATTCACTGGACACCAGAGCATGTGGAAGCCGTGGGGAGAATTCCGCCACAGCATCCGCACCGGTGAACCGGCTTTCGACCACGTTTTCGCCATGCCTATCTTCGAGTACTTCGCGAAGACGCCGGAAGCCGCCGCGGTCTTCGACGCGGCGATGACATCGATCAGCACCTTCGAGTCGAAAGCGGTGGCGGCAGCTTACGACTTCTCCGGGGTCAACACTCTAGTGGACGTCGCTGGCGGCCACGGCCTGTTGATCTCGACCCTTCTCAAAGCGAACCGGAAGATGGGCGGCATCCTCTTCGACCTCCCGCACGTGACGGCCGGGGCGCAGGCGCTGCTCCAGAGCCGCGGCGTCGCCGACCGTTGCCAGATCGTCAGCGGCGATTTCTTCGCGTCCGTTCCCGAGGGGGGTGACGCCTACATCATGAAGCACATCATTCACGACTGGGATGACGAGCGAGCGACCCAGATCCTCAGGAACTGCCACCGAGCGCTGCGGTCCGGCGGGAAAGTGCTAATCGTCGACGCGGTGATCCCGCCCGGTAACGCGGCGCACTTCGGCAAGCTCCTCGATCTCGAGATGCTGGTGCTGACGCCACGTGGCCGAGAGCGCACTCGGGTGGAGTTCGAGAACTTGCTGAAGCGGTCAGGGTTCCGGCTTCGGCGCGTCTTCTCCACCGAAACCCACCTGTCGCTGGTCGAGGGCGTGAGGGCTTGAGCGTTTGCGGCCAGGCCTACCGGCTTAGAGAGGTCTATCGGCGGGTGGTTCATCGAACGT
>JBBSFT010000230.1:0-3192 GCA_038254845.1 Gemmatimonadales bacterium | reverse complement strand
GGCGATGCGATCGTCATCTCCGCCGCCGATGCGGCGCGCAACAAGCTCTTTCGATTGACCAGAAACGGATCGGGCTGGATGAAGTCTCCGCAGCTGATCGTCGGAACGATGAACAACGTCGCGCCGAGCCTGTCGAGAGATGGCAAACGCCTCACGTGGCTGCGTGACGCAACTAACCGCCCGGCCGAGGTGTGGGTGGCGACGCTTGGACCCGCGGGAATCGCCGGTGTTCGGCAGCTCACGCACGAGAATGACGCACTGACCGCAAAACTCGCCTTGAATCCCGCGGAGGATTTCTGGTTCAAGGGTGCCGGCGGTGATAGCGTGCAGGGAATGTTGATTCGCCCGCCCGGATGGCGGGCGGGAAAGAAATATCCGGTGCTGCTGCTGATTCACGGTGGCCCGCAGGGCGCGTGGTTCGACCAGTGGCACGGGCGATGGAATGCGTCGCTGTTCGCGTCAACGGGAATGGCGGTCGTTGCAATCAATCCGCGCGGCTCGACTGGATACGGGCAGAAATTCACAGACGACATCTCGAGAGATTGGGGTGGCAAAGTCTACACCGACCTCATGAACGGGCTCGACGCTGCGCTCGCGCATAATGCATGGCTCGACTCGACTCGAATGGGCGCCGCCGGCGGCAGCTACGGCGGGTACATGACGAACTGGATCGAAGGACACTCCAATCGGTTCAAGGCGCTGTTCACCCACGCGGGGCCGTATAACCTCGAGGCGATGTACGGTGGCACTGAAGAGATCTGGTTTCCCGAATGGGAATACGGCGGACCGTACTGGGACAAGACTGCGATGGCAACGCAGTATCGCGTGTGGTCGCCTCATCTCTATGCTGCAAACTTCAGGACGCCGATGCTCATCTCGCACGGCGAGCTCGACTATCGCGTGCCGTACTATGAGGGCCTTTCAATGTTCACCGCGCTTCAGCGGCAGGGAATTCCGAGCCGACTCATCGTCTGGCCTGACGAAGGGCACTGGATTGGCAAACCGCTGAATCAGAAGCTGTGGTGGACCGAGGTACTTTCCTGGTTCGGAAACTACCTGAGGCCCTGATCGACGGAACTGCCGTTTAACTGCGATGGCACAGATGGCGGGATGCACAGATGAAGGCAGGAGAATAGGGTCAACCCGCATTTTCCCCATACCTGTTTTCATCTGTGCATCCCGCCATCTGTGCCATCGCAGTTAATGGCAGTTTAAACTTCTCTCGCGCGAGGCCGTCTCCCGTCAGGAAAGATCACCGATACCCCGCCGCCTGCATCCTGAACAAGTCAGCATAGAGCCCGTCAACCGCAACAAGCTCCTCATGGCTCCCACTTTCAGAAACGGTCCCATTGTCGAGAACGATGATCCGGTCCGCCATCCTCACAGTAGAGAACCGATGCGAGATGAGAATCGCCATGCGCCCGGCAACAAGCTCCGAGAACCGCATGAACACCTCGTACTCGGCTCTGGCATCCAGCGCGGCAGTCGGCTCGTCGAGAATTAGCACCTGCGCTTCACGGAGATAGGCGCGCGCAAGCGCAACTTTTTGCCATTCGCCCCCACTGAGGTCAACTCCCTCCTCGAACCGGCGCCCGAGCATCTGCTGATAACCGTTCGGGAATCGCGGCAGCAGCGATGACGCAAGTGAATTGACGGCAGCGTTCTCGATGCTTGGCGGCGTGCCATTCGCCAGCTCGAGATCGGCCCGGACAGACTCAATCTCGCCGACGCCGATATTCTCGTCGAACCTCATGTCGTAGCGCACGAAGTCCTGGAAGATCACGCCGATGGTATGCCGCAACGAGGCCAGGTCATAATCGCGAAGGTCGGTTCCATCGAGCGTGATGCGACCTTCGGTCGGCTCGTACAGCCGCGCCATGAGTTTCGTGATTGTCGTCTTGCCCGCGCCATTCTCGCCGACGAGCGCAATTCGCTCGGCCGGATGCAACGTCATCGATACGTTGCGAATGGCCCATCGCTCGCTTCCCGGATACCGGAACCCGACGTCCTCAAAAACAAATCCTTGAGTGATGGGAACCGGCACCATCCGCGCGCCCGGAGCCGACGAGATCGTCGGTTGCATCTCGAGGAAAACGAACAAGTCGCGCAGGTAAAGTGCCTGCTCGTACACGCCCGATGCGGACAGCAGAATGTTCTGAATCGTGTCGCGGCCGCGGGCGAACGACGCCGACAGAAAGATCAGCGTGCCCGGCGTAATCTCTCCGCGCACCGCGCGAAGAATGATGAGGACGTACGCGATGTAGTAGCCGATCGTCCCGAAAATCGAGAGCGCTGCACTGACCGCGCTGCGCCGAATCGACAGCTTCTTGTTCTCGTCGTAGAACTTCCACGCGAGCACCTTGTACCGCTCGGTCAGCCACGGCGCGAGTCCGAACATCTGGACTTCCTTCGCCGTCTTGTCGCTCGCGCCGACGAGTCGCAGATAGTCGAGCTGGCGCCGCTCCGGCGTCCATCTGAAGAGCAGCGAATAGCCGAGCGACGCGTAATGCGTTTCTCCCAGGAAACTCGGCAGCACGGCACCGAGCAGGAGCACCACCATCCACGGACTGTAAGCGATGAGAGCGCCGCCAAGCGTCAGCAGCGTGATGGCGTCCTGAGTCATGCCGACGACCTGTGTGAGCAACGCGATTCGGCCCACTGTCTGGCGACGCGCCCGCTCGAGATGATCGTAGAATGTCGGGTCCTCGAACTGGGCGAGATCGAGATCCGCTGCGTGCTCCATGAGCTTGACACTCATCTCGTTCGCGAAGAGATCGCTGAGCAGGCTCTCGATCAGCGACGACGCGCGCGCGAGAATCTCGCCGGTAAATACAATCCCGACTTCGAGCGCGAGATACTTCCAGAGCTGGGGAAGAGCAGCATGTCCGTCGCGAACGGCGATCACCGTATCGAGAATCAGCTTGCCAACCCAGAACGTCGCGATCGGGACGAATGCCCGGACGAGCCGGAGCAGCATCATCGTCACCGTGTAGCCCGCGTGTGTCTGCCAGATGAGGCGGGCGAGCGGCGGAATGTACCGAAGAGCGGAAATCCGCTCGCGCCATGACGTCGGGCGGTCTTCCTCGGGAATCTCGCGCCCGCGCCGCGCCGCGCCGAGGCCCATCGGATGAGTCATCTGTCAGCCTCCTGTCGTGACGTCAGCCTCGCTCGACAGGATGCCCGCGACGCTCC
>JBBSFT010000229.1:0-3239 GCA_038254845.1 Gemmatimonadales bacterium | reverse complement strand
GTTGTCGGCAAAGAACGTCGGAGCACGCAGGCTGTCGATGAACGTCGCGACGATTCCGCCAGGTGGAGTTGCGTACGCGCACATTCACGTGGATTTCGAGGTCATGCTCTATATCCTCGAGGGCAACGTGCGGCATGAATATGGGCCGGACCTCACGATGTCGGTTGACAACAGGGCCGGCGACTTCATTTTCATCGAGCCGGGAATCCCCCACGAAGTCTGCAATCTGAGCGATACTGAGCCGGTTGTCGCTGTCGTGGCTCGATCCGATGCCAGCGAGTGGGAGAACATCATCGATTATCCGAGTGTGCGGCGACCGCCTCCGTCCGCTCCCTGAAACTGCACGTGCCATCTCTGGGAATGGAGATTCTCTTGAAGAACGGTAAGCTTGATTCTGCCCGCAGAGCGCGTTTCGTACTGGCGTTCGCATTCGCGTTGATGGGAACGAACGGGACGGCGCTCGCCCAGGGAAGCGGAATGCGCGCTCCCGCCACCGATCACGAACGACTCGCGCGCGAGGTCTACGCCGAGCTTGTCGGAACCAATACGATGGATTCGGTTGGCTCGACCACACGCGCAGTCCGTGCCATCGCGCACCGATTCCTCGCTGCCGGATTTCCCGCGGCGGACGTCACGGTTCTGATTCCGCCCGAAGATTCGACGAAGGGAAATCTCGTCGTCCGCTATCACGGCCGCGGGGGCGCAAACGCGCGTAAGCCAATTTTGCTTCTCGCCCACGTCGATGTGGTGGCGGCACTCCGCTCCGACTGGTCGCGCGATCCGTTCGAGCTTCAGGAGGATAGTCTCTTCTTTTATGGCCGCGGGTCGTCAGACGATAAGGCAATGGCCGCGATCTTCGTTGCGAACATGCTTCGGTACAAGGCGGAAGGATGGAAGCCTGACCGCGATTTGATCCTCGCGTTAACCGCGGCTGAGGAAGGCGGCGACAACAACGGTGCCGAGTGGCTCGTCAAGGATCACAAGGGTCTGATCGACGCGGCCTATGCACTGAACGAAGGCGGCGGTGGAACACTCACCGGCAGCGGCTCGGCTGTACATCCACTCTTTAATTCGATTCAGGCCGCCGAGAAGGTAGCGGAGGACTTCACGCTGACCGTGAGGAATTCCGGCGGACACTCGAGCGTTCCGCGTCCCGACAACGCCATTTACTCGCTCTCCAATGCATTGATACACCTTAGCCGGTTCACGTTTCCGGTTTCGTTGAACCCAGTGTCGCGCGAGTTCTTTGCTCAGACAGCAAAGGTTGAGCGGCCGGCGATTGCGTCAGCAATGCGCGCAATTGTCGCGAACCCGGGTGACGCTGCCGCCGCCGCGACGCTTTCGGCGGACCCGCGCTACGCCTCGATGCTGCGCACGACGTGTGTCGCGACGAGACTCAGCGGCGGTCATGCGTATAACGCGTTGCCGCAGACTGCAACGGCCAACGTGAATTGTCGGATCGTACCAACATCGAGCGCAGCGGAGACACAAGCGACTCTCGCGAAAGTGTTCGCCGACACCGCTGTCGTGATCACGTTCTCGTTCAGTGAGCGGGAAAAGTTTCCGACGTCGACGGCGGCGATCGTGCCGGAGCTGTTGAGCTCGGCAACATCGCTGACGACTGCCAAATGGGGCACCATCCCGGTGATCCCCGTGATGTCCACCAGTGCAACCGACGGCAGATTTCTGCGGGCGGCAGGAATCCCGACATACGGCATCAGCGGAATCTTTTCGCTGGCGGGCGAAACCAATACGCATGGGCGGGACGAGAAGCTGCGCACGAGATCGTTTTACGACGGCCTCGATTTTCTTGACAAGTTGGTGCGGAGGCTTGCCGGCGGCACGATGTAAAGCGGCGCCGCACACCGACTGGCTCGTCGGCTGCATTCAACTCGAAAAGAAAGGATTTGTCCTGACCGGCGACTCGCTGCCGCCGGAGAGCCTCATGTCAGAGAGCCTTTGTTCATGCGCACATCGGGAGGTTATAGCAGCTCCATGTCTACAGATTCCTCGGCTTTTCTTCGCGCGGTTCGGAAGGTGTTGGTGCGTGACCTCAAATCCGTCTCTGATCAAATCGCCGCGTATCCGGACGACGCATCTGTCTGGCTCGCTCCTCCAGGCATCTCCAATTCGGCCGGGACACTCGTGCTGCATCTTGCCGGGAATCTCCGGCATTTCATCGGTGGTGCACTCGGTCGCAGCGGCTATGTTCGCGATCGTGATGCAGAGTTTGCCGCGCGAGACGTGCCGCGTGAGAAACTTCGGGCAGAAATCGCGGTGACGATTCAGGAGGTGACTGCCGCACTCGACGGAATGGACACGGACATGATCGACAGCGAGTATCCGATTCCCGTTGGCGCCGAGAGGTTCAAGGTCGGCACAGCGGACTGGCTCGTGCATATGTGCGCGCATCTCGCGTATCATCTTGGGCAGATCGACTATCATCGGCGTCTTCTCACTCCGAACCCCGCTGCGGTGGGCAACGTGTCGCTCGCGCCGCTGGCGACCGAATGAGCAGTGAGACACAGGTCGAGGAGACACTCGATCCGGACAACTGGACGGAAACGCGCGAGATCGGTCAGCGAATGCTGACCGACGTGCTCGACGATCTCGCCACAATTCGGTCGCGGCCGGCGTGGAAAAAATTCCGGCTGAGGCGAGGCTGCGCTCGACAAGAACCCGCCGTTCGAGCCTCAGCCTCTCGACTCAGTGTACGCAGAATTTCGAGAGAATATCGAACCGTACGCGCTTGGTAATCGTCATCCTCGGTTCTGGGGGTGGGTGATTGGCAGCGGGACGTCAACGGGCGTGCTTGGCGACATGCTGGCGTCCGCGATGAATACGAATGCGTCGGGCTTCGAGCAGTCGTCGGCTTATGTGGAAGCGCAGGTGATCGACTGGTTCAAGGAGCTCCTCGGATTTCCCGATGACGCAAGCGGGCTTCTTGTCAGCAGCGGGTCGGCGGCCAATCTCACGGGCCTCACCGTCGTGAATCATCGAAGCAGGCGCGAGGATTTTGCTGCGCTCGTGAACGATGCCGCGCTCATAGGCAGGGAACTGGCCGAAACGGCTTGACAATCTTCTTTCGGGCGCAAGGGAAACTCGGTCTTGCACTAGTCGAACTGCAAACCCATGTTCGGGTTGCAACGGCTCCAGTCGTTCGCATTACGACTTTTCGGCATTCCTCTACCTTGGAGTCAGTAACGATGCGCGTACCTTTTGTTCGCAAGCTGCCCCTG
>JBBSFT010000228.1:0-3271 GCA_038254845.1 Gemmatimonadales bacterium | reverse complement strand
GCGTCATCACTGCTGATCCTCAAGATCGATCAGCCGTACGCGAATCATAATGGCGGGCTTGTGATGTTCGGTCCGGATGGAATGCTGTACATCGGCATGGGCGATGGTGGATCTGGCGGCGACCCCAAGGGCAACGGCCAGAACACCAATGCGTTACTGGGAAAGTTGTTGAGAATCAATGTGAGCAGATTCGATCCCTACTCCATTCCCGCCGGGAATCCGTATGCAAATGCGCGGGGCGGAAGGCCGGAGATCTGGGCGGTTGGCACGCGTAATCCATGGCGGTTTGCATTTGACCGATCGGCCGGCCTGCTGTATGTCGCCGATGTTGGGCAGAACCAGATCGAAGAAGTGAATGTCGTCCCTGCCGATCGTGCCGGCGTGAACTACGGCTGGAACACGATGGAGGGTGATGCGTGCTACAACCCGTCGAGCGGCTGCCACAAGTCGGCACTCCAGTTGCCGGCACTCACCTATCGTCACTCGGGGGGCGCATGCTCGGTGACCGGTGGCTTCGTCTATCGAGGCCGCGCGCTTCCGGCGATTGCGGGTCATTATTTCTATGCTGACTACTGCTCTGGCTGGATTCGAAGCTTCAATTACCAGAACGGCGTCGCAACGGATCAACGGCAGTGGAAGACCGACGACATCGGCCACATCGTCTCGTTCGGAGAGGACAGTGCCGGCGAGCTGTATGTCGTCGCCGAGAACGGCCGGATCTACCGGATCGCCGGCGCGACCTGAGCAGTGTCGCGCAGGACCGGATCGAGAATTCGCGTCCAGAGCTCGTAACCACGCGCATTCATGTGAAGTCGATCCTGACTGAACAGATCTTCTCGCGGGGCGCCGTCGGGTCCAAGCATCGGCGTAAAGACATCCACGTAAGCCAGCCCGGGATGAGACTCTGCATACTTCCGAATCATTTCGTTTGCCAGCCGCATCTGCGGTAGAAGAGCGACGCGCGACCCGCTTGGCTTGATTGAAACGAACGCGATGCGCGTTGATGGAAGAGCTTGGTGAACGACTCTCACGAACTCTCGATACTCACTCACCACAGTCTCGGCCGACTTGCCCGCTGCGAGATCGTTGTCACCCGCATACAGAACGATCAGGCGCGGTCGATACGGAATCACGATCCTCGGAACGAAGTGAACGACGTCGCCGAGCTCTGATCCGCCGAACCCGCGCTGAATGACAGCAACTCCGGGAAAATCGGATTGCAGCGAAGGCCAGACGCGAATTGAAGAGCTGCCGACAAAGAGCACCGAGGCCGGTTTTGGCGGCGACACTCGATCGGATGCCTCAAACGCCGCGATATCCGGCTCCCATGTCTTCCACGATGCCGCAGACGCGGGTGCACTGACCGCTTGTACGCTTGACGTCGATACAGGCGCGGTCCGGCACGACAGCAGCGCCGCCGCTGCAAACGAAACGACAATTCGAATAACCGGCGATCGCGATATCATTTTTTCACCCGAACCAGGCCGTAGTCCCGCGCCCCTTTCCTGATCAGAAAATACTCGCCTGAAAGCGGATCTACTGGGGCGGCGGCAACATCCGTCACCTTACTGCCGTTGACCGTGACTCCTCCTTGCTCGATCAGTCGACGCGCCGCGCCGCGCGACGCCGCGAGCTTGAGGTCGATGAGTCCGTCAATGACGCTGGCGAGTGATTCCGTCTCCACGAACGGAACCTCGTGACTGAGCGCCATCAGCGCATCCGCCGAGAGGGTGGTCGGATCGCCCCTGGCGAAAAGCGTTCGCGAAACTTCGCCAGCGATAGTTGACGCTTCAACGCCATGAACGCGCGTCGTGACCTCGTGCGCGAGTGCGTGTTGCGCTGCGCGCTCTTGCGGACGATCGGCCATCTCCCGCTCGAGCGACTCGATCTCGTCGCGTGACAGCAAGGTGAAAAACCGCAGATATCTGGCCGCATCACGATCGTCGATGTTGATCCAGAACTGAAAGAACTTGTACGGCGATGTTCGCGACGGATCGAGCCACACGCTGCCCGACTCCGTCTTTCCGAACTTTGTCCCACTGGCATTGGTCACGAGGGGGAAGGTGAGCGCGTGCGCGCTTTCATTCTCCGTTCGCCGAATGAGTTCGAGACCCGCGGTGATGTTGCCCCACTGATCGCTGCCTCCGACCTGCAGCGAGACGCCTTCACGGCGAAACAGCTCACGGAAATCATACGCCTGAAGCAGCATGTACGAGAACTCCGTGTACGACATTCCCGACTCGAGCCGCGACTGAACTGAATCCTTTTGCAGCATGTAGCTGATCGTGAAGTGCTTGCCGACGTCACGCATGAAATCGATCGCGCCAAGCCCCTGAAGCCAGTCGGCATTGTCACGCATCTGAGCAGCGTGCGGCCCCGTAAAGTCCAGAAACCGCTCGAGCTGACCACGCAGCGCTCGCGTATTTGCAACAACGACGTCAGGCGTGTTGAGCTGTCGCTCGACCGTTTTGCCGCTCGGATCCCCGATCATGCCCGTCCCGCCACCGACCACAACGAACGGTGTGTGCCCGCCACGCTGGAGATGCATGAGGCCCATTACCGGAATCAGGTTTCCGACATGCAGGCTCGGCGCGGTGGGATCGAACCCGCAATACGCAGAGAGGGACGTGCTGGCGAGCGCGTGGTCGAGCGCGTCGGTGTGCTGATGCAGCAGCCCCCGCCACGCGAGCTCGCCGAGCAGGGAAGTTTGTTCGGTCATTCTCCAAAATAGAGGGGCGGCGAGGCGGTGTCACGGTACGGACATTACCTTATAGCCCGAATGGCTAAACGCTCGGACTCCTTCCGTCGCAGACATCCGACTCTCATCAGAGTCCTGCTGCTGATCCTCACATTCGGTGTCGCGACCGGTCTTGGTGCCGCCTACGGCGCCTGGGCACTCGTGTGCCGAGGCGGTAAGTGCCCGCCAGTCGAGTCGCTGAACGACTACACACCACGTCAGACCTCGAAGCTCTACGCCGCTGACGGGCGCTTCATCGCCGAGCTTGGGCTGGAGCGACGCACGCTCGTCAAGCTCGACGAGATTCCGCTGACGGTTCAACAGGCGTTCGTGATCACCGAGGACAAACGGTTCTACGAGCACGCCGGAATCGACTGGCGCCGCGTGTTCGGTGCGCTCGGTCGCGACATCGTTGCCCGGCACTTCGACGAAGGTTTCTCGACGATCACGATGCAGCTTGCCCGCAACGTCTTCCCCGAGAGTATCAGCCGTGAGAAGACTCTCGTGCGCAAGATTCGCGAAGGCAAGGTCGCG
>JBBSFT010000227.1:0-3272 GCA_038254845.1 Gemmatimonadales bacterium | reverse complement strand
TCTGCACGCCGCGGCCGTACCCGCTGCATAGCGGAGGTAACGGCAGCTTGCTCTGCCGCGACCGTTGTCGCCAGCTCGGGCGCTCTCGGGGTTGGTCTACCGCATGTTAATCGGAAGATAGTGCATTCACTCGACAGAATACCGCCGCAGTTCCGCATTTTGACTGCCGTGATGCGGAACGGCGACAAACAAACTGTTTAGCTCAGGAACAAATAATCCAGTCCGCGCGCCCGTAGCAGTCGCCATCGTCGCGATCGTCTTGTAGCTGTTGGCGTCGATCTGATCGACCACCGCGACCGATCCACCACCGCAGACGACATAGACACGGTGCTTCTTCTCATCGAAGAAAATGTCGTCGGGATCGGAAGGAATCGAAACCGTCGTGACAACCGCTCCCGAATCGCTGTTCAAAACGATTAACTGAGAAGGCAATCGGCAGCCGACGAAAAGACGATACTGCGTTTCATCAAACGCCATCGGGAAATTGGCCGATGCGCCGCCGAGACTCCAAGTCGCGACAACCTTCCCGCGTTCGCGATCGATTACCGCGACCTGATGTGCGCCCGGAATATTCACAAAAACCCGCGGCCCGCGTTTTTCCAAAACAAAAGCTTCCGGGTGCCCTGACAGTTCGAACGATCGGACGCGTTGGGCGCTCCCCGGATCGATGACGCCGATTCCACCGTTCCCGTAGCCGACATAAATCTGTTTCGTTGCGTTGTCGTAACGCACGTTGTCGGCGTCGTCCTGGAGATCAACTCTCCCGGCCAGTGCGAATGACTTTCCATCGTAAATATTACACGCGCCGCCGGTGTCATTTGCGACGATCAATTTTCCGATGTCAGGAACATAAGCCGCGCCTTGCGGGCTCCCGAGGCCAGTGATCGAATGAGCGCGCTCGCTCGTTCGCAGATCAACCACCTCCACGCTGTTGTTGCCCAGTGCGCAGACAAACAGTCGTTTGTTAGTTAGATCGACCGTCAAATGATCAATGCGGCCATCAACGCCCGGCAGCGCGATCGTCTGCACGAGATGCAGCGGAGACCCGTCTTTAGCGTCGAGCAACGATGGGGCCGAGGCTGCGACAATGCCGAGCGCTAAAAAGAACGGCTGCGTCCAGTTCGCTCGCGCCGGTGAATTTCTAATGAGAATGAACCGGCAGATCATCGTGGACGTGCTCAGCGATGTGGTGGAATTCCTCACCCGCTTCTTCGACCGGATCGACGTGTATCACCACTGAGGAAAGATAACTCAGATGGTGCATCATCTCGTGGCGGACCTCCTTGGCAATTTCGTGCCCACTGCGGACCGGTAGGTTAGACGCGACTGCAATGTTTAGTTCCGCCTGCAAACGGTGCCCCAGCCAGCGCGCCCGCACCTCCGTCACCCGCGCGACGCCCTCGACATGACCAGCCGCGTGGCGAATCTCTTCGACCAGCTCAGGTTCCACCCCATCGAGCATTCGGGTAAAGACCGCTTTGGTTGATTGCCAGATGATCTGCACGATGGCGAGAGTAATGAGTAAGCCGACGATGGGATCAGCGAGCGGGTAACCAAACCAGACTCCGAGAGCGCCGAAGAGCACCGCCAGACTCGTCCAGCCATCGACGCGTGCGTGATAACCATCGGCCACCAGCGCGGCACTCTGGATTTCCTTCCCTACCTTTATGCGGAACACAGCCACCGCTTCGTTGCCAATGAAGCCAACCACCGACGCGATCATAACCGCCCAAAGATAAGTGAGCGATTGCGGGTGCAGGAAACGCTGCACGGTTTCGTAGCCCGCCACGATCGCACTAAAGGTAATGGTAAGAACGATCGCGACGCCCGCCAGATCCTCCACCCGGCCGTAGCCATAGGTGAAACGCCGGCTCGGTTTCCAGCGCGAGAGCACGAACGCCACCCAGAGAGGAATGGCCGTCGCGGCATCGCCGAAATTATGAATTGTGTCCGCAAGTAATCCGACGCTATGAGAAAAATAGAAGACGACGATTTGAATCAGCGCAGTAATAAACAGACCCACAAACGACCATTTGAGCGCCCAGATGCCGCGTTCCGAAGTAGTGATGGACGGATCAATCGCGCCATGGGTGTGACCGTGGCCGCCCTTGCCATGGGAATGGCCGTGCGCGTCATCGTGAGAATGGGAGTCTTCGTGAGAGTGTCCCGCCATGACGCTCCCATTATCGGCTAAGAAGAATTTTACGCAGCCGAAAGTTTATCCTGGGGCCATCTCGCGCGCCTCAGCTAAATCAGCGTTTGCTGCTCGTCCGCCGCTTCCGCTCTCGCCTTCTTGAAGTTCAGATCCGGCTCGAAATCAGGGTGCTCGGCGCTCTGTGTGTTGTCGAGCAGGCCGGCGACCGTAAACAACTGCAGGCGCGCATATTTTTTCTCGTTCGGGCTTTCGTAGAAGAAACGGCGGATCGAGGTGGAAAAGATACCAATAGCTACTCACGGAGAACTGACACGCATGTTTTGTTCAAATCTCCCGAATCGCAAGGCGAGTGTAGGGAGGACGAGCAGATTGAGGATAGTGGAAGTTATGAGGCCGCCCAGAATAACGATTGCCATCGGTCCCTCGATTTCGCGACCCGGACTGCCGGCGCCGATTGCGAGCGGCAACAATCCGAGGGCCGTGACTAACGCTGTCATTAAGATGGGCGTGAGACGTTCGGACGCGCCGCGGATCGCAGCTTCCAATCCCCAACCGAGGCCTTCGACGGCGACTAGATGTTCGTAGTGCGAAATCATCATAATCGAATTCCGAAGAGTAATTCCAAACAGTGTAACGAAACCAACCATTGCGCCGATCGAGGCCAGGCCGCCCGTCGCGAAAATTGCGAGGACACCGCCAACGAGCGCGAAAGGCAGATTGGCCAGGACGAGGAGCAGATTGCGCCAGCCGCCAATCACGATCGAAAGCAGGAGGACAATACCAAGGCCCGCGAGGAGTGAATGCACAAGCAGGTCGCGCTTGGATTGCGCCTGCGCCGCCGCCGCGCCGGTGTATTCGACGTAGCTCCCTCGAGGAAAAGAGACCGCCTTCGTGATTCGTTTGCGCGCATCGGCGACGAACGAGTTCACATCGCGGCCCGCGACGTTGCAGGTGATCGTCTGCACGCGGCGGGCGCCGTTGTGCAGGACGATGTAACGGCCACCGGTTTGGTAAATGTCAGCGACTTCGCGCAATGGGATGTAAGGCCCCGAGCCACTGCGAAGCGGCAACAGACCGACGGAGGCAATGTTGCGTTCGGCCGGGTCGAGGATCGTAG
>JBBSFT010000226.1:0-3324 GCA_038254845.1 Gemmatimonadales bacterium | reverse complement strand
CGGCGTTGATCGTAGCTGACTGCACGCTCATTGCCCAGTTTTTTCTGACGACTCCAGAAACGGAACTCGCCAGGCAGATAGCGATCGCGGATGGTTCCTGGCTCGCTCCCCCGCTGTGGCGGAGCGAACTTCGCAGCGTGCTCAGCAAATACCTTTTGCACAAGGATTTGTCGGCAGCGCAGTGCGTTCAGATGATGTCCGCAGCCGAATCCATGTTGAGCGACGGCGAAACCCAGGTGTCGAGCACTGATGTCATGAACATCGTTGCAACGTCGGGCTGCTCGGCGTACGATGCGGAATACGTTTCAGTGGCGCGCTCGTTTTCGATTCCGGTGGTTACGAGTGACAAGCGGCTTCGCGCGCGATTCCCGAAAATCGCGGTTTCACCCGCCGAGTTTCTTACTGGTCAGCCGTAAAATCCCGCTTCGGTGCGCGATGTGCAGTCGCTCCAGGCATGGCAAGCGAATCCAGGACGGTCATATATGTAGGCATTGCAGCAAACGTCCTCATCGCCGCGACGAAATTCGCGGCCGCGCTCGCCACCGGCAGCTCCGCCATGGTCGCGGAAGGTGTCCACTCGATAGTTGACTCCGGTGACGGACTTCTTCTCCTTCTCGGGCAGAAGCGAGCCGAGCGTCCTCCGGATGAAAACCATCCCCTGGGTTACGGAAAGGAATTGTATTTCTGGTCGCTGATAGTTGCGATCAGTTTTTTTGCCCTCGGTAGCGGGATGTCCTTCTACGAAGGTGTCAGGCACATCATGCATCCGGAGCCCGTATCAGATCCAAAATGGAATTACGGAGTGCTCGGCGCGTCGGCCCTGTTCACGTTCGCGTCACTCGGAGTCGCGTTACGGGCTTTCCGCAAGCGAATGGGATCAAAAGGTTTCTGGGAGACTTTTCGCCAAAGCAAGGATCCCACCGTTTTTACCCTTGTACTCGAAGACATGGCGGATATGGCCGGACTGCTGTTCGCGTTTCTCGGTATTTTCCTGAGCCATCGGCTGAATATGCCGGTCCTGGACGGCGTCGCCTCCATAGGAATCAGCGGGGTAATGGCAGTCGTTGCCGTAGTTCTTGCCCGTGAAAGCAAAGGTCTTCTGGTTGGAGAAAGCGCGACGCCAGAGGAGCGGGAGATGATTCGCTCCGCGGCGGGCAAGGACGCTGACGTCGTCAAGGTCGGCAGAATCGTGACTCAGTATCTCGGGCCGGAAACTGTCCTTGTGCTCATGGACGTGACTTTCCGCGAGGCGTTGGATAGCCAAGCACTCGGTGCAGCAATAGACCGGATGGAAGCGAACATCAGAAAGGCCAGACCGGCGGTCAAGCACATCTACATCGAGGCAGAATCGCTGAGGGATGCGCAAAAACAAACGGGACAAGCGCAATGACACTATCGACACGGGGTCAATTGACCGCGCCTTGACTGGGCTCTGACCGACTAACACTTTGTCCGGGATTCATCCCTTCACAACGTCGGTGAGACCTTTGGCACTTCCTCTTGAACGGTTGCGAACTGCGCTCGCTGGTACTTATGACATCGACCGCGAGCTCGGCCGCGGCGGAATGGCGACCGTGTATCTCGCCCAGGACAAGAGGCACGACCGTGTTGTAGCGCTCAAGGTGCTCCATCCCGATCTCGCTGCCACGCTGGGGCCTGAGAGGTTTCTCCGTGAGATCAAACTCGCGGCACGCTTGAACCATCCGCACATACTCCCGTTGTTCGACAGCGGAGACGCAGACTCGTTTCTGTATTACGTGATGCCGTACATCGAAGGCGAATCGTTGAGAGAGCGACTCGAGCGCGACAAGCAGCTTTCCGTCGACGAGGCGGTGCGGCATGCCAAGTCGATCGCATCGGCGCTTGATTACGCGCATCGGCAGAACATCGTGCATCGCGACATGAAGCCGGAAAATGTCATGCTCTACGAAGGCGAGGCGATGGTGATGGATTTCGGAATCGCCAAAGCCGTCAGCTCAGCCTCCAGTGAAACGTTGACACAGACCGGAATGATGGTGGGTACGCCTGCGTACGTGAGTCCGGAGCAGGCTGCGGGCGAGTTGAACCTCGACGGACAGAGCGATCAATACAGTCTCGCCTGTGTGCTGTACGAAATGCTCGCTGGAGAGCGGCCGTTTACCGGGGAAAACGCATCGGCAGTGATGGCGAAGCGATTCACTGAGACAGCGGCACCGCTTCGAACCGTGCGCGGCGGTGTGCCGGAGCACGTGGAGAGAGCGGTTACGAAAGCGATGTCCACTGCCGCATCGGGCCGTTATTCGACAACTGCGATGTTTGCCCAGGCACTCGGCAGCGAGGTCCTCGCGACACCGACCGAGAGCGCGACCGTTCCGCACTCGACAGTCTCCGCCGCAAAGTCCGTCGCCGTGCTCCCGTTCGCCAACATGAGCGCCGATGCGGAGAATGAGTATTTCACTGACGGAATGGCCGAGGAGCTGATCAACGCGCTTTCGAAGATTCAGGCGCTGCGGGTCGCGTCGAGAACTTCATCGTTCGCGTTCAAGGGAAAGAACGAGGATATCAGCGAGATAGGGCGGAAGCTGAAGGTGTCTACTGTCCTCGAGGGAAGCGTTCGCAAGATGGGCAACAGGCTGCGCATTGCGGCGCAGCTCATCAACGTCGCCGATGGCTATCAGCTCTGGTCTGAGCGGTTCGATCGAGATGTCGAGGATGTGTTTGCCATCCAGGATGAGATCTCTGAGGCAATCTTCAATGCGCTGCGTGTAATACTCAGCGAGGGCGAAAAGAAAGCGATCGAGCGCGACAGATCCGTGAACGTGCAGGCGTACGAATTCTACCTCAAGGGCCGTCAGTTCATTCATCAATGGAGCCGCACGGGTCTGGAATACGCTCGGCAGATGTTCAGGCGAGCCATCGAGATCGATCCCGACTATGCACTAGCTTACGCGGGTCTCGCCGACAGTTGCTCGCTTCTTTACATGAACTGCGATGCGCGAGAACAGAACCTCACCCAGGGTAATGCTGCCAGCCGCCGGGCTCTCGAGCTCGGACCCGGTCTCGCGGAGGCGCATCTTTCGTCCGGCTTGACACACTCCCTGAGCATGCGCTTCACCGAGGCCGAGCGAGAGTTCGAGTTTGCGATGAAGCTCGATCCGACTCTTTTCGAGGCCGTGTATCACTACGGTAGGGCGCGGATCGCTCAGGGCGAGTTCGCCGAGGCGGCAAAGCTGTTCGAACGGGCGTGCATGCTAAGACCTGAGGATTTTCAGGCGCCATTTTTCCTTGCGCAGTGCTTCGTGTCGATGGGAATGAAAGAGGAAAGCCGCACGATGTACCGCAAGG
>JBBSFT010000225.1:0-3344 GCA_038254845.1 Gemmatimonadales bacterium | reverse complement strand
GACGTGATCGAGCCGGTCTTCGTCGACGTGATGCGCTCCTGCAGATCGCCCATCTCCGTTGCCAGTGTCGGCTGATATCCCACGGCGCTCGGCATTCGGCCAAGCAGCGCGGACACTTCAGAACCGGCCTGCGTGAAGCGGAAGATATTGTCGATGAACACGAGCACGTCCTGGTTCTCGACGTCGCGGAAATATTCGGCAACAGTGAGACCAGCGAGACCAACGCGAAGGCGCGCTCCCGGCGGCTCGTTCATCTGGCCGTAGATCAGCGCGACCTTGTCAAGAATTCCTGCTTCCCTGAACTCGAGATACAGATCGTTGCCTTCACGCGTGCGCTCGCCCACGCCACAGAACACGGACTTTCCACCGTGTCCCCTCGCGACGTTGTTGATGAGCTCCTGAATGACGACGGTCTTGCCGACGCCGGCGCCGCCGAAGAGTCCAATTTTTCCACCCTTCACGAACGGAGCGATGAGATCGACAACCTTGATGCCGGTCTCGAAGACTTCAGTCTTCGGCTCGAGGTTAGCGAACAGCGGCGCCTTGCGGTGAATCGCCCAACGCTCGACTTCAGGTCCGATCTCGGGGCCATTGTCGACAGGCTCGCCGAGCACGTTGAGAATGCGGCCGAGTGCGGCGGCACCGACCGGGACCTTGATCGGCGCGCCCGTGTCGATGGCTTCCATGCCACGCACGACTCCGTCCGTCGCGGACATGGCAACAGCACGAACCTGGTTGCGACCGATGTGCTGCTGCACTTCAGAGGTGACTCTGATGTCGTCGCCGCCATCGGACTTGCTGTTGATCGTGATCGCGTTGTACAGCTCGGGCAGATGATCGGCCTCGAACTCGACGTCGAGCACCGGTCCAATTACCTGAACGACGTGGCCGACATGCTTCTCGGTTGCGACTGCGGTTGCCATGACCTACCCCTCCAGTGCAGCAGATCCACCGACAATCTCGGCGATCTCCTGCGTGATCTGCGCCTGACGGGCGCGGTTATATGTACGGCGAAGTGAAGTGAGGATATCGCCGGCGTTGTCTGTTGCGTTCTTCATTGCGGTGCGGCGCGCGCTCTGCTCGCCAGCGACTGTTTCCACAAGCGCGCGATAAACCGAATTGCGTACATACAGCGGCAGCAGCTCGGTGAGAATCGCCTCGGCCGATGGGTGAAGCAGATAATCCGGGCGCGGGCCTTTCACATCCGGCGGTGTCACCGGAAGTATCTGCTCGGTGACCGGTGGCGTGCTCAGGGCGGAATTGTATTTCGCATACACGACATACACGGCGTCAACAGATCCTGACACAAACTGATCGATGAGCGCGTTCACGATTTCGGACGCGTTCTCGGCCGTCGGGCGATCGGTGATGTCGATGCGGCTCGTCGCGACTGCGCGGCCGACATACTTGAAGTACCCGAGGCCCTTCTTGCCAATGACGTGCAGCTCTGTCTCGATATTTTCGCCATCGAGACGGCGAAGCAGATTTCTTCCTTCCTTGATGAGGTTGGAGTTGAATCCGCCTGCAAGTCCACGATTTGACGTGAGCAGAATTACCGCCGCACGGTTCACCTTCGCCGGCTGCCGCAGCAGCGGAAATCGCTCCGCCAGCTCCGGGGAATAGAGACTCGCAATTACTTCCGCGAGACTATTGGCGTAAGGGCGGGCGGCCAACACCCGGTCGGCGGCGCGTTTCATTTTCGAAGTGGCCACCATCTCCATCGTACGCGTGATCTTGCGCGTATTCTCGACGGACTTGATGCGCCCCTTTAACTCACGACCCTTGGCCATTGCTTACGAGGCCTTGCCGGTACCGCGTGAGTTGTTGAACTGCTCGATACCGCGCTTGAGATCGGCCTCGATCTCCTTCGACATCGCCTTGTCGTTTCTGATCGAATCCTGCACCTGCGGGAACTGCGCGCTCATGAAGTCAAGGAAGCCCTGCTCCCACGCCTTGATCTCGGCCACAGGAATCGTATCGATGAATCCGTTCGTCACCGCGTAGATGATCATGACCTGCTTCTCGACAGGCATCGGCTGATACTGTGGCTGCTTCAGAATCTCGACCGTGCGCGCACCGCGCTCGAGCTGGCGCTTCGTTGCCGCATCGAGGTCGGATGCGAACGATGCGAATGCCTCGAGCTCGCGATACTGGGCAAGATCGAGCCGGAGACGACCGGCAACTGTCTTCATCGCCTTGATTTGCGCTGCTCCACCAACGCGTGACACCGAGATGCCGACGTTGACTGCGGGGCGAACGCCGGAATAAAAGAGATCTGCCTCGAGGAAGATCTGGCCGTCGGTGATCGAGATCACGTTCGTCGGGATGTAGGCCGATACGTCGCCGGCCTGCGTCTCGATGATCGGGAGCGCGGTGAGAGAGCCACCGGGCTTGAGAATATTCTTGTCGACGACGCCGTTGTCCTCACGAAGCTTGGCGGCGCGCTCGAGCAGACGCGAGTGGAGATAGAACACGTCGCCCGGGAAGGCTTCGCGTCCCGGCGGGCGGCGAAGCACAAGCGAGAGCTGGCGATAGGCCGCTGCCTGCTTCGTGAGATCGTCGTACACGCAGAGCGTCGGCTTCCCTTCGTGGTACATGAAATACTCGGCCATCGCGCAACCGGAGTACGGGGCGATGTACTGCATCGGAGCGGGATCGGCTGCACCGGCGACGACGACGATCGTGAACTCCATCGCGCCTGCCTGGCGAAGCTTCTCGACGACGGCGGCAACAGTTGAGTTCTTCTGGCCGATCGCGACGTACACGCAGATGACGCCAGTGCCCTTCTGATTGATGATCGTATCGACGGCGATTGCCGTCTTTCCGGTGCCGCGATCGCCAATGATGAGCTCGCGCTGGCCGCGGCCGATCGGGATCATCGAGTCGATTGCCTTGATGCCCGTCTGGAGCGGCTCCTTGACGGGCTGGCGGACGATGATGCCGGGTGCCATCGACTCGACCTTGCGGGTGTGAGTCGCGCTGATCTCACCGGCGTCATCGATTGGGCGGCCGAGCGGATCGACAACGCGGCCGATGAGCTCCGGGCCGACGGGGACTTCGAGCGTGCGCGCGGTGCGCCGGACTTCGTCGCCTTCCTTGAGGACGAGATAGTCGCCGAGAATAACGGCGCCGATGTTGTCTTCTTCGAGGTTGAGGGCGAGGGCGGTGATCTTTTCGCCGGTCTCGGAGGCTGTTACCTCGAGCATCTCTCCGGACATTGCTTTCGAGAGACCGTAAATGCGGGCAATACCGTCTTTTACTTCGAGGACGGTCCCGACTTCTTCAACGTCCAGGTCGCGGAGGTCGGCTGCTTCGATTTCGCGAAGGAGGATATCCTTGATTTC
>JBBSFT010000224.1:0-3385 GCA_038254845.1 Gemmatimonadales bacterium | reverse complement strand
CGCCGAGGATCACAAGCTCGCGCGGTTGATGACGCTGGAGATGGGAAAGCCGATCGCCGCCGCTGTCGCGGAAGTTGCCAAGTGCGCGTCGGCATGCCGGTACTACGCCGATCACGCAGTTCGATTCCTCGCCGACGAAAGCATCGCCAGCGCCGAGGGCCAGGCGCGCATTGCGTATCAGCCGCTGGGAATTGTGCTCGCGGTGATGCCATGGAATTTTCCGTTCTGGCAGGTGTTCCGTTTTCTTGCGCCAGCGTTGATGGCCGGCAACGGCGGCGTGTTGAAACACTCTTCGAACGTTCCGCAGTGTGCGCTAGCAATCGAGGAAATCATTATGCGCGCGGGATTTCCGGCCGGAATTTTTCAGACTCTGTTGATTGAATCGGCAGCGGTCGACTCGATCATCGAAGACGATCGGATTGCCGCGGTGACGCTGACTGGCAGCGAAGGCGCGGGACGGTCTGTTGCAGCCGCTGCCGGAAAGAACCTCAAGAAGGCCGTTCTCGAGCTCGGTGGCAGCGATCCGTTTATCGTGATGCCGAGCGCGAATCTCGCGGCCGCCGTCGAGACCGCGGTGAAGGCGAGGATGATCAACAACGGCCAGTCCTGCATCGCCGCCAAACGCTTCATCGTTCATCGCTCGGTGTACGATTCATTCATCGAAAAATTCGTCGCCGGTGTGAAGGCGGTAAAAATCGGCGATCCGATGGAAGCGGCGACGGAGCTCGGCCCTCTCGCCACGTCGAGCATCCGCGACGAGCTCGATGAACAGGTTCAGAAGACTGTCTCGTCAGGCGCGCGCGTGTTGTGCGGCGGAAAGACGATCGACCGGCCGGGATACTTCTACGAGCCGACGGTTCTCGTTGATGTACCGGTCGGAAGTCCGGCTGACGACGAAGAGTTGTTCGGCCCGGTGGCGTCTGTCTGGAAGGCTCAGGACATCGATGAGGCAATCCGCATCGCGAACAGCACCAGATTCGGACTTGGCTCGAGCGTGTGGACGACCAACCACGACGAGATCGAGCGGTTCGTACGGGAAATCGAGGCGGGGATGGTGTTCATCAACGGCATGGTCGCGTCGGAGGCAACACTCCCGTTCGGCGGAGTGAAAAGCTCAGGCTATGGCCGTGAGCTCGGCCTGCCGGGAATTCGCGAGTTCGTCAACGTCAAGAGCGTGAAGCTGATGCTCGTCCCAAAAAGCGGGGCGAGCACCGAGTAGCATCACCCGCCAGCAATCCGATCTGCACCGCTACCATCCGTTGATCCGGTCCCACACGTCGACAACGTCACTGCTGCCATCGACGACGTAGTACCGATCGTGCGCCGCCGCGGTGAGACAGGCATGGTTCGGCAGGACTCTCAGCCTCGTTCCGATCGTCCACCGATCGAGCTCGTCGCCGGAACATCTCACCGCACCGTGCTCCTGATACACGCGCTCGATGACGCACCCATCGGTCATCCCCGACCCGTCAATATCTCTCACTTCTCCGAAGCCCGAGTCGTGAGATGTCGCCTGCGTGCTTCGGTCCTTCGACAGTGCAAGCGCTCCCGCGTCGATCAGAATTCGCTTCGCGCTCTCGTTTCGCCCGATGACTGACGCGAGCACCGACAACGCGATGTCGCTTTTTTCGCACGATCCAATCTCAGCCTGGTAGAGATCCTGAAACATGTAGACGCCAGGCCTCGCCTCAGTTACCCCGTCGAGGTTTCGCGCATGCGTCATCGTCGGTGTCGATCCAACCGATACGACATCGCACCGCAACCCTGCGTCACGCAACCGCGTTGCTGCTGTCACCACGGCCAGGCGTTCGTCATCGGCAACATTCTGTACGCACTCAACGGTGCGACACCCATATGAATGCCCGGCGTGAGTCATCACTCCTGTGAGCTTCGGTCCGAGTGCACGGGCCACATCCATCAGCTGGCTGCCATCGGGTGTGACACCAGCACGATTGTCGCCGGAATCGATCTCAACCAATCCGCGAAAACCGGCCGCGTGACCCGCGATCGCCAACGCCATCCCGGCGTCGTCGGTGACAAGCGTGATCACGACACCATCCTTCACGAGTGCGGCGACCCGGTCCAGCTTCTGAGGCGGCAGCGCATTCGCAATCAGGATGTCCGCAAACCCGCGCTCCGCGAAATACTCGGCCTCGGCTACCGTGGATACGGTGATGCCGCCCGCCTCTCCACTGGTCGCGAGCCGCGCGACCGACGCTGATTTTGCCGTCTTGAGATGCGGACGCAGAGCGACGCCGTGACGATGCACGGCGTCGCTCATGCGCTTGAGATTACGCTCGAGAATGCCGCGGTCGAGAACCAGGCACGGAGTCGGAAGATCCTCGAGCTGCATGCCTTGCCCTACTTCTCCGGATGCAAAGTGATGTCGATTCGATGACGAGCCTCGACGATGTGCGCTCGTGTCTCTACATCGGCTGCCCGCGACAGTGCCGACCGCAGCTCCGAATCGAGCTCCATCAGCTCTGTCCTCATCAGCGCGCGCGCTTCGTCGGGCGGCGGCGCCTGGAGAAACGCGAACTGAGCGGGTAGCGGCGTTGTCGTTGCCGCCGGTGGAGGCGGATTGATCTTCGACGCCACCTGCGCGAGATACGCATACTGGAGATTCCGCCGGAACGCATCGATATGAACCGATGGCGCCTTGATCTCGCCCCAGATTCCGCGCCGCACATCACCCAGCATTTCGGCAAGTGTGTACGCGCTTCCTCGAGTGCTCGACATCGCTCCAAACTCGACAAGCCGTGACAGGCGTGCATTGTTGAACAGCGAATTGAGAACGCCATTTTGTGCGCTGCGGAGCCGAGCCATCGCGCCGTCCGGCTCGATACGTCGGAGGATTACCGGATCGAGAAAAAACTGCGGCGTCCTGAAGACGTTTTCATTCAGGAACGCGACCGCGTCGCGCTGTCTCTCTCGTGACAGTGGCGTAAAGCGTGGCCCCGACTGGCTTCCGTACTTCTCCTGCGACGTTGTTCCACCGACGACGTTCGCGACGTGACCCATCTCGCGGCTCCATTGTGAGATCAGCCGGCCGTACATCTCGTTGAGGTCGCTGTTGTCTTCAGTTGCCTTCGTCGTGGCTGGCATCAGCATCGGCACGATGCGCTTGATGTTTTTCAAACCCGCCGTCGTCGATTTTACGGCGTCGGCGTCGCCAACGGCCTCGGTCTCGTCACCGGGATCGGAATTTTTCGCGCCTGACGTCGAGAATCGGAACCACGGCGTTGTATCCTGCTGCCGCGCCCATTGGTCCAGCGTTGCCCGCTCTGCCTGAGGTGACGTTGCTCCAGGGATAGGCGTGTATCCCCACATCGTTGCCCAGCGATCGTAGGTTCCAACGCGCGGAATGAGATCGTTAAGCGCGATT
>JBBSFT010000223.1:0-3415 GCA_038254845.1 Gemmatimonadales bacterium | reverse complement strand
TTTTGATCGGCAATTGTGCGGGGAAATGCGAGTTATCTGATCGGCTTTGTGAAGAATTTCACAAGCCAGCAAACATGGCGGGTAAAATGCTCGCCGCCGAATCTCACCGCAAGCGTAGAACCGGAGAAGTGCGGAGAAAATCGCAACTGCGGCAACCGCAACTGCAATGGTGGAGAAAATCGGGAGAAATACGGAGATGAATCGGGAGACGTCGCTGTTGGTTCGGTGTCCTCGCATCCGCGAGGTCGTATCCGCATCGAGAATCAAACACAAAAAAATTTTGGTGTGTCATCCGCATCGGAAGAGGCGTCTCCCCTTGCTCCCAAAACTCCCGCCCTTCTCCACCATCGCTGGTGATCTTCCGCCGTATCAGCCCGAAGCCCTTTCTTTCCTCTCTCTCTCCAACGTCCGCACGACTTCGATCGCCATTGCCCGCAACAGGTCGAGCTCCCGGCCGTCGGGCGACGATCGAAACACTAGTGCGCGAAGCGACCTCATGACGTGCTCCGGATTACGAGTCTTGAAAAAGGCAATCTCGGCCAGCGCTTTACGTGCATCGTCGAAGTACATGTCGAAGTGAGCGCTCGACGGTGGATCAGCCGCTTTCCGGGGAGGCGCGAGCTCTCGCGTCACATCGTCGGCGGAGAGATGAAGCTCGTACAGCGAGATGAGAACAGCCTGGGCGAGATTGAGCGATGCGTGATTCGTTGTGGGGATCGTCACCACCGTGTGCGCTCGATCGAGCGCTTCGTTTGGCAGACCCTTGTCTTCTCTTCCGAACAGCAACGCGACCGGGCCACGATCGGCGAACTCGAGCAGGTCGGCTGCGCACTGTCGCGGCGTCATCAGCTCGCGCTTCGCCGCCCTTCGGCGCGCGGTGAAGCCTGCGACCCTCACACAATCAGCGAGTGCGGACTCGAGATTATCGAAGTGCTCGATCGCACCGATGAGTTCCTCGGTATCGTGAGCAACGCCCGCCAGCCTGAGTGGATCGAAGGCCACAGGACGGACGAGACGAAGCCTCGAGATCCCCATGTTTTTCATCGCGCGAATCGTTGCGCCGATGTTGATGGGATCCTGAGGCTCGAAGAGGACTACCCGAACATCTGACAACCGGGATTGCGCCATGCGGAAGCCGGTCTCCGCCGGGTCTCAGCCCAGCGGAGAGCGGGAGATTGCTTCGTCTAGACTACTGGCCGTCCAGTCACAAGACGATAAATGACGACGATAACGGCAATCACGAGAAGGAGGTGAATGAGTCCACCTCCGACATGCATGACGAAAAACCCGAGAATCCACAGGATCAGCAGAACCATCGCGATCGTCCAAAGCATTGACGACTCCTTGGTAAGGGTTGGCCCGCGACGTCGCGGTCAGTTCACCAATTGGCAACTGTCGTACCGCGCCGCAAATCAGGACTCCGCCAGCTAACGCGGAGCCCGCTCTACAAACTTGGCCGGATCCCGCTTTGGCCCCTCCTCGTGCATCGCCTGCCGGCCGAGGAGAATCCGTGTTGCGCGGATGTCATGACCGATGTCGATGAGCAGCAGTGCGAGATCGCCGCTTCCATAAAGCAGTCCCGCCAGCACGACAAGCCGGCTGATCTCGCCAAGAAGTGTCGGAATTGCGGACGTCCCCTGGGCGATGAGGCCGGTCACGACTTCTGACAGCAGCAGCAGGAGGAGCACCGCAGCCATGAGCTTGAACAGCTTGGAGAGATAGCCCAGTCCGGTATACGGTTCGAGGTCGGCCGATCTCACCGGCATCGACGGATCTGCACGATGAGGACGGGGTGTCTTGTCGCCCGGCTCGGTGTGAGCCCCGTGCTCGGACACTACGGTCGTCGCGTCATCCATTAGTTATCTCCGGTTCCAATCCACCGCGCGGGATATCCGCGCGTGTCAATATGTACGAACGGCCCGTGGGCGGAAGTGCCCGGGTATACGCCACATCCTCCTATCAGCGAAGGATGTGCCGCTTCGACGCGATTGACGGCAGCGAGGATCACCCGGGCGTCGTCGAGGTTGATCCGGCCGTCGTGATTCAGGTCATCCATGCTGCCGTTTCCATCATTGTCGATGAAAATATCGGCGGCGTCGCCGTACATGTGGCGGCTGAGCGATGCTCGGCCGCGCGGGTCTCCCCCCCCCCTGTTGTACTGCGGCGTTCTGAACCCGCTCAGCACACGGATTCCCTTCGCCGGGATGCCGTGCTGCTCGAGATCGCTCATTACCAGCTCGAGCTTGTCTACATTTTTCATGCCCACCACAATGTATTTCGGCCAGACATTGGCCTGATCATGCGGCAGAAAATCGCGAAGCCTCAGGTGTTCCGACAGGTAGGTGTTCTGCTCTTCCTGCGTCACTTCGATGAAGCCCGACGGGGGCGTATACGTCGCCCGCGAAGTTTTTCGCACGTTTGGCCAGGTGCCGATGTAATACAGGCCGATTCTTCCCCCCTGCTGCGCCGATGCCGGCTTGAGCGTGATCACTGAAAAATCGGCGATCGGGCGGATCGCATCCCCGATCGCAATCGCGAGCGACCAGATTCCGGTTTTCTGCGGCGCGGCGAGCACAGTCGTTGACTCCGGCTTTGCGCCCCGGCGAGGCGCGGTGAACGTCGCCACTGCGCCCGTGGGAAGTCTGTCGGCATGCAACGTCTCGCCCGGAGACTGCAGGTTCGCGCGAAGCTTGCCGCTTTCACCGCGCATTGGAGTCACAAGGCCGAGTGCCGCGTCGGTCAGATACGAAACCGATGGCGCACGCGAATCCGTCAGGGCTCTCGTGAGAATGCCCGCCGCGGTCGGAGTGCCGGCCACGACCTCATTGCGCGCGTTCGTGATCGACCAGCTCCAGCCGACGGCCATCAGCCCGATCAAAACAGACGCCGCGACGTTCATCCGGCGCTCACCCTTTGCCCCAAGGCCTTTGCGATGCCACCAGCTTCCGGGGTGCTCCGGCGCGCTTCCCGCATGTCCTGATGCGGTTGACCACAGTCCGTCGAAAGTTGAACTTGACCTTCTTCTATCCTGCATTCCCCCTCACATCGGATTCATGGACCAGCTCCACGAGCTAGTGGCGAACCTGCGCGATCTTCCGGCGCTGATCAAATGGGCCGGCTACTTCGGGTTGACGGCAATCGTGTTCGCCGAAACAGGGCTGCTTGTCGGATTTTTTCTTCCTGGCGACTCTCTCCTCGTGACTGCCGGACTTCTTTGCGCGAAAGGACTGTTCAACGTCTACCTTCTCGGACTACTCGTGAACGTTGCTGCCGCGGCGGGAAATTCGGCCGGCTACTTCATCGGACGAAGCACCGGTCCCCGCATCTTTACGCGCGACGACTCGTTGCTGTTCAACAAGAAACACGTCATCCGCGCCGAGGCATTCTATGAAAAGCATGGACGCAAGGCGATTGT
>JBBSFT010000222.1:0-3454 GCA_038254845.1 Gemmatimonadales bacterium | reverse complement strand
TTTGGATAGAGATTCGCGCCGGGGGGCCGCGGTCCGACTTCGGGAACGAACGCGACGTTGTTATCGAGCCGGTCATACGGTCCGTAATTGATGTCGACAAAGCGACGGACTCCCGCATCGCTCACGCCTGACAGAAGCGAATCGCGCGAACCGTAGGTCTGCTTCCAGTAAATGGGATCCATTGCTTTCGCCGCGTCGATGAGCAGCGGAATCATCTGCATTTCCCTGGCGGTCAGACTCGACGTGTCGGTAATGAGAGGGACCGTCGTATACTCGGATATGCGTCTCTCCATGTCGGGCGCGCCGGTGGTCGCGGCGGCTGCCGTGTCGCGTACCGGTGGACTGCCGGGCTTTTCGCAGCCGGCTTGCAAAACTGTCGTCAGAATTGCGGCTGCCCCGAGCAGGCTGATGCATCTCATCCCAGATTCTCCTTGATGTCGTCCATAACCACAACGGCCCCGCCCGTCCGGCATTGCCGATCCGGAGACGTTATCCGCTCGCCGCTGCGGTCGCCAGGAGTGATTTCAGCGCAACAGCATGTGCGCGCGTACTGACATTGACAGTCATGCGGCACGCGCCGTAGCGTAAGTAATCCCCCTTTCCCTGCACATGCCGACAAACCGTCGCGACTTCCTCAAGACATCAGCGGCGATCGCTGCAGCCACAACTGCCCGCACTGCCTTCGCCCAGCCGGCGCATGGTTTGTACCTGCCTCCGCCGCCGTCTGACACGACGATCGACGATCTCGCACTCGAGGCGCTGAATGCGGCACAGGCCGCCGGCGCGTCGTATGCCGATGCGCGGATCGGCCGCTATCGCCGCCAGTTCGTTGCAACGCGAGAGCACAACGTGACCGGCGTCAACGACAGCGAATCGTATGGAATCGGCGTCCGCGCACTCGCCGGCGGGTCGTGGGGTTTTGCGTCAACGAATATCATGACGAAAGAGGCCGTTGGACGCGCGGCGCAGGAGGCCGTACTGCTCGCCAAAGCCGCGCGCAGTGTGCAGCAGCGTCCGGTCGTTCTCGCTCCGGTGGCAGCGGTGAAAGGAACGTGGAAGATGCCAATTGGGCGCGACCCCATCGACGTGCCGATCGAAGAGAAAGTTGCGCTGCTGCTCGCTGCCAACGAAGCGGCACTCAAGGTTCCGAACATCCGGTTCGTCAACTCCGGACTCCAGTTGCTGCGTGAAGAAAAAACCCTCGCGACGACTGACGGTACCCTCGTCACCCAGACGTACGTGCGCGTCGGACCCCAGTTCTCGGCGACAGCAATCGCCAATGGGGATTTCCAATCGTACACCGAGGAGCTCGCGCCTCGCGGCTCGGGATGGGAGTACATCCAGTCTCTCGACATGCCCGGGAACGCCGAGAAGTGGGCGTCACTTGCGGCCGAGAAGTTGACGGCGAAATCCGTTGACGTCGGCCGGTACGATCTGATTCTCGATCCGACGAATCTGTGGTTGACCATCCATGAATCGATCGGTCACCCGACAGAGCTCGACCGGGCAATGGGATATGAAGCGAATTTCGCCGGTACGTCATTCGTCGCGCCGCCCGAAAAAGTTCTCGGCAAGCTTCGGTACGGTCAGAATTTCATGAACATTCAGGGCGACAGAACGCAGGAAGGCTCGCTGTCGCGCACGGCGTGGGACGACGAAGGCGTTCCTGCCGACAAATGGCTCATCGTCAAGAACGGAGTGTTCAACGACTATCAGACCACCCGCGAACAAGCTGCCTGGATCTCGCCGATCACCGGCGTGAAGAAGTCTCATGGCTGCTCGTTCGCCGACTCGTGGTCGAACGTTCAATTCCAGCGCATGCCGAACGTCTCGCTGCTGCCGGGAGAAAAAAACATCTCGCTCGACGACATCGTCTCGGCCACCGACAAGGGAATTGTGATCAAGAACCGCGGCTCGTGGTCGATCGATCACCAGCGCTTCAACTTTCAGTTCTCCGGTCAGGTGTTCTACGAAGTGAAGGGAGGAAAAATCACCGGCATGCTGAAGGACGTTGCATACCAGAGCCGCACTCCGGATTTCTGGAACAGCATGGACATGATCGGCGGCAAAAGCAGCTACTGGCTCGGCGGCTCGTTCGGGGACGGAAAGGGCGAGCCGGCTCAATCCAACTCGGTGAGTCACGGCTGTGTTCCAGCGAGGTTCAAGCAGGTGAACATCGTCAACACCGGGAGAACGGCATGAGGCCCCGCTCTCTTTTCGATTCCGCTGTCGCCGAGAATCTGCTGACTTCCGCTCAGGCGCGCGCACTCGCGCAACGCGTGATCGGAATGGCGAAGGCCGACGAGACACGCGTTGGCATCTCGAGCGACTGGAGCGGCAACACGCGGTTTGCCGGCGGGGAGATCACAACGTCCGGTGACAGCAACGACACGACAGTGAGCGTGACGAGCACTATCGGCAAACGGCGCGCGTCCGCGTCGACGAATGTTCTCGACGATGCATCGCTCCGCCGCACTGTTGACCTCGCCGAGCGTCTTGCGAAGCTCTCGCCAGAGGATCCGGAGATCATGCCGGAGCTTGGGCCGCAGACGTACACGCCTGTGTCCGGCTTCATCGATGTGACAGCGGGACTCGGTGGCGACGCGCGCGCAACAGCAACGCGACGCGTGATCGAGCGCGCCGGCGAGATAGGCAAACCAGCCGGTGATGTTTTTGTCGCCGGCTATCTCGAGGCCAACGCCGGCTCACGAGCGATCGCGAACAGCAAGGGACTGTTTGCATATCACCGATCGACCGACGCGAACCTTTCGACGACAGTGCGGACTCCGGACGGAACCGGATCCGGCTGGGCGTCCGCGGGTGCGCGCAACTGGGGCGCCATCGACCCCGCCGCTCTCGGCGCACGCGCGGCGCAAAAGGCCGTTGCGTCGCGGAACCCGACCGCGATCGAGCCGGGCATGTACACGGTGGTGCTCGAGCCCCAGGCAGTGGCAGATCTCGTTCCCCTTCTCGGTGGCGCATTCAACGCCCGTGCGGCAGACGAAGGTCGGAGTCCGTTCTCGAAGAAAGGCGGCGGCACGAAAATCGGCGAGAAGATCGCCGATGAAAAGGTCACTCTGTACTCCGACCCGACCGACGCCGACCTGTTAACCGCTTCGTTCGACGGAGAAGGACTGCCGCTTCAACGGAAAGTGTGGATCGAGAACGGAGTTCTGAAGAATCTCAGCTATTCACGCTATTGGGCGCAGAAGCAGGGTGTCCAGCCAACCGGTGGTGGAGGCAGCGGAGGTGGTGGCGGTGGCGGCGGTGGATTTGGTGGAGGGTTTCCCGGCGGTCTCAAGATGGCCGGTGGCACCAAATCGCTCGCCGAGCTGATCGCCGGCACTCAGCGCGGCATCCTCGTCACTCACTTCTTCTATATCAGAGCGCTCGACCAGCGCACGGTTCTGCTCACGGGCCTGACGCGTGACGGCACTTTCCTCATCGAGAACGG
>JBBSFT010000221.1:0-3455 GCA_038254845.1 Gemmatimonadales bacterium | reverse complement strand
GGTGAAGAGGACTCGCGAAATTCAATCTCGCCCGGTGGCGGACTCTACAAATCCACCGATGCGGGCAGGACGTGGAAGCTGATGGGTCTGGAGAAAACCCAGCAGATCGGACGCATCGTGGTCGATCCACAGGATCCGAACATCGTTTACGTCTCTGCGCTGGGTCACGTGTGGGGAAGTAACCCCGAGCGCGGCTTGTACAAGACGACCGACGGTGGTGTCACATGGAAGCTGTCGAAGTTCATCAGCGACAAGGCGGGCTTTGTTGACGTCGCGATGGATCCATCTGATCACAACACGCTGTACGCGGCGAGCTGGGAGAGAGTGCGTGGTCCGTACTTCCTGAACAGTGGGGGACCTGGAAGCGGACTCTGGAAAACAACCGATGCCGGCAATACGTGGACTGAGATCAAGGGCGGCGGTTTCCCGGAGACAATGAAGGGCCGTATTGGACTCGCGATTGCTCCCTCGAACCCGAAGATGATCTACGCGTGGGTCGAAGCCGACACGCTGAAGCACGCAATGAAGAAGGGCGAAGTCGCTGACACCTCGAAGGCGCAGAAAACGAACAGTGGCGTCTACCGATCAACAAATGCTGGGGCAACGTGGACGCTGATGCAGCGGAACGCGGGCGACGCGCGCCCGTTCTACTACTCGCAGATTCGCGTCGATCCGAAGAACCCGGACCGAATCTATTGGATATCATCGGTGTTCCGCTTTTCTGACGACGGCGGAAAGACCGAGCGCCGCGGTGCGCTGTCGATCCACACCGACTGGCATGCGATGTGGATCGATCCAAAGGATCCCGAGCATTTCATCATCGGTGATGACGGCGGAATTGCTGTTACATGGGACAAGGGCGGCACGTTCGAGTTCCCGAATATTTTCCCGATCGGCCAGTTTTACGCCGTGAGCTTCGACATGAGCAAGCCGTATCGGGTTTGCGGTGGCCTTCAGGACAATGGGACGTGGTGCGGACCGAGCCGCACAAGGAATCGCAATGGTGGCCTTAACTCCGACTGGTTCAACACCGGCGGCGGCGATGGCTTCTACTCGGCCATGGATCCGGTGAATCCGAACATTATCTACACCGAATCGCAGGGTGGCAATGCGTCTCGTCTCGACCTCGCTTCAGGTGCACGCTATCCGATCATGCGCGGTGCGAGAGGCAGCCGGCCACTGAATATCGAAGACTCGCTCATCGTCGCGCGAGGCGATACAACGCGGCCGTTGAATCCTCGAATCAATGCGGCGCTTACCTCCTTGCGCGCCAGGGCCGCTGCTGACACCGCCTCGCGGTATCGTTTTAACTGGTCAGCGCCCTACCTGTTATCTGCGCATTCGCCGTCGACGATCTACATGGGCGCTAACCATGTGCTCCGCTCGCTCGATCGCGGTGACAATTTCTATCCAATCTCGCCTGATCTGTCGACGATGGACACAATGCGGATCCGCGTCAGCACGAAGACGACGGGCGGTATAACGTCAGACGCCACCGGAGCAGAGACCTACGGAACGATTACAGCGCTGGCCGAGTCGCCGGTGCGGCCGGGAATTTTGTTCGCGGGCACCGACGACGGTAATGTGTGGATGACGTCGAATGATGGCGGAGCGTGGACGAATTTGACGAAGCGTTTTCCCGGCGCGCCGACGCGAGGATGGGTCAGTCGGATCGAAACTTCGCACTTCGATACGGCATCGGTTTACGTCGCGATCGATGCGCATCGCGATAACAATTTCCGTCCGTATCTCTACGTCTCAAACGATTTCGGCAAAACGTTTCGATCCATCTCTAACAATCTTCCATCGGATGGTCCGGATTTCGTTCACGTAATTCGTGAGGATCCGTCCAACCGTGACCTGCTTTTCGCAGGTACGGATGTTGGTGCGTACGTATCTACGAATCGCGGTGCGTCGTGGCAGAAGTTCATGACGGACCTGCCGACCGTTCCCGTGCATGATTTGAAGATTCATCCGCGTGATCACGACCTCATCGCGGCGACGCACGGGCGATCGATCTGGATCACAGACATCGCGCCGCTCGAGCAGATGGCGGACAGCATCATGAAGCGGGGGTCGTATTTCTTCCAGCCGACGCAGGCTTACGAATACTCGCTGGTGAATACTCAGCAGTGGAACGGCAACAAGTTGTATGTCGCCGACAACCCGCCATATGGGGCGACGTTCACGTACCGGTTGACGTCTGGCGGCGCGCGCGCCGATTCAGCTCACATCGTGATCACGGATGTGTCGGGTGAAGTTGTTCGTCGCCTGACCGGTCCGGGCGGTGCCGGCGTTCATCACATCACGTGGGACCTCCGCGGACTAGCACGTGCACTCGGCCCCGCTGGAATCAGGGACAGCATTAACGCCGCGCGTATTCGGAAGCAGCGCGAAGATTCGACTCGCGCGACAGCCGGCAGCGATACGACCGGCGCCGGCCGCGGAATTCCAGGAATGGACACGACGGCTGTGCACGCGATGCGCGATTCGATGAGCGCGATGCGCGAACGTGGTGACACTGCCGGAATGCGTGCGCTGCGTGACAGAATGCAGGCGCAGGGCGTCGGTCGCAGACCGGGAGGGCGCGGTCAGGGCGGACCCGGCGCTTCGGGTCAGGGCGAAATCAACCTTCGGCCCGCCGAGGCACCCCCGGGCGCCCCTCAGGGCTTCGGTGGGGGCGGTGGCGGCGGCCGATTTGGTGGAGGAGCACGAGCCGGTGGGGCAGTTTCGGAAGGCGACTATCTGGTGACGATTACCGCTAACGGAACGACGATGAAGCGCGTGGTGCACGTCGAGCGGATCGGCGACGTCCCGGAGGATCAGGGCTTTGGCGGCGATAACGAAGAGGATGAGGACGGCGGCGACCGCTGACCTGCCCAAAGGCGGGCACCTGCCGTACCCGCCCTTACCGGCACCTGCCGTACCCGCCTTACAGCTTCCTTACCACCGCCAACCAGCCGCTGACTCCAGTCACGGCGGCGCATCCTATATTGTTGTAACTCCGCCGCAGCCGTTCTATCCCCTGGCTCCCCACGCGGCGTAAACGAACTCCTAATCGCAGGACTTCAATGCTTCCAACAGGTCATTCTTCTGCCCGATGCGCGGCCCGACATTTTCTGTCGGCTGTCGCGCTCGCGGCAACCGCCCCCGCAGTGGCAATGGCGCAGTCAGCCCCGAAGGTTCACATCTCCTTCGCTGAGGAGACTCTCCCCAATGGACTCCACGTCATCTACAGCCCGAATCACACGACACCCGTCGCTGCCGTCGAGATGATGTACAACGTCGCTTCGAAGAGCGAGAAAGCCGGTAAAACCGGCTTCGCGCATCTCTTCGAGCACATGATGTTCAAGGGCTCGCGCAACGTTCCCGATGGACAGCACGGAGCGCTTCTCGACAAGGCCGGCGCCCGCACTGGCGCCGACTACAACGGGACTACCTCGTGGGACCGCACG
>JBBSFT010000220.1:0-3570 GCA_038254845.1 Gemmatimonadales bacterium | reverse complement strand
TTCGCGCGAAGCTCACGAACGCTGAAATCCGGGTTTCCGAACGTTAAGTCAACGGGACCGTTCTGTTTGAGGCTCACCGAATATCTGTCTGTCGCGGGATCGAGTTTGATTCTGTCTGGCCCGAAGGTCGAGAATCGCTCGCCGAAATTTTTGACGTCGGGGACGCGACTTCGCGAATGGTGGCGTAGTGACCAGCGCTGAGGAACGGCTGCGCATACACGTCGAGTGACAGCTCGGGCGAGAACACGTAGCTTACGCGCGCCGTAAGTGCGGCTGTCCTCTGATCCAGATGCCCCACGAGGTAATGTTTCGCCTCGTTGACTGTGGAGGTCCTGATGTACTGTGCTTCCTTTCGGTTCCACGAAGCCGAGCGGATTATGCCAGTTTCGCAAGCTTTACGAAATCCCTTCGCATCGAACTCGACTGCCTGCAGCCACTATCACTGCAGCCACGCACCCGTTTCATCTCTACCGCTTCGTGGTAAGTCGCTCGACCTCGGCCCCCCAGTTCATTACCAGTCCAAGCGACTGGGAGCCTCTCAGCGAAGTGCTCACCATGATGAACTGCCGGTCGTCAGGGCTGATGTCGTACGCGCGATGATACTGGGCGAGCTGGAGGCCAGGATTCACGAAAAGCCTGGTCGGTGTTCCCGCATGGAATACTCCCTGCGTTTCGACGGGAACCGACATCATTTCTCCAGCCTGAGTCCTGAAGAAAAGTTCCCGTCCATTGTGGGCCCACAATGGCTCTTCCCCTCCGTTTACGGAAATAGTCCAGCGCGCTGAATCGACCGACGGAAACGGCCTGACATAGATCTGGCTCTGTCGCGATTCAGTGGACACATACGCAATCCATTTTCCGTTTGGCGAAATTACCGCTCCGAAATTGTCGTAATCGGTGCGAATCAGAGGTCGCATCGCGCTGTCGCCAACATTGGGAGCAAACAGGAGCTTGCGCGTATTTCCGGACGAGCCTTCTGTCCGGAAGACAATGCCTCCGCCGACGGGCGACAATGAAACTTCGTCGAGGGATTGGGGGCTTCGATTGAGCGGTTGCTCGTCGCTGCTTCCGTCGGCCCTGCTGATCCATGTGCTGCGTTTGGCTTTGCGAATCGCAAGGTAGGCGACGCTCCTGCCATCAGGAGTCCAGACGGGCCGATCGCTTGGGCCGTTCGGCGTGAGACGAGTGAGTGAGCCGGACGGCAGTCGCTTTACCCAGACCGCATCGCCGTCATCGACAGAAATCGTCATCGCGAGGCGCGACCCGTCCGGCGACAGTGCCAGGTGGTTGAATGCCCCGACCCATGTCGTATCTATCGGCGTTTCCTTGCCGTCACGCGCAACCCAGACGATTTGCTTCGTTGCGCTCAATCCGGGGACGTAAACGAGCACTCCTGTTTCCGACACCGCGAACTGAACGGTCCCGTTCGATGCATCGACTGCCACTTTGTCGAGAACCTGAACAGGCTCTCCAGTGACTTTCAGTTTCTTTGGATCGAACTTCACGGCAAACACGCGTCCGTCGAAAACGCCGTAGAGCAGAATGTCGGGCGCCATAAAACGCGGGAAGGTTCCCTTCGCAACGACGGTTACCTTGTGTGTCTCGAATGAAAGCACTCCGATCTCGTTCTGCCCCACCGAACCCTTCCATATCTGTATCACCGCCCCTTTGCCACCGGGCAGGACCTGGGGGAAATCGTGCTCCTGCTGCGCAGCCGTCGAATCGGGCCGACTGAGTCTCTCGACCGCACCACCGGTGGCTGAAACACCGTAGAGCCCTCCATTGGAAAAATAGATCTTTCCATCCTTGCCCCATGATCCTCCCCACGCCGCTACCGAGTCAGAGCGGACGGTTCGCACCATGCCGCCGGCAGCCGGAATTATCTGAAGTCCACTCGAACGGCCGCCACCGCGAGACAAATACGCGATTGACTTGCCATCGGGCGAAAAGAATGGCGCTTCGGCGCCTTCGGTTCCGGCGAGTGGCTTGCTCTCGAGATCCTGCATCTCCCGAACCCACAACATGTGTCCCAATTTTGCGGGGCCGAGGTAAGCAATCCGCTGGCCATCGGGCGAGATCGCGAGACTGATATTGTCCACCACGGTGACGCCGCCGCTGTCCGGAAGCGCCATCATCACGCGAACAAGATCGCCAGGGGCCGGAGCGGGACGCCGGAGCAACATTCCGAACGCGGCACCAACGAGAAGCGCGGCACCTCCGATTGGCGCGGCCAGTCGCCACTTATTTTTTTTCGCAACAGGTGATGCCGCAACGAGTCGCTGCGTAAGTGATGGATCATTGAGCGCTGCGGCGTAATCCGCCGCAGATGCAAACCTGTCCGCCGGAAGTTTCGACAATGCCGTCTGCACCGCTGCTTCAACGTGTGGCGGAATTGATTTTCTCTGAGCAATGAGACCGCGCGGCTCTTCGGTCATCACGCGCGCAACTATTGCCTGCGCTGTTGGACCGGTGAATGGCGGCTCGCCGACCAGCATCTCGTACGTCACGCAGCCGAGCGCGTAGACGTCGCTGCGTGGCGAAATGTCGCGATCGCCCATTGCCTGCTCGGGACTCATGTAGTGCGGAGTTCCGAGTGACATTCCGGTTTCGGTCATTCTGCTGTTGGCGGTGCTGACGGCCAGGGCTATTCCGAAGTCCGCAACGAGCGCGCGTCCATCGTGCAGCAGAATGTTCTCGGGTTTGATGTCGCGGTGAACTGTGCCGTGCCGATGTGCATAGTCGAGCGCGCCGGCAACTTCCGTCGCGAGACGAACCGCTTCGTTGACAGGAAGCTGATGTTCACGATTGAGGCGATCGCGAAGAGACTCGCCTTCGATGTACGGCATGACGTAGAAGAGGATGCCGTCAACCGAGCCGGAGTCGTGAAGCGGGAGAATGTGCGGATGCTGGAGGTTCGCCGTGGTCTTGATTTCGGCAAGGAACCGATCGGCGCCGATGACAGCCGCCAACTCCGGTCGCAGGACCTTCACGGCAACGTGTCGGTCGTGCTTGATATCGTCCGCCAGGTAGACCGTTGCCATGCCGCCGGCGCCAAGTTCACGCTCGAGGCTATACCGATCCCCAATTGCCGCGGACAGGCGCTCGGGAATCGCTGCATTGGGCGGTGGCTCAGATCCTGTCATCTTGTGCAGCCGCCTCTGGTAGTGGAAACAATCAGGCGGGCACGGATGCGCGCCCGGGCTCGCAAAATATATGCTGCCACGTACTTTCGCATTACTTCGTCTCGATGATCAGGAAGCCACCGTCGAGCTGTCGGTATTGAGCACTTCGTGCCAGGCAACGCCGTCACTCCAGAAACTGCTCCCCCTAGCGAGATCGACCGACTTTCACCATCGCAGAACGCGGGGCGCGCCGCTTGTCGCTGCTCTCGGCATGAGACGCTCATGTTCCGATTGTTTGAAGTCCGATAGCTCGCGCAGCAAGCGCCAGGGCACGGTCATGCGTTGCCACGATGAGTTCCTTCCCTCTCGATTCGCGCCACATGTCGGCGGTCGCGAGGTGTATTGCATCCAGTGTTCCCAACGGTGCGGGCATCGGTTGCGCAGCCCG
>JBBSFT010000219.1:0-3584 GCA_038254845.1 Gemmatimonadales bacterium | reverse complement strand
TGATCCTCCGCCGCCTCCGCCCGAGCGACGCGCTGCCTTCGCCGCGGCTCTCGCTCTGTCCTCCGACTTCTTCTTCCTGATCTCCGCAATTCGCTCGGCCAATGGGACCTCGAGACGCTGAGCGGGACGCGCCGAGTAGTCGAAGCCGTCGATGATGACGCGCGGTAGCCGCTTGTTGATGGCCCGCTCGATCGCTCTGATGTCGGCTTCCTCGTCGGGGCAATAAAACGTGAACGCCTCGCCCGTCATGTCGGCGCGACCAGTACGGCCGACCCGATGGATATAGTCTTCCGCCGCGGGCGGAGCGTCGAAGTTCACGACGTGGCCGAGGGCCTCGACGTCGATGCCGCGCGCGGCAATGTCAGTCGCGACAAGCACGCGGTATTTGCCAGTCTTGAATCCCGCGAGCGCTTCGGTGCGCTGGCTCTGCGATCTGTTGCCATGAATCCGCTCGGCCTTGATGTCGTTCCTCACGAGAAACTCGGCGAGGCGATTGGCGCGATGCTTCGTGCGAGTAAACACGAGCGCCTCTTTCATGTCGCCGCGTTTGAGAAGCTCGAGGAACAGCGCCGATTTCAGCTCCTGCTGAACCGGATACAACGCCTGTGTGATTCCAACCGCGGGGGTGGAATTACGGTCGAGGTTGATCGTTGCGGGATTCTTCAGCATCTGGCTGGCGAGTGCGGCGATCGGGGCCGGCATTGTCGCGCTGAAAAACAGCGTCTGCCGTTTTGTCGGCAGTGACTTGAGGATTCGCTTGATATCGGGCAGGAATCCCATGTCGAGCATGCGGTCGGCTTCGTCGAGGACAAGGTGCTCGACCTTATCGAGCCGCGCGTACGGCGACTTCATGTGATCGAGCAGGCGCCCGGGCGTGGCGACAATAACGTCCACGCCGCTTCGGAGCGCGTGCTCCTGGGGACCCATTCCGACTCCGCCGATCACAACGGCCGAGGTTACCGGGGTGTGGACGGCGATGGCTTCGAGCTGCTCGACGATCTGGGCGGCCAGTTCACGGGTTGGCGTGATGATGAGCGCGCGCGTGGTACCGCGCGGCCGGGAGATGAGCTTATCGAGAATCGGAAGCAGGAATGCGGCGGTCTTGCCGCTGCCGGTCGAGGCGCAGGCAAGAACGTCTTTCCCCTGAACGGCGGGAGGTATTGCATCGGCCTGAATGGCGGTCGGACGAACAAATCCGAGCTCCTTCAGTCCCTTGAGAAGGTTTGGGTCGAGCTGAAATGAGCTGAAAGGCAATTCGATCTCTTGTCACAAGGCATGGAGCCATCTGAAACGGCTCGCGCGCGATCCAACCGGATCGCGCGCTGTGGTGCCTATGCAAGTTAGCGTATCCGGCCGCCCGGAGGCGATTACCGGGTCGGGCGGCGCTTGGCGGAACGCTTCGAGGCAGACCCCGATTGCCTGGCCTGGTCGGCTTCTGCGTCTGCCATCTCCCAGTGGAAGCGGTGAAGAACCCGGTGCACGACTGGCGCGAGGAGCAAGCCCGCCACGACGAGAAACACCAGTCCGGAATACAGCGCATAGAGCCCGGCAAAGAGTTTCCCGCCAGTAGACTTGACCTCTGCGACTGGGCCCATTCCCCCCAGCAGCATCGACGCATTGAGAAATGCATCTATCGGGCTCTGCTTCTCAAAGCCCATGTAACCGGCCATCCCGATGGCGAGCGAAACGACGACGAGACCCATTGCGATGATGCCGTGCCGGATGAGTCGCTCGACGAAGTTCGCCCACGGCAGCGGCTTGTCGCCACGTTTCCCATAGACATCGATCTGTTTTCGGAATGGATTCATCGTCCGCCGGATTATCCCGCCGCGACCGCGTGAGAGCGGAGTAGATGACGTCCGAGCTTCCAAATCACTGCCGGACGAGCCAGTTGAGGGCTTTCACTGACAGGATAGCGAGTGCCACCGCACCTGCCGCGAGTAACACGATTCCCGCGACTGCCAGCGCAATCCCGAACCGGCTCGAGCGACGAGCGGCTTCGGGTTCGCCGAGGTGCTGGTCGAGCAGCTCCGAGTTTCGGATGTTCGCGCGAAAGCCCACATCGAACAGATCGCCCAGTACTGGCACTGACCCAACGAGCGTATCCGTTCCCAGGTTCAACAACATCTTCGCGAGGACGGGTCGCGGTACGCCCAGTCTGGCAGCGGTGAGTACGATGTACCCGGAAAACGCGGCTCCGGCCAGGTCTCCGATTACGGGAACAAGTCCGACGATCGCATCGAGTCCGAAGGTGACACCCGTACCGGGGATTCGAATGGCGGAATCGAGCATTTTCGCCAGCGCGCGAACGCGCGTAGCCTGCCGGGTTGCGATCAGATCGACTGGACCTGAACGATCGACCGGCGGAGCCGTCAATGGACTGGGTGTCACGCCGTGGGCGACCGGAAGCTCGCTCGATGTGTCCACAACGCCCGGGCGAGCACTACACCAGCAAAGCCGAACACCGCGTTGAACAGGGCAAACGCAAACATCGACTGAATGGCGAACATCGCGGCTGTGTAGAACTGATAGAGGGCCAGCAAGCCAATGATGACAACGAGAACCGGAACGAGACGACCGAAGGCGCTCATAAATTACCGCGATTGAGGATGACCGGATACACAACGGGGTAGCCGGTGTGGCTACCCCGCCAGAACTCGGCCGGTTGACCGACTAGTGCTTGAAGATACCGCGAATCTTTTTCGCCGCGGCGTCTCTCGTCGAGTTCTTCACTTCGTCCTTCACGCCCTGAGCAGCGCCCGCTTTTGCGGCAGCGGCGACAGAATCAGCGTTCAGGACGGAGCCGCTCGATCCGTTCGCTCCAGTCGACGACCCGCTTGCCGCCGTGTTCATCGCCGGCATCTCGATCATCTGGTAATTGGAGGGAATCGCAAACGCGGACGAGGGAATATTCCCCGGATGGAAATTCACCATCTCCATTGTCGTGATTGTCGTTTCCTGCTTGCCCTTGCCGTCAGTTGCAATAGTGGTTGTCACGGTTTTGAGCGGCACGCCGGTCTTCGGAATCTTGGCGTTGGCGGCGGCCATCTGCGACTTGTAATCCGGATTGTTGAACATGTCGAGCTGCGAGATCATCGCCATCTGCTCGCTGTTCGATACAAACGGATTGGCAATGCGTAGCGACGGAGCAAAGTAGTAGTCGGTAGTGCTCTGGTTGCTCGTCTTCGACGACCTGCCGAACACGCTGACCGTCATGTTGTAATTCTGAGTCATCCGGACGTGGCGGGTGGCAAATCCCTGGACATTCTCGCCCGCGCCCAGATCCTGGGCATCGATATGGACGTCGGTCATCTGCATCTTCACCATGCCCCCGACGGCGTTCATAACTTTGCTCATACCGGCGAACATGTTGGCGATGTCCCATTTCATGTATTGCTTGTTGGCGGGATCGACCATGTACATCTCTTTTCCGCCCCCTTTCATGATGAAGTAACTGCCTTTCCCTCCGAATGTATCCGCTCCGCCGGTACTCGACGCTGCCTCCAGAATCTCGATCTTCGCTTCATCGCCAGCGTACGTGCCGCGGCCACGCATGGTTACCTGTTCCTTGTTCCCGGTGCGCG
>JBBSFT010000218.1:0-3637 GCA_038254845.1 Gemmatimonadales bacterium | reverse complement strand
TCGCGAGTAAGGCGGCGCGCTGGCAGGCCATTGGCGTACGAGTCACCCGCGTCGGCGGAATTCACGCGAAGATCGACGCCGTTGATCGACACGATGCGATCGCCCTCGACGATGCCGGCGTTTTCAGCAGGTCCTTTCGGCGTTACCCGAGAGACGAACACGCCGATCGTGTCACGAAGGCTGCCCGTCGCCGTGAGTGACAGGCCGAGGGCAGCTCGCTTCATCATTGCTGAATCCATCGACGTGCGCGAGAACGCTTCGCAATTCATTCGATTGTCGTCGTTGCTGTAGCAGACTGTGCCGCGGGGCATTTCTCGCGGCGGCGGCGGGGCTTCTCGTCGGGGAGCCGGCGTTTGTGCGCCAAGCGCTCCGGCAGCGCCGAATGCAGCCGCGGTGCCGGTTAGAATCGAAAGTATTCTGTGCATTGTGATCTCCGTTGATCGGTGGCTCGTCCACGGTATGACAACGGCATAACAGCGGATGGTTGCCCGGTGCCGTAACGCGCCCGCGCCGGGCATATTTGAAAGATGGCAACCACCGTTGATCCCCGCCGCGGTGAGAAGACCGAGCCGGATGTCCACGCCTTCGAGCACCATTGGCAGGATGAAGCCGACGCGGCCTATCTCTACCGGATTCTGGCAGCGTCCGAGGCCGACGAAAAGAAGAAGGACATCTATTCGCGATTAGCTGACGTGGAGGATCGCCACGTCGTTGTCTGGCGTGATCTGATGGAGACGCACGGTCACCCGGCACGTTCATTCAAGCCGAGTGTCCGGGCGAGAATGCTCGCCCGCCTTGGGAGCGTTTTCGGACCGGGGTTTCTGCTTCCGATGCTTCTCGAGGAGGAGGGCCGCGAGGTCAAGGCGTATCTCGACATGCATCGGGCTACGCCGCGTGGAGCTCCGGGTGGCGGAGAAGCGCTTACGCTCGCCAAGGAATCCGCCGATCACGCGATGACGCTCGCGGGGATTGCCGGCAAGAGCGGCGAGCCGTGGCATCGGACCGAGTCGGGCGGATTTCTGCGCAATGTCGTGTACGGATTCAACGACGGACTCACCGCGAACTTTGGACTTGTCGCAGGTGTCATCGGCGCGGCGGTGGCACGGCAGCATCAGGCGGTGATCGTCGCTGGTGTCGCTGGCCTCATTGCCGATTCGCTGTCGATGGGAGCGAGCGGATATCTCGCCGCCAAGAGCGAGCGTGAGGTCTACGACTATGAGATTGCGATGGAGCGTGACGAGGTTGCGCTCATGCCGGAAATCGAGCGCGACGAGCTGGCGCTCATCTACGAAGCGAAGGGAATGGACCAGCCCTCGGCCCATGCGCTCGCGACGCAGGTGATGGCTGACCCCGAGAGAATGCTGGTGGAGCAGGTGCAGGAAGAGCTCAAGATCGGCGAGCAGACGACGACGCCGTTTCGCGAAGGCTGGGTGACGGGCCTGGCCACTGCATTCGGCGCGATCATTCCCGTTTTTCCGTTCTTTTTTTCCGGCGGGACGACGGCGATCGTGTTGTCATTCGCGTTCTCGATGCTGTCGCACTTCCTGGTTGGCGCTATGAGATCGGTGTTCACGGGCCGCAGTCTATTCCGTTCCGGGCTCGATATGTTCGTGGTCGGCCTTGGTGTGGCGATCATCGGTTATTACGTCGGCGGGTCGGTCGGGCATCTGTTCTAGACCGGCAGCCGTAGAACATGACAGATGATTTACACACTGTCGGCCGTGACGCGGCTGCCGCTCCCGCGTGATCAGGTTTTCGATTTCTTTTCGCGCGCAGAAAATCTCGGCCTGATTACGCCGCCCTCGCTTGGCTTCGACATTCACACGAAGCTTCCAATCGTAATGCGGGAAGGCACGCTGATCGACTACACCGTGAAGCTGCGCGGCATCCCGATCAAGTGGCGGACGCGGATTGTGCGGTGGAATCCCGGCGTCGAGTTCGTGGACGAGCAGTTAAAGGGGCCGTATGCGATGTGGGTGCACACTCATCGCTTTCGCGATGTGCCGGGCGGCACCGAGATTTCAGACGAGGTGAAGTACAAACTTCCATTCGGCCCGCTTGGCCGGCTCGTTCACTTCTTTGTGCGGCGGGAGCTCGCCGGGATCTTTGCGTATCGCGAGGTGGCTACTCGCCGGATTCTTCTTGGGAAAGCTGGATTCTGACCGAGGTCAACTGCGTGGTCACCGCAGCGAACGCGGAGGTACGCGACCGGCAGCCGAAGCTGCCAATCGCTGAGAATCCTAACGGCGTATTTCCTGAGCCGTCGGGAACGGTGCAGGCGGATACGTACCGATGCTATCCGGCACGTAAATAGAGGCCCAGAAGTCGGGTGGGCCTTCGCTGTCCTGCACCATGTTGTGAACTGGCTTGAGGCCGTTCTTGAGATACGCGGCAATTGCCTTGAGCTGCCTGTCGGACATGTAGCGCCACGCCGTCCACGGCATCGGCGGCGCCAGATAACGCGGATGCGCCGGGAAGTTCCCTTGCCCGGGCGTGAACGAAGTAATCTCCACGTCAGGCGTTTCGCCGGGACGAAGGCCATAACGAAGCGCATTGAAGATCTGCCGCTCCGAAAATCGACCGATGCCCGTCTGATTGTCTGGAGTGATGTTCCGCGGGCGCGTCTTGAACGGTCCAATCTGGAACTCTTGAAGCGGACTTCGTTCCCCGGAGAGCCATCGCGGGTTCGCTGGATTTCCGTTGCCGCCGTGACATCCGGAGCAATCGTGGTCAAGCACGAGCTGGCGACCTTCCAGAATCTGCGTCATTCGTGCATCTCCCGCAGGCCTGCTGTCGGCAAAACTCGCGGTACCCGGCGTCTGATTTGAACAGGCTCCCAACGAGAGAAGCAGTGTTGTGATGAGCAAAATCGCGGCGGTCCTTCCCGATACGTGTGACTTGTTCGGTTGGCGAACCATGTCTCCTCCGTAGGTTATTTGACTTCGAGAATACCCATCATGCCGTGGTCTTCGTGATCCAGGATGTGACAGTGGAACATCCACATTCCTGGAAAGTCATCGTATCGCACGATGAACCGCGCCGTCTCATGCTTCGGAACGTTAACGGTGTCCTTCCATCGGCGGTCCTTCTCCGGAATTCCGTTCCGGTCCAGTATCTGGAACTGGAACCCGTGCAGGTGAAATGGGTGGTCCATCCCCACGAGGTTTTCAATCTCCCAGATCTCAGTCGCGCCAAGCCGTGAGCTCACATCCATTCGGTTCATGTCCATTGTCTTTCCGTTGATAAGACCCTGGCTGAACGAGATCACTCGTGTGGCGGTTGCCTTGAGTGTGTCGAGCACGGGAATGACACGAAGGGTAGAAGGAATTGTCGGCGATGTAACCGCGGGCTCGTCCGAATAGCGCAGTGTCGCGAGATCGAACGGCTTATTCCAGGCCGATGGACGCGTCTGCGGCACGTAGCGGTCGTACGGAAGTGACTGAAGCGTAGCGATGCTTCCAGGCGCCCCGCTGCCGCGCACCAGCAGCTCGACCCGCTCGGCGTTCGCGACGACGATTTCCTTCATCTCGACCGGATGCTCGAACAGCCCTCCATCGCTTCCCACCTGCAGGAAGGTCTGGCCGCCGAGCGACAGGCGATAAATCCGTGAGGCCGACGCGTTGATGATCCGCCACCG
>JBBSFT010000217.1:0-3680 GCA_038254845.1 Gemmatimonadales bacterium | reverse complement strand
GTGACCCTCTTGCTCGTGCCTTGAGAGTCGACAAGATGACAATCGCTGCTCTCACGGCGACGCTCGAGCTGTATCGCGATCCGAAATCCGCCTTGCGACATATTCCAGCTCTATCCATGCTGACCGCTTCGGCGGAAAGTATTCGCGCACGGTGCGAGACGATCGTAACCAACCTCCGCGCTGAAGGCACTCCGGTAGGCGTCGTGAGCAGTGAGGCGAGCGTTGGCGCGGGCGCATTCCCGACGACGACCATCCCCTCCTTCGCGCTTGCATTCGATACCGATGCGGCATCCGTGGAAACGAAGCTGAGGCATGGCGATCGACCGGTAATCGGACGCATTGCTGACGATCGGCTCCTCCTCGACCTTCGCAGCGTGCAGCCGGCACACGACGCTTTTCTGGCCGATGCAATCAAGCGGTCACTCGGGTGAACACACTGCCAACGGCCGTTTTTCTTGACCGTGACGGCACGATCATCCATGACGCGCACTATCTCTCGAAACCCGATCAGGTGCGCCTGATCGACGGAGCGGCCGACGCGATCGCCCGAATCAACGCTGCGTTGATTCCGGTTGTCGTCGTCACAAACCAGTCGGGTATCGGGCGCGGCTACTTCACCCTCGATGACTATCACACCGTCGCGGCGCGCCTCGATGATCTTCTGCGCGGTCATGGCGCACACATCGATGCCACCTACTTCTGCCCGCACCGCCCCGAGGACAAGTGTGAATGCCGTAAACCGGGGCGACTTCTCTTTCAACGCGCCCAGAGTGAGACGCCGGCGATCGACCTTCGTCAGTCACTCTACATTGGCGACAGGATGCGTGATATCGACGCCGGTCTCGGCTTGGGGGGTCACGGTGTGCTCGTGCCGCATTCCGACACGCCGGTAGCGGAAATAATGAGAGCGGCCGAGACCGCACGTGTCGCGCCGTCGCTCGCCACCACGCTCGACTGGTTTCTATGCACGAATTGACCGTCGCGCTCACATGCGATTGTCAATACCGAACCGATACCAATCAGCCTCTTACTGACGTCACGCGGCGAAGATAGAATCGCGCATGGCGGTCAACATCGCTGTCCTCGCGTCCGGCGAGGGCACAAATCTCCAGGCAATCATCGATTACAGCGCCACCCTTGGCGACAAGGCCGCGGGCGTCATCGCAATCGTTGCATCGAACCGTTCAACTTCCGGGGCGCTTGAACGCGCGCGCTCGGCGGGCATTCCCGCCGAATCGTTCGACGCGACCGATAATGGAAAAGGGCTGCTTGACCTGCTCAGCAGATATTCCGTCGACCTTATCGTTCTTGCGGGCTATCTCAAAAGGATTCCCGCGGGCGTGGTGGCCGAGTATCGGTCACGCATCGTGAACGTGCATCCCGGTCTCCTGCCCGAGTTCGGCGGGGAAGGCATGTACGGCTCACGAGTGCATGTGGCTGTCATTGCCTCAGGTGCGACGACTACGGGAATATCGATTCACTTTGTGGACGATGAGTTCGATCATGGGCCGCTCATCGCGCAGTGGAGAATTCCGGTTCGCCCTGGCGATACCGCGGAGTCGCTTGCGGCGCGCGTTCTCGAGGTCGAGCATCTCGTCTATCCACGCGTCGTTGACATGGTCGCGGCTCTCAACGACGCGCACTTTTTCGCAGATTACTGACATGCCTCTCGCACTGCTTTCTGTTTCCGACAAAACGGGCCTCGTCGATTTCGCCGGGCGCCTCGCTTCACTTGGGTGGGAGCTCGTTTCAACCGGCGGCACCGCCAAGGCGCTCCGCACCGCTGGACTTACTGTCAGGGATATCAGCGACCTGACCGGATTTCCGGAAATGCTCGACGGGAGAGTAAAGACGCTCCACCCACTCGTCCACGGAGGACTTCTTGCCAAGCGGGACAATCCGGACCACATGAAAGTCGCCGCCGAGCATGGCATCGAGCCGATTGACCTGGTTGCGGTCAACCTGTATCCGTTTCAGGCAACTGCCGCTCGCGCCGGGGCGACGGCGGACGAAGTAATCGAGAACATCGACATCGGTGGTCCATCAATGCTTCGGTCCGCTGCCAAGAATTTTCAGTCGGTCACAGTCATCGTCGATCCATCGGATTACGCTCGCGTCCTCGCGACTTTTCAGGCGAGCGATGACGATCTCGACCTGAGACGTCTTCTGGCCGAGAAGGTGTTTGCGCACACGGCCGCGTATGACGGCGCAATCGCGAAGTGGTTTGCATGTGAACGGAACGACGAATTCCCCGACGAGACGGTGATGGCGCTCGAGCGATCGCAGACATTGCGCTACGGCGAGAATCCCGGACAGCGCGCGGCGTTTTATGTCGAGACGAGCCGGCGGGGACTTTCGCGGCTGACGCAGAAGGGTGGCAAGGAGCTGTCGTTCAACAACCTGCTCGACCTCGAAGGCGCGTTGCTCGCGACGGACCCGTTCTCTGGCGAGACGTGCTGCGCGATCGTGAAGCACACGACTCCGTGCGGTCTCGCAACCGGCGCAAGTGCGCTCGAGGCATACCGCAAAGCTCTCGCGTGCGACCCGGCGTCGGCGTTCGGATCGGTGATCTCGTTCACGGTGCCGGTCGATGCAGAAACGGCCGAGGCGGTGTCGAGCCTGTTTGTCGAGTGTATTGTGGCACCGTCGTTCACCGACGAAGCGCTGGAGATTCTCGGACGCAAGAAGAATCTGCGCGTGCTCGAGGGGCGGGCCGAGTGGGGAGATCATGCTCTCGATTACAAACGCGTTCGAGGCGGGTTTCTCGTTCAGGAGAGAGCAAAGCAGGTCTCCGAGCTCGACACGTGGACCGTTGTAACCAGCCGACATCCGACAGATGAAGAGCGAGAGAACATGGCATTCGCGTGGCGAGCGGTGGGAAGCGTCAAGTCGAACGCCATTCTGATCGCGCGCGACGGCGCGACCATCGGTATCGGAGCGGGCCAGATGTCGCGCGTGGACGCCGCATTTCTCTCGGTCCACAAGGCGAGACTTGCCGGCCACGACACGAATGGTGCCGTACTTGGATCCGATGCGTTCTTTCCGTTTCGCGATGGCGTCGAGCAGGCGGCGGAAGCAGGTATCCGCGCGATCATTCAGCCCGGTGGATCTGTGCGCGACGATGAAGTGATCGCCGCCGCGAACGAGCATGATATTGCGATGGTCTTTACTGGCCAACGGCAATTCCGTCATTGAGACCAGCACGCTTCATACTTTCTGAATTCTCCCTCAATCGAAGAGAGTCGATGCGTTCAGTGCCCCCGCGTAAGACGTACGATGTCTGCATTGTCGGATCGGGTGCCGGCGGTGGAATGGCCGCCTATGCCCTGACGAAAGCGGGTGCGAATGTCGTGCTGCTCGAAGCCGGTGGATCCTGGTTTGCGTCGAAGGACTCGAAGATGCTCGTGCCCAATTACGCATCGCCGCGACGCGGAGCTTCGACGAAGACACGCCCCTTCGGTGAATTCGACGCGTGCGACGGCGGCTGGGAGATCGAAGGCGAGCCGTACACCGTGGCAGACGGCTCCCGATTCCTGTGGTGGCGCGCGCGCATGCTCGGAGGTAGAACAAACCACTGGGGCCGCATCTCGCTCCGCTTCGGCCCTGACGATTTCCGCCGCAAGTCGCTCGATGGCCTGGGTGACGACTGGCCCATCAGCTACGAAGACGTTGCTCCGTAT
>JBBSFT010000216.1:0-3711 GCA_038254845.1 Gemmatimonadales bacterium | reverse complement strand
CCGTTCACTTCGCCCGAATCATGGAGGGCGAGGATGTGCGGATGCTGCAGGTTCGCCGTCGTCTTTATCTCTGCCAGAAAACGCTCGGCCCCGATTGCCACAGCGAGCTCGGGCTTCAGTACCTTCACCGCGACCTTGCGGTTGTGCTTCAGGTCCTCGGCCAGATAGACAGTGGCCATACCGCCGGCGCCGAGCTCGCGGTCAATGCGGTAGCGGTCGGCGAGTGGGGCGGTGAGACGCTCGAGCTGGTCGTTCATCTATAGTTGGACAGGGGTTAGCCAACCGCGAAGATACGCTCCGGTGAAAACGGCGCACAACTGCCATATTAAAGCCCGGCCGGTTCCAGCCGGTTCCAGCCGGTTCCAGCCGGTTCCAGCCGGTTCCAGCCGGTTCCAGCCGGTCAGCCCATACGCCCATACAAGGAATACATATGGAAAACGGAACGGCAGCTACGACGATCACTGATAAGAATTTCGAGGCAACGGCGCTCATGGCGTCGATTACCGTCAATGACATGGCGGCCAGCGTTGCGTGGTACCGCGATGCGCTTGGATTCGAAGTGGGTCAGCAGTTCGAGCGCGATGGAAAGGTGGCGGCGACTCGAATCAATGCCGGTGCGGTCCGCCTCCTCCTCAACCAAGAGGATGGTGCGAAGGGAATGGACCGCAAGAAGGGCCAGGGTATCTCTCTCCAGTTGTCGACGTCCCAGAACATCGATGCGATTGCCAACCGTGCTCGGGCTCATGGAGCATCGCTCCTTTCCGAGCCAGCCGACATGCCGTGGGGTGCGAGAATGTTCCGGCTTCAGGATCCCGACGGATTCATCTTCGTGATCTCATCCGTCTGGTAGCGCCCGCCCAAATCCAGGGACATCTGCGGGTGACTTGAATTGGAGAAACCCTATAGCCGCCGTGAATTCATGGGTCTGGCAATGGCCGGCGTTGCCGGAATTGCCGCCCGGCCAATTCTGTCCGCTGTCGATGCCGATCCCGCTCTGATAGTTGTCAATGCCAACGTATACACGATGGATCCGCGGTTGCCTCGTGCGGATGCCTTCGCAATCAGCGACGGAAAGTTCATCGCCGTCGGCACGACGTCAGAGATTAGAAGCCTCGCGCGAAAACAGACTCGTATCGTCAATGCGAAGCGCATGACGATCGTTCCGGGATTCATCGACACTCACAATCATCCCGACGGCACAACGGTTCTTTACGAGACGCTCGTTGGGAATCCATACGAGGTCGAGTTCGTCACCATCGAGAGTATTGTCGACAAGTTGAAAGCGAAGGCGCAGAAGACGCCGCCCGGCTATTGGGTTGAGGGGTACTTCCTCGATGACACGAAGATCAAGGAAAAGCGGCTGCTCACGATCCACGATCTCGACAGGGTATCCACTGAACATCCGGTGGCGGTGACTCATCGCGGTGGTCACACGACGTTCTTCAACACCAACGCATTCGAGCTTGCGGAGATCACGCGTTCGACGCCGAACCCGAAGGGCGGCACGTTCGATCGCGACGCAAATGGTGAGCTCACAGGTCGCGTTACTGACAATGCAGGGGACGCATTCGGAAAAGTCGGCAAGTTTGTTGAGCTTTCTGCGGCTGATCGTGCGAGGCGTGACCGTGATGGCCTGGCGTATCTCTCAAGGCAGTTCGTTCGTTACGGCCTCACGACAGTTCATCATGAGGGCGGAGATCTTTCGGCGCTTCAGGACGTTCGTGCGCGGGGTGACTTGAAGCACCGCGTGAGTTACGAAGCATATCAGGAAGTGCTCGATCCGATGATCGCGAGCGGAATCAGGACGGGGTTCGGCGACGAGTGGATAAGATTGGGCGCTACTGCAGAGCACGTCGTGGATGGCTCGTTCTCGGAGCGCACGATGGCGATGAGTGTTCCGTTTCCCGGATCGAATCCGCCGTACAAGGGGAATGTTACCGAGTCACAGGAAGATCTGAACGCGTGGGTCGAGAAAATTCATCGTGCAGGAATTCAGGTCAATTGTCATGCGAATGGTGATGTTGCAATCGACATGTACCTCACCGCGATCGAGCGTGCGCAGAAACTCTTTCCGCTGAAGGATGCGCGACCCAAGATCACCCATTGCACGCTGATAAATGACGACATCGTCAGGCGCATGAAAGCGCTCGACGCTGTGCCTGCCTTGTTCTCCACTTATGCGTATTACAACTCGGACAAGTTTCCGTATTACGGTGAAGACCTGATGAAGCGGATGATGGCCTACCGAACGCTTCTCGATGCAGGTATCAAAGTGACTGGCGGCTCGGACTTTCCTCCTGGTCCATTCGCGGTGCTGATGGGAATCCAGGGACAGGTGACGCGCACTGGCTGGGATGGAAAGACCTGAGGAGCGAATCAGCGGATTACAGTGGACGATGCGCTGCGCGTTGCGACTATCAACGGCGCATACGCGACCCACGAGGAGCATATCAAGGGTTCGATTTCAAAGGGGAAGCTTGCCGATTTTGTGATGCTGGCCGAGGATCCGCATACTGTGAGTCCGGAGCGGATCAAGGATATCGAGATCGTGCGAACTGTGGTTGGTGGCGAGACGATGTATCAGCATTGAAAGGGTCTACGCCTAGTAATAAACGCTTACCGGCCAATGTCCTGGCTAGTTTCTGGTAGCAGCGCGGCCCAGCCTGTGGCGCGCGTGCGAGGTTGCGTCGGATCAGGCGACAAATGCGGGGCGCCTACTGCTTCTTGAGCTCCATCGTCCAGATGTCGCTCTGCCGGTCGCCGATGGTGAAGTAGAAGTTCGTGGCATCGGCGTCCAGGGTGGCGCGATAGATCTGCCGATTCGGATCAGTGAGATGAAGAACGCGCCTTTCCGGGTCTCCGTTGATTGGCAGCTGCCAGATCGCCGACGTGCCGTCACCTTCTCGCACGGGTACAAATGCGTGCTTCGACTCCCGCGACCAGACCACTGAGCTGCGGTTCGCGAAGACTTTAGTCGTCTGTGTAAGTGGTATCAATCTCGGATCGGTCCAGTCGGAAGAAAAGGTGTAATCGCCCGGCGCGCAGTGAGGGCACATCGGTCCATCGGGATTGGCAATGATGATCAGCTTGCCATCGGGAGAAAATGTGCCGATCGACATGGTGCCCCTGAATTTTGGTGCGCTCCAACCCGTGGGGCTACCGGGGTCGCGCATGATTTCGAAAGCAGAGTCCGGAAAATGGAAGTACATCAGGGCTTTTCCGTCCGGTCGCCAAATGGCGATAAGCTCTTCGCTCGGAGTAGCGGCTATCGCTGCGGGCTTTCCGCCTGACGCATCCATAATGAAAACGTCGCGATTTCCGTTGACGAGGCTGTGAAAGGTGATCTGCCTTCCGTCAGGAGACCACGTGGGCGCAAAGTTGTCCATGTGGTTGTGCGTAAGCTGCAAAGGCTCTCCACCGCCAACGGGCATTTTGAAAATGTCCTGATTTCCGTTGATGTTCGAGTCATATGCCAGCCACTTGCCGTCGGTTGAGATGGATGCTGACTCGACGGTCTGATTGCCGGTTGTGACCTGCCTCATTCGAGGGTTCTCGGCGTCACCCGATATGGGAGCCGCAAAGACATTCGCGACAGTATTGAATACGCTGTAGGCCAGCGTCTTTCCTGCACGATCCACCGATATAGTGTGTGCGTTGAGGCCGGTCGTCAATCGCACAGGAGACCCGCGAGGCGAGAGGTCGCCGTTGATT
>JBBSFT010000215.1:0-3727 GCA_038254845.1 Gemmatimonadales bacterium | reverse complement strand
AGATGCCGACGTACTTCATCGGCTTGATCCAGCTTGTGTTTGCGATCACGCTCGGCGGGTTGAGCTTCAGTCCAAGGACCGATGGCACCAGATCTACTGCGCGATCGGCTAGCTGGATTGTCCGCCAGGGAGTTACAAACGGCGTCCGCCCGCGAACCTTGAGCCCGTCAGCATAACCGACAAGCGACGCCCGCAACCTTCGGTTCTCCGTCCCCGCACCGGTGCCGGCGAGCATCATGCTCGCGTAGTCGGCGAGGTTGGCTTCGTGAATCACGACGTGCAGGCCGTCGCTGCCCTCCATCGTTAATGGCGTGTGCACCGTATCGACTGCGCTTACCGGTGAAGACGAAAACAGTATCTCCTGGCGGTCGGGCTTAGGACGATTTGCGGGAATCCACCACGCACGCCAATCCTCTGCCGGGAAGAATTCTGTCAGCTCGTCCGAGATTTCGAAGTCGCGCAGATTCGGTTGCTCCGGGAGCTCGTACCGAAAACCCACGCCGTCGTTGAAAGCACGAAAGACGACGTCAAACTTCCGTAACGGTGCGCCCGTTTCGGCAACGGCGACGCGCAGCTCGTTGTGATTGTCTCGCACGCGCTCGACCTCGCCCCAGGGTTGCGTCCATGTCTCGTCGAATGTGGACCTGGTGCTCCCTGTGATTCTTAAACTGTCTCGCAGCGCCTTCGCGCCCCGAAACTCGAAGCCCATCAGCGAGGGAAGTATAATCGCTCGACCCTTGTGCTGAATGCTGTAGTAGAGGTGGCCGTCCCGTATTTCCACCAGGGCGCTGTTGTGCCCATCGGGCGATGTCACCCGGAGACCTGACGGCACGCTCTGGCCGTGCGCGCTTCCTGAGGCTAGCATAGCACAGGCAAGGCCTGCGATCACGTAGCGATTAATGCTGCGAATCAACACGTCCAATTCCGGTACCCAATCATGAGAGCTCACTTTCTAATGCCCCTAGGTCTGTTCGTCGGACTTGTTGCCGGCTGCGCGTCGTCTGGCAAAACGAGCCGTGGTAACGACACGATGGGGCCGGCCGTCACATCGGAAGATATTGATCGCACTCCGGCTGTGCCGCTCGAGGACCTTCTGACCGGACGGATACCCGGTGTCTGGGTTACGCGGGCTTCAGACGGCGGCATCGTGATACGCATCCGAGGCGCGACGTCAATCAATGGCAGTAACGAGCCACTGTATGTGCTGGACGGCGTTCCCATCCAGCCCGCCAGCCCGGGAGGGAGCCTGACCGGAATTTCGCCGAACGACATCGCATCCATCGAGGTAATTAAGGACGCCATCGGCACCGCCATATATGGCGTGCGAGGCGCGAACGGAGTGATCGTCATAAAGACGAAACGCCCCGGTCATTGAGAAGAAAACTCACGTGATCCCCCCCGAAGACCGAGAGGCTTCGCGACTGTAGATCAGAACCATAGCGAGAGCCAGCGGCGCGGTATAGCTACCCCCGCGCTCCACCACTTCCCACACCGGTGCCCCACTGGCCAGAAAGAGTAACTCGGTCAGCAGTTTCCAGACAAACAGAAACAGGCACAGCGATACCGACGGCCGCCAGAGTACAGCTGCAGCTAAAGCAATCTCCATAGCGCCGAACATCGTTGCGAGCGCGGCACCACTCAGGACGCCCCCTCCGAAAATCGACGCCAGAACTCCATAGTGCGCCACGAGCTCCTGTTTCTGCTCAATGGCCAGTACTCCGTGACCAACCAGCAGCAACGCAGTAGTGATGGTGAGCACGCCGCGCAGCCGCGAAGTGACATCTGGCGTGAGTGACCTCATCGGCGCGGGCATCGCCCACGAACGCAAGTCGCGCGACGCTCCGCTCATCACGAGGAGTGCGATGGGGACGCCGTAGTTTCCGGCGCGCTCAAACATCTCCCATATCGGCTGGCCGGTAAGCGGACGCAACGCAGCGGTCCAGATCGACCAGACGATCATGTAAATCAGCAACGCGGCGCGAGGCTGGACGAGCGCAAGAGTGCCGAGCAGAACGTCGCCCGTCCCGATGATCGGCATCAGCCGATAGGCGGAACCCGGGCCGATTCCCGCGAATCCAAAGAAGGGAAGCCATCCCTCTTTTGTCATCAGACCGAATGCTCCGTGCCCGACGAAACACAGAAAAACTCCAATACGAAGCGTCCACCCGAGCGCCTCGTGAGTTGTGAGATGCAGCACCCGTTTCGCCGGTGCAGGGTAACTCCGGAGACCGGATGGGAAGCCGTTCATTGTGATTTGATCGACGTCAGTCCGGCTCCGACGGTTCGCGTTTTTACCCGCGCAACGACAAGATCCCCGACCTTCCTTCCCTGAACGACTCCTTCCTCGATGGCCACGCGATAATGAATGCCGCCATAGAGCCGGCTGATGGCCGCTTCGGCGGCTGCCTGTTCGAACGACGAGAAGGTCCGCACTGGCAGACCGTATTCATGCTGCACATCGTCATCGAAATGAAATCCATCTCCAAATTGTTTCGTCAGCACGACAGCGGCAGCGGTGGATATCACGCTGTGAGCGCTCATGTATTCCGGAAACGGCGGCGTTTGAAGCACGGGTTCCCACTTGTCATCGAGGTAGAGGTTGATGACTGTCTCAGGCCGCGCGAGGTTGCTCCTGTATTTCTCCTCCCATACGGCGATAAAACCGTCAGCCAGCGCGATAGACGTGCGCGCGTAGGCATCAGCCGATTGCATGAGACTGGCATTCGCTTTCTTCGCTGCAATCCCGGCGATCCCCATCCAGTGGCCTCCCGGAGCGATTTTTTTTGTCGCGTACATCGCGTGTCCCTGAACATGCATCACGTACGGATTGTTGTCCCAGAATGCGGCCATGTTTCGTTGCTCGTCCGTGAGCTTCTTCTGGACATCGTAGACCTCCTTCACCTGCCGGAAAAAAGGAGTTCCCGGTGTCATGTCGAACACTGGTGGAGGTTTTGGCCGAAACTCCGCCGAGGAGTCCATGACAAATGGGCGCACAATGCTCCAGTTTGGCTCGATGGCATCCATGTACCCGGGCGGTGTGGGTATCCATCGTTCGGGTTTGGACATGACGGTGTATTTCGGCATGCCCCGGCTCTGAAGAAAATGATCGCTCCTGGCCCAGTCAAGAATGTGTCCCGCCATGCGGTCGCCATAGGCAATCGAGCTATCGAATACAGGCGCTGGAATCCCGCTATGGCGATAGGAGTCTTCCAGCGTAATACGCATCGAATCCATTCGCGCAGTGGAAAACGTGAGCGCCTTGCCAACTGTCATGAACGCGTGAACGCTCGAGAGCGGCAGATAATATTGTACTCCCGCCGTCGGCTCAGGTACGGCGGTCAGACCGTTCAACTGTCCCGCCAGAGTCCGGTACTCCGGCTTGTACCCGGGTCGCACAGCCTCATACGCCGCAATGCTCGCGTAGGCGTACACCCTGCTCGACTGCGGGGGACTGAGGATATCGTACATGATGACGCTGCTAAGCTGGTGCATCGCCATGTGCAGTGGTTCCGCGCCCAGATCCTTGCGATTGTCCGGACGAGTACAGCCCTGCGCCCCGACCGACGCGAGCAGGGCGAGGAGAACTTTCCGTCTCATTGTTTGGCCGGCTTGTTCGAGCGGAAGACGAGCGGGCGGTCGTTGTTTCGCGTGACCACATACAGCTCCCCTGCCGGCGTTCGAATACGCTGAATGTCGCGTGCCTGGCCGGGAACGAAGAAACCGCTCT
>JBBSFT010000214.1:0-3731 GCA_038254845.1 Gemmatimonadales bacterium | reverse complement strand
GTAATGCCGGGTGACAACGCAGCAAGGTCGAGAAAGTTCCGGCTCGGCGTCGGCAGCTTCTCGATCTGGGCCTTGGTGATATTCGTCGCCGTCTCCGACGTTTGAGTTTCACGGACCGTGGTTGCCGTGACAACCTGCGTCTCGAGTGTTGTAGCCTGGTCGACGAGCGCGAAGTTTTGCAGCTGGGTTGCGCCGATCTGAACGACGACGGTGCGCGTTTGCGGCGACATCCCGATGCGCCGGACCGTGACTGAGTACGTGCCCGGGATAACGCCGGCGAGCACATACTGGCCATCATCATGAGAAGTCGTGGTGCGTGCGACGCCGCTCGAAGTATTCGTAGCGGTGACCTGGGCTCCGGCGGCCGGGGTGCCACCCGAGCCGGTCACTGCGCCCCGGAGTATTCCGGTAGACGTTTGCGAAGAAATCGTGTTGATCGCCGCGAACATCAGTGCGACTGCTGCGACTAGCCCTCTGGTAAACCGGTGAAAATTGATGTTGCTCGTCTTCATCTGCATCTCCAATTATTGTTTTCGTGAACAACTCGTTTCTAGTACTGCTTCAGACTGACGCCATCTCTCTGGTAAAGGTTGTTGGTGGAGGACGCTCCGCGGGCTGGCCGTTGGTGGAGCGCCGAATAACGACTTCTGTCGACACGCGAATGCGACGGCGAGTGTGCAGATTCTTGCTGCTGACAGCATGAAGCAGAATCTCTACCGCGGTGCCTCCAAGCTCCGAGATTGGAACCCGCACTGACGAGAGCGGCGGATCCATGTAGCGAGCGAGCGGAATGTCGTCGAAGCCCGCTACTGCGATGTCCTCGGGAACTCTCACCCCCGATTCGCGAAATGCGCTGAGCGCTCCGATCGCCATCGAGTCATTGGCCGCGAATACCGCGGATGGACGATTCTTCGCTGCAAGCAGCTCGAGCGCCGCGTCATATCCGCCGGCTTCCGTAAACCCGCCGCAGCGTTCCAGTGCAGGCTCCGCTGCAATACCCGCTTCGTTCAACGCTGCATGGTATCCCCGCAGTCGCTCGGCCGCATCGAAATTGCCGACAGAGCCTTTGATGATCGCGATTCGCCGGTGGCCGATCAAGATCAAATGGCCGACCATAGCGCGTGCGCCACGCGAATTGTGGATGCTCACGGAATCGACGTCCTGTCCCTGGGAGGCCGAGCAGAGGAGTACCACCGGGAGATCTGCCGGAAGGCTCAGTAACGTTTCCGCGTCGATGTCGGGGGACATCAGCAGCAGACCGTCCACCCGGCCGCGCATTGCGCGCATCGATTCCTCAAACTCGCTCTTTCCTTCGTACGAGCGCGACACGAGGATATGGTATCCCCCCTCTCTCGCGGCGAGGTCGATGCCGCGGAGGAGCTCGGAGAAGAATTCTCCATAGAGGTCGGGAAGGAGGACGCCGAGCGTATGGGTCTTGCGCGTGATGAGACTGCGCGCGCCTCCGTGAGGAGTGTAGCGGAGCGCAGCCGCCACATCCCTGATTCGCTTGCTCGTTTCTTCGCGGACGAAGTTGGCTCCGCTGAACACTCTGGAGACCGTCGCAACGGACACGTCGGCCTGGCGTGCTACGTCCTTGATCGTGACCATCGAGCTCGGTGCGATGTGGAACCGGCAATCAGCCCCTTACCAACGAGGCGGGAAAAATGTAATCGTTTACATTCAGGCGCGCGAGAAGAAAATTCGGGAGCCTGTAAACGTTCGCCGCCGACCCATTCGGCCTGCCGCATGTTGCACTCATGATAATCCAAGGAATTCGATGAAACCTCGCGTCCGTCAATTCCCTTCGCCACATACAGCTCAGCCTCGCATCGCCGTGCTCGGTTCTTCGCCGTTCACGACGCTCATCACGAACGCGGGCGGTGGCCAGACGCGCTTCGGCCCGCTCGCTGTCACACGCTGGCGCGGTGACGGCACGCTCGACGACCAGGGCCTGTGGTGCTATGTCAGGAACTTGTCCGACGGCGATACGTGGTCCGCGGCCCATCAGCCGCTCTGCCGTGAAACCGATTCGTACAGTGCGAGCTTCGAGATCGATCGCGCAGTCTTTACCCGCACCGACGGCGACATCGACACGCAGATGGAGATCGTCGTCTCGCCCGACTATCCGGCGGAGCTGCGCCGGGTCACGGCCACCAATAGATCGACCGAGCAGGCTGACATCGAGCTGACGAGCTACGGCGAGATCGTCATCGCTCCGTTTTCCGCCGATCGCAGCCACCCTGCATTTTTCAGCCTGTTCGTCCAGACGGAATGGATCGACAGCAGCCACGCCATTCTCGCGATGCGCCGCCCCCGCTCGGCCGACAGCAAACCGGTGTGGTGCGGGCACGTGGTGGCAACCGCGAGTACTGAGATAAGCTGTGAGACCGATCGGGCGAAGTTCATCGGGCGAGGGCGATCGGTGCGCGCACCCGCGGCGATGGACAACAATGGACCGCTCTCGGGAAGAACCGGTGCTGTACTCGATCCGGTGTTCTCGATCAGGACGCGACTCAGCATTCCTGCCGGCGAATCGGCACATGCGACGTTCACGACGTTCATGGCCGATGATCGGGATGATGCGATGCGTCTTGCCGAGATCTTCAAGGATCAATCGCGGGTGGAAGCCGTATTTGAGCGGGCACCAGCAAGCGCGCATGGACGACTCGCTGAGCTTGGATTGAGCGTCGAGACAGCCGCGGCCTATCAGGATCTCGCTGGGCGATTGCTGTTCCCAGAGCGGGCGGAGAATTGGGCGCAGGCAGATCCGTTTGACTCGATTCCGTCGCGAGCGACGATGGTGGATGTCGGAATCCTCGACCACGAGCCGGTTCTGTTGGCGACGATCGGCTCGGTGGCGGGAATCAAAGCTGTGCGTGAGCTGATTGAGATTCACCGGTATTGGAAGACCATCGGGATTGGATGCGCTCTCGTGATTCTGAACGAAGGTGCTGACGACGTCATTCAGTCGCTCGCGAGCGCGCTGGCGGACGAGGTTCTTTCGGCGAAGGCCGGCGCGGATCTGGATTCGGCAGGTGGGATTTTTATTCGCCGAGCTGACGCATTGAGCGCCGATGCGGCGATGCTGCTTCGGCGGGTCGCACGGGTTCATGTCGACTGCGGCGACTTCGATCTCGATTCGCTTCTCGGCGAAAAACCGAAAGATTCGGGGTCGTTTTCGGCATCACGGGAGGCTTCGCCGGCTAGCCCGGCTTATCTTTGCGCAGTCGAGCACCCAGGAGACGCGGATCTCGTTTTTTTTAACGGGATCGGCGGTTTTAACGATCGGAACGAGTACGAAATTAATCTAACTGGAGATGCCTTACCGCCCGCGCCGTGGGCCAACGTCATTGCCAACGACGCAGCGGGTTTCATCGCCAGCGAGACAGGTGCCGGCGCAACCTGGGCCATCACCAGCAGCGCATTCCGGCTCAGCCCATGGCAGAACGACCCGGTGAGCGACCGCCCGGGCGAATGCATTTATATAAGTGATGACGAAGCGGGCGATACCTGGACTCCGACCGCTCAGCCAATCCGCGAATCCAGCCCATACCGGGTGAAGCACGGTGCCGGCTATTCTGTCTTCGAGCACGAGCACAACGGAATTGCGTCCTCGCTGCGCGTGGGCGTACCACTCGACGACCCGGTGAAACTCGAGATCCTGACACTCACGAACGACACCACCCGCGCACGGCCGCTCACCATCACGAGCTACGTCGAATGGGTGCTGG
>JBBSFT010000213.1:0-3736 GCA_038254845.1 Gemmatimonadales bacterium | reverse complement strand
GTTCTCGTTGGCGTTGCCGGCTGGACCGATCCGACACTTCTTGCTCCCGGAGTTTTTTATCCAGACGACGCTGTAACACCCGAAGCACGACTGCGTTTCTACGCCGAGCAGCTGCCGATGGTCGAGGTGGATGCGACGTACTATGCGTTGCCGTCGCTTGAAACATCCATGAGATGGGGGGAGCGAACCCCGTCGCACTTCGTGTTCAACGTGAAGGCGCATTCACTCATGACCGGACATCCGACCAATCCTGCTCGGCTTCCACAATGGCTTCGCGATGAGCTTCCATTGCGATTGAGAGTCGCGGCCAACGTGTACTCGCATCATTTCAGTACTGATGCGCTGGACGAAGTGTGGCGCCGGTTTCTCGCTGCGCTGAGCCCACTTCGCAAAGCGAACAAGCTTGGCGCGATCATGCTTCAATATCCGAAGTGGTTTCTGCCAACGAAGGAGTCGGCGGCGGAGCTGCGACGCGCGCGCGAACGATTGGGGGACTGGCCTGCGACGGTTGAACTTCGGCATCGGGATTGGCTCTCGGATCGCCTCGCGAACAGAACTTTCGGATTGTTGAGCACACTCGGCTTCAGTTATGTCGCGGTCGATGCGCCGCCAGGCATGGAGAGCAGCATTCCGCCGGTGATGGAGATCACCAACGCGGAGCTTGCGATGTTCCGGTTTCATGGGCGGCGTGAATCGACCTGGGAGGCGAAGAATGACGAGGTGGCTGAGCGATATCGGTATCTCTACGACCGTTCGCAACTGGAGGCATGGATTCCCGCGATCGAGAGAGCCATGGACAAGGCACTTCGCGTTCATCTGACGTTCAATAACAACAAGTGGAATTATGCGATCGCTAATGCTCTGGAGATGACCGCATTGCTACAAGATTCTCAGTGCAAACCGATGCATTGATTCGAGATTGACAAGCGCCTTGGCTGGGAAGTATGTCGCGAGTTTTGTTCAATCAGGGGCTCAACGAAACAATCTGAAAAACTTTCTCAACAATCTTTGGCGCCCCGGCGTAAGTGACGCCCTGCGTGCAGCGTCCGCGCCCTTTCGTAACGCTTCGGCCTCGGTGGGATAAGGAAAGATGGTCTTTCCGAGAGCGGGCAACCCCAGCCCGTTAGACATTGCTGCTCCCATGACCGTGATGATGTCGCCCGCGCGGTCCGCAACCATCGTGGCCGCCACAATTTTATTGCCGACGAAATGCACGCGAAAGAACCCCTCGGCGTCCCCCTCGAGCCTGGCCCGGTCGACTTCGTCCAGGGGAATCGTGATCGTGCGGAGTCCCTTCACATTCGCTAACTGATCGGCAGACGTTCCAACATGAGCAAGCTCGGGCGACGTGTAGGTGCACCATGGCACTACCAGATCGTCGATGCGCTGACGACCAAAGAACAGGGCATTCCGAACGACCATCCGCGCATGCGCGTCCGCGACATGGGTGAACTGGTAGCTCCCTGCCACGTCCCCCACTGCGTACACGTTGTGGTTACTCGTTCGCAGACGCTGATCGATGGTCACGCCCTTCTTGTCAAAATGGATTTCGCCCCGCTCGAGATCGAGGTCCTGAGTATTCGGCGTTCTGCCGCCGGCGACGAAGATCGAATCGCCGCGCGCTTCTTCGCCGCCGCGCAGACGAACCACGACATCAGCGCCGCTTCCGGAGACCGACTCTAGTTCGACGCCCGTGCGAATGTCCACCCCGTCGCTGGCAAGCGCACGAGCGAGGACGGCGGCAGCGTCCACGTCATCCTTGGCGAGAATTCTCTCTCCCCGCTCGAGGATAGTGACGTTTGCTCCCAAGCGCCGGAATGCCTGTGCCAACTCGCACCCGATCGGCCCGCCTCCTATCACGAGCAGATGGCGTGGCCGGGTTTGAAGATCGAAGATCGTCTCGTTGGTGAGGAATGGCGTCTCGGAAAGTCCGGCAATGGGAGGCACCGCCGGACTGCTTCCCGTAGCGATAACCGCGCGCCGGAATCTGAGTACCGCATCTTCAACCGCGATCTGGTCGCCTGCCTTGAATCGCGCCTGGCCGAAAAACAGGTCAATGCCCATCCGCCGGTAGCGCTCAGCGGAATCCACCGCGGAAATGTTTGCGCGCGAGCGGCGCATATGCTCCATGGCCGCGGCGAAGTCACCATCGCCTCGAGCCTGCGGTGCTCCGAATCGTCCCGATTTCGCGTCCGCCCATGCGCGGCTCGCCCGCAACAACGCTTTGGAGGGTACGCAGCCGACGTTGAGACAATCGCCTCCCATGAAGTGCCGCTCGATCAGCGCGACTCGAGCACCAAGTGCCGCTGCGATGGCGGATGTTACCAGGCCACCGGTGCCAGCGCCGATCACCACCAAGTCGTATTTGTCTTTCGGCGCCGGATTCGTCCAATTTTCCGGAGAGACATTGGCACGCCATTCCCGGTCGGCGTCGCTCGGGGTGGATGTAAACGCGCTCACGTCAGTTGCCATGCTGTAACGGCCCGAGCTCACTTCGCGCCAGGCGGGTGATAAGGAACGCGGCCAACACCGTGGCGACAACGCCAACCCCCAATAAGGTGTAGTAGCCCGAGCCATGAGCAATTGATTTCGAGAGACCCGTGAGAGTCCCGGCGACCGTTCCGTAATAGGTATACATCGCTGTCCCGGGCAAAATTGCCATGGTGCCGAGTGTATACTCCCAAGTGGAGATGCTGGTGATCCCCAGAGCATAGTTGAGGACGTTGTATGGGAGTACGGGCGAGAGCCGTAGCAATGCCACGAGTCGGGCTCCGCCGCCCTTCGCGGCGCGATCGATCGCTTTGAACCGCTCGTTGTCGCGAAGTCGCCGCTCCACAAACGGCTTCACTGCATAGCGTGCCATTAAAAACGACGCAACCGAGCCGAGCATCGCGCCGGCGAAGGCGTAGATGACCCCGTGCATAAAACCAAAGAGCGCTCCAGCGAGCAAGGTGAGAATCGCTCCCGGAATCAGAAGCAGGTCAACGACGATGTACACGGCGACGAAAGCGACTGGTCCCCATGCTCCACGTGCCCGAACCCAGTTAGCGAACGGCGCGGCATATGGATCGAGGTAATGGCGCGCAGTCCAGATGAATAAAGCCACCAATACTATTGCGATCGTCCAGCGAAGGATCGTTGATGCAGTTGGGCGATTCATCTTGGGTTGTTGCCGGAGGGGTGTATATAATAAAGACTCCGCGGCGAGCAGCGGTTCCCGACACTCCATTCCAGTCTGACCGGCATCCACCCAGGACCCCAGTGCTGGATTCAATCGCGCGGCCGCTGAAAAATCGATTTCTCCATCCAATAGCGTCGCGCCTGGCCGATCGCGTGCATCCAGGGGTAATCACGCTGGCGTCGGTGCTCTTCGGACTGCTCGCCGCACTTGCCGTCGCCGAAGGCCGTTTTGGCCTGGGCCTTTTGGGGTGGACAGTGAATCGAAGTCTTGATGGGCTCGACGGAGCTGTCGCCAGGGCGGGAGGCAGACAAAGTGACTTCGGCGGGTACATCGACATCGTCGCGGACTTTACGGTGTACGCAGCGATCCCCATCAGTGTCGCCATCCACTTTGCGACCATAGCGTCATGGCTTGCGACATCCGTAATGCTTGCCACGTTCTACGTGAACTCTGCGTCCTGGATGTATCTGGCTGCCTTATTGGAGAAGCGCTCCGCGGGTGCCGGACAGACCGGTGAGGAGACCAGCATCACGATGCCTGATGCATTGGTTGGAG
>JBBSFT010000212.1:0-3762 GCA_038254845.1 Gemmatimonadales bacterium | reverse complement strand
GAGAACTTGAATCCGTGCCCCGAGCACGGGCTCGAGATCAGCACCTGCGGATACGCCGGATGAAAATCGATGAGAAAATCGCGATCGGACGTATTGGTGAAGACACACGTCGCGCTCGATCGCACCGGGGCCGCAGCCAACTCCGGAAGCACTGGCCGAAGCGCCGCCCGCAACGGCTCGACCTCATCATCGCTCACGTCACGCCTGATCTCGGCGGGATGCTTCACGACCTCGCCGCCATGCATCACCGACGCCCTCACGCCCTTCGCGAGCCGCGGAAAGCCGTAACAGATGTGGCCGGCCTTGTACTCATGCGCGAAGATCGGGAACTGCGACTTGTGGTACCGGTCGTCATCGCTCGCCGGCTCGAGCCAGAAAACAACCTGACGCTCCACCTCGAGCGACATCCCGAGATCCCGCAACAACTCATTATTCCACGCTCCGCCGGCGATTACGAGTCGATCCGCGCGATATGTGTTAGTCGCTGTCGTGACAGTCACGCCGTCACCATCAGGGATCCATCGCACGACAGCCTCGTTCAACCGCACGTCCGCACCGAATCGACGCGCAACGTCGAGATGAGCCGCGATGCACGCTTCCGGATCGAGATAGCCGGCGCGCGGATCGATAACACCGACAAGGCCTTCTTCAACTTGGAACGCCGGGAACCGCCTTCCGATCTCACCCGCCTCGAGAATCTCGTGCGCGAGGCCATGCTCGGCCGCACTCCTCAACGTGCCGGTGACGATTGCGCCATCCGCGGGCCCAATCATCAGGCCGCCATTCAGCGTCATCAACGATCGTCCGGTTTTTTTCTCCAGCTCCGACCACAGCTCATAGGCGCGCTGCACGAGCGGCACGTACAGCGGATGCTCGAAATACATCTCGCGAATGATCCGGCTGTCGCCGTGCGAGGAGCCGAGCGAGTTTCCGGGCGTGAGCTGCTCGAGTCCGAGCGCTCGCCAGCCGCGTTCGGCAAGATGAGCGAGCGTCGCGCTCCCCATCGCGCCGAGTCCGATGACGATCGCCTGGCAGGATTTAGTGGTGGTCATGAGATTGAACAGGTCTCAATTTTATCCGGAATGGACCCGCGCCCATATACATACAGCTTCGGAGAGCAACCGCCATTCTCGATCACGATCTTTTAGCGCGGGTCATCGAACGGCTCGGATTGCCGCAGGATTTCCGTCCGGACCTTCACGGTCTTCGTGCGGCATATGCTGCGTGGTGTGTCTCGGTTCCGTTTGACAACACGACGAAAATGATCGCGCTCCGCACGACACCCGGTGTTCCGTTGCCCCAGATGGACGCGAACGATTTCTTTGAGCGATGGCTCACTCACGGCGCAGGCGGAACGTGCTGGACCACGAGCAACGCGCTGGGCGAGCTCCTGCTGGCTCTTGGTTTCAATGCGCATCGGGTGGCGGGTTCGATGCGGGATACCGGGTATCTCGGCCACGGTAGCGTGAAAGTTCGGATCGACGATCGTGACTGGCTCGTTGACTCGTCGATGCTCACCGATTTTCCGCTCCCGCTTACGAATGGAATTTTCGTTGCTGACGAAGGTATTTTCGGAGCGGAGGTCGAGCCCGTCGATGGCATGCACATGATCTGGTCAGATATCCCACCTCACCCGACACTCACTCCATGCCGCCTCATGATCGATGACGCTTCTCGCGAGCTGTACGCGGACCGGTATGAGGCATCGCGGCAGCGAAGCCCGTTCAATGAGAGGCTGTATGTGCGCACGAACAGGCCTGATGCGAGACTGCTCTTGATCGGCAGGACTCGGTTCGAGAAAACCGCCGCTGGGCTCGAGTCCTGCGATCTCGGTGCGGCGGAGGTTTGCGCGTCGCTGCGAGACGAGTTCGGCATGTCGAATGATCACGTGAGCCATTGGGTTGGCTCTGGCGCGCTCGACGACTCGATCGCTCCGGCAGACCCAGCGCCACCAGCTCTTCCTCTTACGCAACCACCTTCCCGGAGAACTCATGTCAATTTCTGAAATGCTGCTGCCCGAGTTCGACATGGAAATGGGCACAACACGTCGCCTCATCGAGCGCGTACCGTCAGACAAAGGCGAGTGGAAGCCGCATCCCAAGTCGTTTTCCACTCGGCCATCTCGCTCAGCTTGTCGCGACGATGCCAGGGTGGATTACGCGGACACTTCGCGAGGGCGATCTGACCCTCGGCGACGGCCCTGGTTACAGCATGCAGAAAACCGAGAACCTGCTCGAACAATTCGACCAGCACGCGAGCGAGGCGCACGCCGCCATCGCGGACACGAGCGACGATGACTTTCAGAAGCCCTGGTCGCTGAAAATGGGCGATCAGGTGGTGATGACCATGTCCCGGTACATGTCGGTACGAAGTACCATCAATCATCTCTCTCATCACCGCGGGCAGCTCACTGTCTATCTCCGTGAGCTAGACGTTCCGATTCCGTCGATTTACGGACCAACGGCCGATGAGCCGTGGGGGACGAAGTAAATCACGACTGAGTGGAGTCTGCGGCGCTTAGTTTTAGGCGATGCAGACTCCGCCACCTGATTCCCACGACGATTCCACCCTTGCCGCGCGCGCCCGCGACGCGATCGCTCTGCTCGAGTCGATTGCCGAGAACCGCGCGGTGCTCGCGGGCCTGAGCGAAGACGACCGGACGCGATTGCTTCAGTCCGCGGGTCAGGTGTCGAGACCCGACGCGGTCGATCGGCGCCGCCTTCTCAAGGTCACGAAGCGCCAACGGAAAGCAGAGCGGGTTGGAAAAGCAGAATCAGTTCTTGCCGCGACCGGCATTCGGCGGCTTCGCCGCGAAACGGTATTCACGACGCCGAATGTCTTTCCGCCGCGTGACTTTGAGCCCCACGATGTGACCGATAAGGAGCCGAAACACGCTCACGAGATGTTGAACTGCTACATCTGCAAGCAGGATTTCACGAAGCTCCACCACTTCTACGACCAGCTCTGCCCGGAGTGCGCCGCAGTGAATTTTGCAAAGCGCGGCGAGCTTGCCGATCTTACCGGCCGCGTTGCGCTCCTCACTGGCGGACGCGTGAAGATCGGATATCAGGCGGGTATCAAGCTTCTTCGCTCCGGCGCTCATCTCATTGTGACAACGCGGTTTCCTCGCGACTCCGCGGCGCGGTATGCGAGCGAGCCCGACTTCGCCGAGTGGGCCGACCGGCTGGAGATCTTTGGTCTTGATCTGCGTCACACACCGAGCGTCGAAGCGTTTTGCGCCGAGCTGCTTGCGACGCGCGACCGGCTCGACTTCATCGTCAACAATGCGTGTCAGACCGTTCGCCGTCCGCCCGAGTTCTATGAGCACATGATGGACGGCGAGCGCGCGTCGATGAGCGACATGAGCGATGAGGTTCGCAAGCTGATCGGGAGGTACGAGGGCCTGCGGGGATATCACATGCTTCCTGAAGGTGCTGGTGAGCCGGTGGCGCTCGAGAAGCGCCTTTCCGAAGTGGCCGGCCTCACCCGTCCGGCAGAGTTGTCGCAGGTGCCGCTGTTGCCCGAGGAGCTTGCCGCGCAGAAGGCGCTGTTCCCCGAGGGCACGCTCGACCAGGATCTCCAGCAGGTGGATCTTCGCGGCCGCAATTCGTGGCGTTCGACGATGGCGGAGGTCCCGTCAGTGGAGCTGCTCGAAGTTCATCTCGTGAATGCTGTTGCGCCGTTCATCATCAATGCGCGACTCAAACCGCTGATGCTGGCCACACCCGAGCGCGACAAGCACATCGTCAACGTGTCGGCCGT
>JBBSFT010000211.1:0-3817 GCA_038254845.1 Gemmatimonadales bacterium | reverse complement strand
GGACCATCGTTGCCACATCCGCAAACGGTGACGAGGCCAACGCGCTACTCGACGTCGTAGGCGTAGGCGGCATGATGGATGTGATCGCGTCGTCAAGCGATGCGAACGACTCCAAGCCAGATCCCGACATCGTGCAGGCCGCAATTAGAAAGAGCGAATTCAACCCGGATGAGCTGATCATGCTCGGCGATACGCCCTACGACGTCGAGGCCGCTATCGGCGCCCATGTAAATCTCGTCGGCGTGCTCTCGGGAGGATGGACAATGGAAGAGCTCTCGGGCGCGGTCGCAATCTTCGACGATCCCGCCGACATACTCCGCTGGTACCATGCGTCACCGTTCGCGGTCAAAGCACTGGCGGGCTGAACTCAACCACTCAGCGCTTAATGAGACTCATCCTCATTCCGTTCTTCGGGCGAAGCGTGATGAGCGGGTGAACGGCGACTGGATGCCCGTGGCCGAGCCGCATCTTCCATTTCTGGGCGAGCGTCGCCACGACAAGAATCGCCTCCATCCACGCGAACTGCTCGCCAATGCATACCCGCGCTCCGCCACCAAATGGGAAATACGAGAACTTCGGACGTGACGCCTGCGCCTCGGGTGTCCATCGCTCCGGATCGAACCGTTCGGGACCCGGGAAGAAAGCCGGATCCCGATGCACGATGTACTGACTCATGAGAACGACAGATCGCGCCGGCACGGTGTAGCCTCGCGCTTCGAACGGCACAATCGCCCGTCGTCCGATCGCCCATGCCGGCGGATAGAGTCGCATCGACTCCGCGACGACCATCCTCGTATACGGTAGCGCGGCAAGATCCTTGAACGTCGGCACGCGTCCGCCAAGGGCCGAGTCGATCTCGCGGTGAAGGAGGGCCTCGATATCAGGGTGCTGGGACAGCAGATACCACGTCCACGTCAGCGTGTTTGCAGTGGTCTCGTGGCCGGCCAGAAAAATAGTGAGCGCTTCATCGCGAAGCTGTCGATCATCCATTCCGCTCCCATCGCCCTCGACATCGGTCGCGAGAAGCAGCATCGACAGGAGGTCGCCCCGATCTTCATTGCTGGCGCGCCGTTCGTCGATCATCCGATAAATGGTTCTATCGAGACGGTCTCGGGCCGCATTGAACCGGCGGACATGCGGCAGTGGCAGCTTTTCGAGCAGCTCGGTAAATGGAAGAATGCCGAAGTTGAACGACTCGAACGCAGCAGTCAGCGCTTCGCCGATCTCCGCCGCCTCGGCATCGACGTCAGCGTCAAATAGCGTCTTCGCAACGATTGCGAGCGTGAGATGCATCATCTCGACGTGCATATCCACCGCCAATCCGTCGGTCCAGGCCAGGCGCGTGCGATCGGCGTACGAGGTCATTGTCGCAGCATACGATGCAATTCGCTGACGGTGAAAGGCGGGCTGTGCAAGGCGCCGCTGCCGCAGGTGAAATTCCGCTTCGCTCGTCAGCAAGCCGTTGCCAAGGAGCCTCCTCGCGCGCTCGAGCCCGCGGCTCTTGGTGAAGTTCTTCTGGTTCGTGACGAGGACGTCGCGAATAAGCTCGGGATCGCTGAAGAGATAGAGATGTTGCGGACCGATCTGATAATGGACGATGTCTCCGAAATCCCGATGCATCGCGACGAGCGGAGCAAGCGGATTGCGCGACATCTCCAGCAGGAACTGTCCAGGAAATCGTGGCGTGGGTCCGGGAGGAAACCCGGGCGGTGGATTCTGCCGTGGATTGAAGCGGACTTCCCGAATCGGGTCGGGCGTGATCAGCTCAGTCATTATCTCTCATTGGCTTCGTGTCTTCGTCTTTCGCGGTGATAATGAGCCGAAGCTCGGGCTGACGAAGTAGCTACACCGAATGTTAACATTTCAACCCTTCTCCTCCTTTACTCGTATCAGCATTCATATGAAGACAGCTCGCGTCCGTCTCGTCGCTCACTCGTTGAAACTGGGCGCGGCGGCAGTTGTGATCGCCTTGTCGCCGGCTCAGGCGCAGAAAGCGAAGGCGGCAACCGCCAAACAGGCTCCGAAGATCGCAGTCAGCGCTGCCGCCTACGATTCGTCGATGCTTCAGGAGTTCGCCTGGCGTCCGATCGGACCGGCGGTCACGAGTGGTCGTGTGGTCGATCTTGCTGTCGCTGAAGGCCCGGCATCGCGAACGGGCGATCAGCTCGGCAAGCTTCTCTATGCGGCCGCGGCGTCCGGAGGCGTGTGGAAATCCGTCAACTCCGGCACGACGTGGGAACCGGTCTTCGACAAGCAAAGCACGGCATCGATTGGCGACATCGCTCTCGCTCCGTCAAATCCGGAGATAGTCTGGGTCGGAACGGGAGAGTCGAACAATCAGCGCAGCTCCTCGTGGGGTGACGGAGTCTACAAGTCCGAGAACGGCGGGCGGACCTGGCAGAACATGGGGCTCAAGACCTCGCAGCACATCGGGCGCATTGTCGTCAACCCCACAAATCCGAACATCGTTTACGTCGCGGCCGTTGGCCCGCTGTGGATGGACGGCGGTGAGCGGGGACTGTACAAGACAATCGACGGCGGCAAGACGTGGAAAGCGGTGCTGAAGATCAGCCCGCATACGGGTGTCACCGATGTCATCATGGATCCAACGGATTCGAACATCATGTACGCGGCCGCGTTTCAGCGGCAGAGAAAAGCGTACAGCTTCGTTGGCGGTGGTCCGGAAAGCGGCATCTACAAGTCAACCGATGCGGGCGAGACGTGGACGAAGCTGACGGAGGGGCTTCCGACCGGCGACATCGGCCGCATCGGGCTCGACGTGAGCCGTTCGCAGCCGCGCACGATCTACGCGACGCTCGAGACGAAGACGCCGGAGATCTATCGCTCAGACGACTACGGCGCGAGCTGGAGAAAAACCGGCACGTACTTCGAGTATCCGTGGTACATGAGCCAGATTCGCGTCGATCCGAAAAACCCCGAGCGAATTTACGAGCTTGGCGTGCCGATCTTCGTGTCAGAAGACGGCGGCGCGACCAATCATCCGATCGCGCAGTCGGCACACGTGGATTATCACGCAATGTGGATCGACCCGACCGACCCGGATCACTTCATCGTCGGCAACGACGGGGGCGTGTATATCACGCACGACCGCGGGCAGACCATGGATTTCGTGAGCAATCTTCCGATCGCGCAGTACTATGCGATCGATCTCGATAACAGGCTTCCCTTCTACTATGTGTACGGCGGCCTTCAGGACAACAACAGCTGGGCGGGGCCGAGCCAGACGCGAAATCGTCAGGGGATTACGAGCAGCGACTGGTACGTGACTGTCGGCGGCGACGGTTTCTATTCAGCGGTCGATCCGACAGACCCGAACGTCGTGTACGCCGAATCTCAAAACGGTGGAATTATCCGTTATGACGTGAAGACCGGCGAGCAGAAGAGCATTCAGCCTGCTCCGAAGTTCGGGGCGGAAAAGCTGCGCTGGAACTGGAGCGTGCCGATCCTGATCTCGCCGCACGATCACAACACGGTTTATTTCGGCGCGCAATATCTCTTCAAGAGCCCTTATCGTGGCGACAGCTGGGAGCAGCTTGGCGGAGATCTCACGCGTCATCTCGATCGCGACAAGCTCCCGCTCATGGGGAAGACATGGCCGGAGACGGCTGTTGCGCGCCATGCCGGAACGGCCGAGTTCGGGAATATCAGCACGATCGATGAGTCGCCGCTGAGGAAGGGGCTGCTGTATGTCGGCACCGACGACGGCCTCATTCAGGTCTCGCGCGACGGGGGCGCGACGTGGACGAAGATCGACAAGTTTCCCGGTGTGCCGGACATGACATACGTGAGTCGCGTC
>JBBSFT010000210.1:0-3912 GCA_038254845.1 Gemmatimonadales bacterium | reverse complement strand
TCGTCGCCCCACAGGTCTCGCTCCCCGCTTCTTTCAGCAACTCTCTCACGATCATCACCTTGCGGTTTGCTCAGGTCGTTGCGACCAACTTCCCAGAGGACTTACACCTCATAGTCGATGTTCATGCTGGGCACACAAGAAAGGCCGCCCACTGGGGCGGCCTCTCCATTACTGCGGTTCTGACAATTCAGTTTTCCGTCTGGTCTCCTTCGTTGTCATAGCCGAGGCCGTCAGCCTCGAGCAGCCTGTCGAATATTCCCGCAACGAGATCCGCGCCCTTCTCGCCAAGACTTGCCGCGCCGTTCCAACCCTTCTGGAACCACGAGCTGAGATGGACCACGTCCTGCGCTACGTCCTGCGCGCCTGCCTTCGGATCAGGCACAGCGGGCACTCCATAGAGCTCCATCACAACCTCCACTGAAAAACTCCTGTCATTGTACGCCGTCTACCATAACAAGTTTCGGGCCCAGCGCACAGAGGAAAGTAGAACACCGGCATAATCATGACGACCGGCCGGCGCACCAGTGACACTGTCGTTACGCAGGGCGCATCATTTTATCTCGACGGGAGCGGTGCCCCTGGTCGCGAAGATTCTCGCGACCGCGTCTCCGATCTTGTTGTTCGGGGTGCTGGCACCGGCCGTCACCCCGATCCGCATGTGACCCGGCCGCGTGAGCCAGCCCTGCTCGACCACGTCTTCCTTCCTCCCGGGAGGGCGATGGAGCACGCTACCGGTTTCCGGATCGATAGCCGCGGCATCCTCGACGTGATAGGTACACACCTTTTCCGAGCACAGTGCCGCGAGGGAGATCGTGTTGCTCGAGTTATAACCTCCAATCACCACCATTACGTCGAGCGGCTCCGCCAGCAACTCATTGACCGCATCCTGCCGCTCCTGAGTCGCGCTGCAGATTGTGTCGAACGTCCGAAAATTCGCCTTCGCATAGTCATCGCCGTGCGCTCTCGCCATGGCCTGCCCCACCTCCACACCGATCGCGAGCGACTCCTTCGCCAGCATCGTCGTCTGGTTGGCTACCCCGATCCGGCGCAGATGCACGTCAGGGTCAAAACCCGGGGACGCCGCATGCGGGAATCGGCCCATCAGGTCCGCTGCCGAAATCTTCTGTTCAATGAAATCGGAGACCACCCTCGCCTCGTCCATGTTGCGAACGACGAAATGGTGAGCGCCCGGATACTTCCCGGCCTGCGATGCCGTCGCGCGGGTTTCTTCGTGATAGTACTTGCCGTGGATCAGCGACGTATACCCATCGCGCGCGTATCCCTCGACCCGCTTCCACACATTTAACACCGACCCGCAGGTTGTATCGACCATGATGCAGCCGATCGCGCGAAGCGTCTCAAAATCGTGAATCGTCACCCCGAATGCCGGAAGAATCACGACATCACTCGGCTCCACGACACTGTAGTCGATGCCGTTCGGCCCGATCTCCAGAATTTCCACGCCCATCTCACGCAAATTGCTGTTTACGTGAGGGTTATGGATTATCTCACCGGCCAGAAACACGCGCCGGTCAGGAAATTTGCGGCGGGTCTGATACGCATAATCGACGGCTCGCTCGACCCCGTAACAGAAACCGAATTCCCGTGCGAGACGAACCGTCGTATCGCCAGCGGTGAGCGTGAAGTCCCTCGACCGCAGCAGATCCACCAGCCGCCCGCTATAATCAGAAGCCAGCTCCCCCTGAACCTCGGCCTTCAGGCCGAATCCCTTGCGGAAGTAGACTTGAGGAGCGGGCACGGCGCCTGAGTCGGACGAGCTGGGCGCCTGCTCGATCTCCTTCACCGATGAGTCTGGCATATCACGAAATCTAGCGTTGTGACAGACCAGGCACCCTTGATTCGACCCCGCGCAATCGCCCGCGGGGAGGCGATCGGCGTCGTCGCTCCATCCTACTCTCCCCGAGAAGGCCAGCTCATGCGCGGCGCAAAGGCACTCGAGAGGGCCGGCTACCAGGTCATTCTCGATCCGGACATTCTCGAGCTCCGCAAGTTCACGCGCAGTCAGGACGAGCGGCGTGCCGCAAACTTTATGGGGATGTGGCTCGACCCGCGCGTCAAGGCAGTCATCGGCGGCACGGGCGGATACGGCGCGACGCGGATGATCCCATACCTCGAGCCCGAAATCTTTCGCCGGAATCCCAAGATCTTCGTCGGCTACTCCGACATCACCGCACTTCACCTGTGGCTGATGAGACAAGCGGGTCTACGGGTATTTCATGGGCCGACGGTTGACGATCTCATTCCGATCGCGCGCGACCAGACGACGAGCTCGCTCATGACGGCGATGACAACCCCGCGACCTTCCTCCCGGTTCGGCCGTGAGCTGGTTCGCGCCGTGAGACCCGGACGCGTCACGGGTAGACTTACCGGCGGAAATCTGTCGCTCGTTCAGCAGAGCATCGGCACGTCCTACGAGATCGACACGGCAAATTCTGTTCTGTTTCTCGAGGAGACGTTCGATCCGATGTCGGTTGCTGACGAGCGACTCGTTCACCTGCGCGCCGCGGGGCTGCTCGACGACGTCAAGGGAATCGTCTTCGGCCAGCTCTCGCTCGACAGGTCGGAAGAGGATGAATTCGAGGATTTCCTTCTCGACCTCGTCTCCGATCTAGATCTTCCGATCCTGATGGATTTCCCCGCCGGCCACGAAGTGCCGAACCTCACTCTTCCGTTTGGAACCGACGTCGAGCTTGTGGCCGAGGGAGCGTCGGGCTGGCTGTCGTACAAGGATGATGCGCTGTCGACGTCCGAGCCTGTGCCCGATCAGGGCGACTTGGAGACCGTGCAGACCAGTCCCACTGTCACGCCGTAACATCGGCTACGAACCAGGAAACGCCTTGTCGATCACGACGCACCAGTAGTGAAGCACCATCAGGTGCATTTCCTGAATGTACGCGGTAACGTCGCTCGGTATCGAAATCAGATGATCCGCGTCAGCGCCGATCAGGCCAGATCGTCCGGTCAGTGCGATCGTGACTGCTCCACGCTCTTTCGCCGCGATGAGACCGCGAACAACGTTCGCTGACTTGCCGCTCGTCGTGAGAGCGAGTGCGATGTCACCGCTCCCGGCAAACGCTTCCATCTGGCGTTCGTAGAGCGCCTCGTATCCGTAATCATTGCTGATGCAGGTCACCGTTCCCGCGTCGGCCGATAATGACAACGCAGGCAGCGACTTGCGAGCGTTTTTGAACCGGCCTGTGAGCTCGCCAGCCATGTGACTCGCCTGACTCGAGCTGCCGCCATTGCCGAAGCAGATCACTTTCTTGCCGGCGAGAAGCGCCTCGACAATTGCGCGGCCGGCCGCGTCTACGCCTGTCGAGATCGAATCGACGGCATCGCTCACCGCTTGCTGATGTTCCCGAAAATATTCGCTGGCTGGAGTGGTCATCGCCCGCGAAATTTACGGCGCGAGCCGCCGCCACGCCCCGGCTTGGGGTGAGCGCCACCGCCGCCCTTCGCTGGGCCCGACCGGCCGCCTTTGCGATTTCGGCCGCGCGGGTCGCGACCGGGACGATGCGATCCCGCAGGGCGACGCCGATGATCATGCGCCAGCTCGCGTGCCGACTCCTCGTCCGCTGACGCTCGCTCCGCATCGAATCCCCCGTCACCGATTTCGTCAGGAGACCACGGCCGGTCGAGCGCCTCCTGAAGCTCGTCGAGTGAATCGGCGCGCAACGCCCCACGCTGGCCGCGGATCACCACAAAACGCAATGGTCTGTCGAGCACAGGCAGCTCCGCCTCGCTCAGTCCGCGCGCGAGCTTTTCGGGCAACCGCAGGCGTGCGATCGGGGCCAACGTCGCGCCATCACCTTCGACGTCGTACTCGATGTCGACATCCCGATCGCGAATCGCCACCGTGTCGGGAAGTTGAGCATACCGCTCGCGAACCTC
>JBBSFT010000209.1:0-3926 GCA_038254845.1 Gemmatimonadales bacterium | reverse complement strand
GCTGCGCCGCCGATCGCACGAACACCGCAATCTCCGAAGGGAGCACATCATCTTCGATCCTCGCACGGAGATAATCGGCAACTCCAGCGTTTTCCTCAGCCTCGGTGCCGTAGGTTTTCACGACCGGCTCGGTGCCATTGAACACCGAGACCGCATGGCGGGACTCGTCGTCGCCGTCCACATCCGCGACGCTGGCGTCCAACAACCTATCAGCCTGCGATCGGATCTGGTGCGATGTCCGATAGTTCACGCGAAGGGTGCTCGAGCGTCCACGCACATCGACGCCGAGCTGTCGCCACGAGAACGGCGACTGAAAGATCCGCTGCCCGAGATCTCCCGAGAAGAAGAGCGCGTCCGGTCTGTCGCCAGCGATCACAGCAAGAAACCGCAGCTGCGGAACGCTCAGGTCCTGCGCCTCATCCACAACCACGTACTCGAATGGAGGATTGCGCATTCCAGCCATGCGCGTCGCGAGCGCATCGTACAATCCCGCCATCGTCATGAGTCCACGCTCGCGAAGCTCAGCGTGGACGATGTCGAGCACACTCCAGATCTGCGCTCGCTGCTTCTCCGGAAGTCGTGTACGTCTGCCTAGCCGCGCCACGTCGCGATACGCCTCCCACGACTCCAGTCGCCACGCATCGACAACATGCGACCACTCGGCACCAAGGAATGCCGCGGTAAACTTCCCAGGATCGGCGCGAAACATGGCATCGCCAATGATCGACATGATGTCCGCTTCGATCGCAACTTTCACCTTGCCGATGTTGCGCTTGTAGAGGCGAAGCGCGACATCGTCGAGCGCACTCACCTCTATCCGGTCGCCGAGTCGTGGCTCGCTCCCGATCAATCGGCGGAGGCTGATCCGAAGTGCGTTTGCCAAGGTCGTTGAGAACGTGGCGAGCAACACTCGTCCTTCGGGATCACGCGTCGCGTGATTCACCGCGCGGTGCAGCGCAACCACTGTCTTCCCAGTTCCCGCAGACCCAGACACACGCGCCGGGCCATTGAACCGACGCTCGGCCACATCGCGCTGCGCCGGATGAAGAAACACCGCCCACTTGTCCCACGGCGCATCCATCGCGCGAGCAAGCTCTTCGACATCCGTGATGACACGGAACCTGCGCTGCGCATCGACGTGTTCAAACGGATCGGCGGCTGGCCCGATCTCAGTCGGTGCCGGAGCCGGAGTTACTCCGACAGCGAGATCGAGCAGCGCCTCTGCCGCCTCGCGCGGGAGGTGCTCGACTACTTCGAAGATCGATTCGTCAGTCGTCGCGCGTACATCGGCGAGCCACTCCGCTGGGACGCCATAACTAAGGAGCGTCTCGTCTGGCAGATGCGCGAATAGCAACGGCGAAGCCGCACGCGCGAGGGCCTGTTCCTCGTGATGGACGTACTTCGGCACCGTGATTTCTTCTACACGCTCGCGCACTTCCACGAGCTGCGCTGCACCCGTGGTCGGATGCACCTCGAGCTTGCGACGCTCCGCCCACGCATACGCCTTGTCGTGATGAGCCACGTAACAGAGCATGAGGCTGCCTGGCATGCGATGCACGATGAGCCGGATGTCGCGACTGACGCGCACCGACCAGAAGTTGCGATCCTTTGCCTTGTCGAGCTTGTGGAAGCTCATGCCGGGCGCGGCGGGATCGAGTTGAAGATCGAAGGCGGTAGTCTTAACCGCTTTCTGCTCCTCGCCCGTCAGGCGCGCAAGACTGTCGGTGAAAGTGTCAGCGATGCGAAACGCTGTCATGTCGGTCTGAACGTCTCCATCACATCGTCACACTCATTCGCTCGCACCCAGCTCACCTTCGGTATCGAGCTGTTCACGGCCGTGCCGAATAGTCAGTATGACTACTCGGTTGGCCTCCACCTTGTAAACGATGCGATAGGGTGGATACGGCAGCTGCCGCACCTCGGGCCGTGTGAGTTCTGGAACCATTGGGCCGGATTCAGGATAGCGAGCCAGTTGCGCCACGCGCGCAAAGACCTGTCGCACCCATTTTTGCGCGGCTCCAGGCCGGTCGTCGGCAATAGTCCGCGCAATCGACTCGACGCGCTCCAGCGCGAGCGTAGACCAAATCACGCGCATGAACGTGCGTCAGAAATCCGACTTGATCAGGCGCTGCGTTTGCGTTGGGTCGCCGGCAGTCGGAGCCGGGAGACAACACGAGCCAGCGCCTTCCCGTGTGCAACGCCCTCACCGGCAGCGACCTGCGCCTCTGCCGTCTGCACATCCTCGGCAAGTTCGGCTCTCTCTACAAGTGCTTCGTATGCATCCACGGCGATCAGAATGGCAGCGCTCCGGCCGTGTTGGGTCAGCACAAGCGGACGCTGAGTGGTCTGCACCTGCTCGACGAAGGTCGCGACGCTCGCGCGAAATTCAGACAGGGGACGAATGTCCTGGCTGGGCCGACCGTTTTGCATTCATTCCTCAGGTCGAAAATATGTACAAAATAATGTACAAATAGTTTGGGGCGCTGTCCAGTCGTTATCTATGTCTACGGCGTCGCCCCGGTCTTGAACACTTTCATCACCTCGTCGCCGAGGTGGTTGATCACCTTCACGGCGATGCGTCCGGTGCTCGGCTTGTCGAACGCGCGTGACGTGTCACTGTTGAGCGAGGCCCAGGCTTCTTCGTTGATCTCGGCCTTGAGCGTCGTCTTGAGCGCGCCGTAAGGATCGTTCGCACCGAGAAAGTACGCCTGCCGCACGAAGAATGATTCGCCGTTGTAGTCGGTGTCGATGAACCAGCACGCGATGCCGTCCGGCCCGTCGCTTCGCACTTCCCCTGTGGCCGGGTGAAAGACATCGACTCCGTTCATCTTTACGCGAAGGCGGCCATCTTTTTCGTTGAGCAGTGAGATGTCTGGTTCACCGAAGATGACGAACAGGTTGCCCTTACCGGTGTTCTTGAGATCCTCCGACATGTGGAGGTCGGCGTTCATGCGCGCCTTGAGGATGTTGATGCGGCCGAGCTTGTTGAGCTCGGTGGCGTGTGCGTCGTAGTTGAACGCGCAGGCGATGACGACATCGAAGTCTGCGTCACCCGCTTCCTTTGCGGCCTGCACGAGGTCGGGACGATTGACGGTGCCGAATTCGGGACCGATGAAGATTGCCGCGCGCCGCTCGATTGCCTCGCTACCGTCACCTTCCATATACCGTCCCTCGGCGCAGACCATTTCGCCAGGCCAGGGAACGAGCGATGTGAAAGTGATGCGTGAATCCTTGTGCGCCTGCTGCACTCCGGCGACGCGCAGGTTCTCCATTATCATCTGCGGAAAACTCTGCTTCGCCTGATACTCGGCCTCTTGTTCCGAGACGTGGTCGATGAGTTCGTCGTTCTCGTCAACGTCGAGCGTGCGGTGAGGAGAGAGCGATTCGACAGTGAATGGGCCGGCGACGCGGACCTTCTTGTTGTCCTGGTACGGCTTGTCGTAGAGAAACTCGAACTCCGCCTTCGCGGCGATCGATGCGTCGATTTCTTTCTGACGCCCGATGCGGGCGTCCCACCATTTCGCGTGGAGTGTCTTTGCGGCATCGCTCCACGATTCGTTGGCATCGCGCGGGATCTCCCACTCTTCCCACTTCTGCTTGAGCGCTGAGTTGAGTTCTGCGCGAAGTGGCTCGAGAGTTTCCTGCCATTTCTCCCAGATGACGTCAATCTCCGCGTTGTTGGCGATCGACTTGAGGGTGATGTGTGGGACGCGTTCGTAGACGAAGCCGTGGCGGATGTCGCCACGCACTGGTTGTTCCGAGGGAACGGAGCGGGAGACTTCGCCTTCCTTGAGCTGGCCTTCGCGGGTGTCGGCCAAGAGATAGAATGGATAGCGCGCTCCCATGATGCGCGCGCGAGCGAGAGCGAGTGCAACGCGGGATGTGTCGATCGTGATCCAGCGTCGGCCCCATTGCTCAGCGACTGT
>JBBSFT010000208.1:0-3945 GCA_038254845.1 Gemmatimonadales bacterium | reverse complement strand
TGTACCAACTGCGGGCCGCGTTACTCGATCGTGCTGTCGCTGCCGTACGATCGAGCGACCACGACCATGGGTTCGTGGAAAATGTGTGCTGATTGCGAATCGGAATACACAGATCCCACTAATCGGCGCTTTCACGCTCAGCCCACCGCGTGTCCTGTATGCGGGCCGTCGTACTTGCTCAAGGATTCCAGCGGCAAGATAACTGCTGGCGGGAACGATTCAATTCGCCTCGCGGCTGCGATACTTGGTGAGGGCGGGATCGTGGCGATAAAAGGAATCGGTGGCTATCACCTCGCGTGCGACGCCGGCAATGAATCGGCCGTGTCCGCGCTTCGCGAGCGGAAATTCAGAAAGGAGCGGCCATTCGCTGTGATGGTGAAGAACATTGCTGTCGCGCGCGAGATCGCCCATCTGTCAACCGAGGCCGAGGAGCTTCTCCAATCGCCGGCCAGGCCGATTGTCCTTGTGCGAGGCATCGCCGATTTGCCCGCAGTTGCGCCCGGTCTCGATGAGATCGGCGTGATGTTGCCGTACACACCGGTGCATCATCTTCTATTCTCTGCCGGATCGCCGGAGCGGCTCGTGATGACAAGCGCCAACAGATCGAGCGAGCCAATCGCCTATCGCGACGCGGACGCACTCGACAGGCTCGGCGGCATCGCTGACGCATTTCTTGTGGGCGAGAGGGAGATTGCCCGAAGAGTCGATGATTCAGTGACGAGAGTGGGTCACGCCGGCCCGGCGCTGCTGCGGCGATCACGTGGATATTCTCCGGGGATCGTGGCGCGCGTCGATTCTGCACGGCCGATTCTTGCCGTTGGCGGCGACCTCAAGAACACGATCACGATCGTTCGCAATGGCGAGGCGGTGATGAGTCACCACATTGGCGATCTCGCGCACATGTCCGCGATGGAGGGTTTTCGTAGCGCGATTGCCGACATCCTCGCGATGTACGAAATCGATCTCGACAAGGATGACGTGTGCATCGCTCACGACATGCATCCCGAATACGCTTCGACTCAGTATGCGATTGGTCTCGATTGCGCGCACCGACCAGTTCAACATCATCGGGCTCACATTGCGAGCGTGATGGCCGAGCACGGACTGTTTGGCGAGCGTGTCGTTGGGGTCGCGTTTGATGGCACCGGTTATGGCGATGACGGCACGATCTGGGGCGGCGAATTCTTTGTTGGAAGTGTTGCCGATGGGTTCGAGAGGGTCGCGCATCTGCGTCAGGCGATCCTTCCTGGTGGCGATGCGGCGGCGCGCTATCCGGTGCAGGCCGCGGCGGGATTTCTGGCGGAATTTCCCGACGAATTCATGGCGGGTCTGGCCGACGCCCCGGTCGACTTGTCAGATAGATTCCAGCGCGCTCGCGAGCTCGTCGCAAAAAATGTCAGATGCTTCCGAACAACCTCGGCCGGCCGGCTGTTCGATGCGGTCGCGGCGATTCTGGGCTTCACGCGCGAGGTGACATATGAGGGTCAGGCGGCAATCTGGCTCGAGCAACTTGCACTGAGCGCGCAGGACGGTCCCGGGTATTCAATTCCGTTTGTCGATGAGGAGCTGGACTATCGCGAGGCACTCCTGGCGGTTGTCGAGCAACGGCGACGTGGCGCCGATGTCGCGTCGATCGCGCGTGCGTTTCACACCGGGCTCGCGCAGGGCATCGCGGATGCGATCCGCACTCTGGCCGAGCGGCAGGGCGTCACGTCCACGGCGTTATCCGGCGGCGTATTTCAGAATGAGCTTTTACTCGCTTCTGTCATTCAGAACCTGCAGGACACGAAGATCAAGGTGCTGACAAACCGGCAGGTTCCCGCCAACGACGGAGGCTTAAGCCTCGGGCAAGCCGCGTTGGCAACGTAAACATCCAGAATCCGGCGACCCTGGACCGGCGACCCTGGACCGGCGACCCTGGAGCGTTGAATCGAGGGCCCCGCTCCGGTAAATTTGGAAGCTATGCTTTTTCCGGGTCTGGATCGGCGAATCGCTGAGATAAGGGAGCGAATTGCCGATGCGGCAAAGCGGGGCGGGCATGGACAGGCAACGACGATAGTCGCCGTTACCAAGACTCACGGGCCCAATGCGCCAGTCGCTGCGTTCGAGGCCGGACTCGCCGATGTCGGCGAGAACAAGGTCCAGGAAGCGCTCTCAAAAATGGCTGATGTCACGGTGCCTCTCACCTGGCATCTCATCGGACATCTCCAGCGGAACAAGGTGAAGTCAGTGGACCGTTTCGATCTCTTTCACGCACTCGACAGCTCGCGGCTCGCCGACGCCATCGACCGATTCGGTCGAGAGCGGGGAAGGCCCGTCGACGTGCTGGTCCAGGTCAATCCGGGGCGCGAGGAGACGAAAGGCGGCTTCGATGTGGACGAAGTCGAGGCCGAGGCGTCGAGGCTGGCAGCGATGTCGGGAATCAACGTGCGCGGCGCGATGACCATTGCGCGCCTCGGCGCCGATGAAGCCGAGCTCCGCGAAACGTTCGCGGCGGTGCGGGATGCCAACGCCGTCCTTGCCGGTGCGGGACATTCCGCAACGGAGCTGTCGATGGGAATGTCGAGCGACTATGAGATTGCAGTCGAGGAAGGCGCGACGATGGTGCGTCTTGGATCGATTCTGTTTGGAGAGCGCGCGCGATGAGCGAAGTAGTCCAGAGATACCGCACTCTACCCGCCGATCGCTCCGCAGCGGACGTCGAGCAGGAAGTCCTCGCCCGCTGGAGTGCCGACAAGGTCTTCGAGCGCACTCAACAGGTGTCGTCCGATCAGCCGCGTTACGTGTTCTTCGAAGGTCCGCCGACCGCGAATGGCAGGCCGGGCATTCACCACGTTTTCTCCCGGACGATCAAGGACCTGTTCTGCCGCCATCGGGCGATGAGCGGTTTCTTCGTCCTTCGGAAAGCCGGGTGGGATACGCACGGACTTCCGGTCGAGATCGAGGTCGAGAAACAGCTTGGTATCAGCGGGAAGCAGGACATCGAGGCAATCGGTGTCGAAAAGTTCAATCAGCTCTGCCGCGAGAGCGTCTGGAAATACCGCGCCGAGTGGGAAAAGCTGAGTGAGCGGATCGGGTTCTGGCTCGACTACAGCGATCCGTATGTGACGTACAGCAACAACTACGTTGAAAGTGTGTGGTGGGCGCTCAAGACACTGTACGATCGCGACCGGCTCTACCGTGGACACAAGATTCTTCCATACTGCTCGCGTTGCGAGACAGCATTGTCGAGCCACGAAGTCGAGCAGGGATATCGTGACGTCAAGGATCCGAGCATCTACCTCGCTCTGGATCTCGGTGGGGGTGGAGACGTCAGGCGGCGCATCCTCGTGTGGACGACGACGCCGTGGACGCTGGTGTCGAATGTTGCGCTGGCCGTAAATCCGGAGCTGGAATACTCAGAGCTCACGAGACGCTCCAACGATGGCGCCGAGACGGTCATCATTGCAACGTCGCGTGCTGCCGCCGTTCTTGGCGACGATTATACCGATCGCTGGTCAACAGTCGCCCTCATGAGCGGATCCGACCTGGTCGGGTTCCGCTACACACGGCCGCTCGACTGGGTTGCCTTCGATACAGGCAAGCACGAGATCATCGTTGGCGAGAGCTTTGTGTCGGGTGACGATGGCACGGGGGTCGTCCACATGTCGCCTGCGTTCGGCGCTGATGACTACGCGGCCGCCCAGCGGAATGGACTCGCATTCGTTCAGCCAGTGAACGGACGCGGTGAGTTTCCCGCCGATCTTCCGCTGGTCGGCGGAATGTTCGTGAAGAAAGCTGACGAGAAAATTATCACCGAGCTGGGGACCCGCGGCGTGCTCTGGAAGGCGGGCACGCTCGAGCACAGATATCCGCATTGCTGGCGGTGCGATACTCCGCTGCTCTACTACGCGCGCACGTCGTGGTTCGTCCGGACGACAGCGTACAAGGATGCGATGCTTGCGC
>JBBSFT010000207.1:0-3951 GCA_038254845.1 Gemmatimonadales bacterium | reverse complement strand
GCGACTACTACTATTCTTCTGGTCCGTCGATCAACAGCCACACGTGCGGTGTGACTGTAGATCGAACCGCGTACTGTTGGGGCTACAACGGCTTCGGTCAACTCGGCGACAACTCGGCGGCGAACGGAAACAACACAACCAAGCTGTTCCCAATCAAGGTTGCCGGCCAGCGTTAGCATAGTTTTATCATCCGCTGATCGTCGCGCGTCCTTGCGAGTGAGTGGCCTTCAGTCCCCCAAAGCCACTCACTCGATTCGGCGCCCAAACAAGCTCATGCGCGTGTCTCTTGACGGCCTACCTCACGCCAAAAGTTTGAATCAGCTGCTTGAAGCGTGCGTCATTTCTCAGCGGATCGAAACCGGGCCATGCTTGCAGGAACGGAAGTGTTGCATCTCTTCTCAAAGGAATCGCCAGAAGGAGCTCCAGTGTCTCGAAAGCACGATCGAGCTGTCCAACGCGGCCAAACACTTCCACCGCCGCCGCCATCATCGCCGTTGAGCTTTGAGCGACATTACTGACAGGCGCGAGATCCATCGCTCGCTGGGCTTCTGCAATTGCCTCACTCGTGCGGCCGAGCCCGGCATCAGCGCGCGCGAGTGCGGCGTGGATTGTCGGGTCATTTGGATGCACCGCTACACTGTCGGCTGTCTCGGACCTCGCGTGTTCAAAATAAATCGCGGACTGCTGAAACTCTCCAAGACCGTAGTGCATTTCGGCGCGCATGAGCGAGATTGGATAGTATACGACTCCATCCCGGCTCAGCAGGGCCTTTGAGCTGTCGAGCATCCTGAGTGTCTCCCTGTATCTGCGCTTGATTCGCAAAACGGTATAACGCGCAAAGGTGGCCATTCCGCGGTCATCCCAGCCCGCGGGAATTCTTTGCAGCTCAGCGATCAACGTATCGGGAGATCCTTTCCATCTGAGAAAGAAGTGACCCTTGATGAGCTTCATCGCATTGTCGTTGGGCGAGATCTCGATGAAATGATTGAACGCCTTCATGGCTTCAGCGTTTCGCCTGAGACTGGCGTATGCGAAGACCGCCCGGCCCGCCGCAACCGGATTGCGCGGATCGAACCTGATCGCTTTTTCGAACTCGGCAACACCCTCTTCTCGCCTGCCCACCTCGAAGTAGCGCTGCGCGAGCGCGACATGCAGCCCCACGTTGTTTGGCACAGACTCCAGACCGCGCTTCAGCTCCTCGATTGACTGGCCTTCATCGCCGATGCGCGCCCAGTATCCGGACAGGGCAGTGTGCGCCTCCGAGAAATACGGATCGAGTCTGAGCGCCACGTCGGCCTCAATGCGGGCCTGCTCGAGACGCGCACGAGTCGTGTCGTACGATATCGCGCTCAAAATGTGGGAGCCGGCAAGTCGTGCACGGATGGCCGCCAGTCCTCCGTCGAGCGTCCTGGCCTGAACATAGAAACCCTGAGCGGAACGGATCGACTCATGTGATGTCATTCCGAACGCGGTTCCTGGAATTCCTGAAATCTCGGCGCTGAGGCCGCGAAGATAGAGATTATATGCGAGCGCGTTGCTGGTACGATCATGATTGAGCTGATCTTCTTGCCGCGTCGTGAGTGGAATGGCGAGCGACGACACAATATCCCTGATCGCTTCGTGTACAAAGTCTACTCGACCGCCTTTCGCGAAATACTGTCGCGCCAACCTGTCGGTACCGGTTTTTCCGTCGATCAAATGCAGGTCCAGCGCAGGCCCGTTCGCCGAAGGTATGACGGACGCCGTGACTACATAGTTCGCGCCCATCTCCTTCGCGATCTCGGTAACAGGCTTTGCGCTTCCTTCATAACTGGCGGACGACAGGTAGCTCGGAACAATTACCGGCCTGATATGACCAAGCTCTGTGCGAAAGTCTTCCGCGATAGCCTCGCCGCGGTAAGCACTGCTGTCGCTCGCTGCGGCCGAGGTGAAAGGCAGAACGGCAACTGAACGAACCGGTGCCAGCATTGCAGCTCGGTTCAGATACGCGGAACGCCCGTAGTGCCATGTCACTGCCGCTGCGACAACAAGAGTCAGGAGAGCAGCGACAGCCGCGGCTTTGCGGTATTTGCGCAATGGACTCGCTGCGGGCTGGCGTGATCTGAGTGCATCGCAAAACTCAACGGCGGTCTGGAAGCGATCGCTGCGATCCTTCTGGAGGCATCGCTCGATCACTGTCGCCAGCCTGGGATCGATGCCGGTTCGCAGTGAGATTAGCGGCCGTAGTTTCTCATTTCGGATCGCAGAAGTGAATTGCTCGTCAGAATCGCCGCGGAACGGGCGCTGCGCGGTGAGAGTTTCATAAAGAAGGACGCCAAGGCTCCAGATGTCGGTGCGCGCGTCGAGCGGAATGTTTTCAGTCTGCTCAGGACTCATGTAGGCGAGTGTGCCGGCAGCGCTGGATCGCGCAGTATCGCCTTCGCTAATCAATTGTGCGATGCCGAAGTCGACGAGTTTCACAACGCCTGAGCGGGTGATCATGACGTTCGCCGGCTTCACGTCGCGGTGAATCATTCCGTCGCGATGCGCTTCGGCAAGTGCGTCGCCGAGCTGCAATGCAATCGCAACCGCTTCAGTCTCGGAAACAGGACCGCGACGGATGCGGTCTTTCAGCGTTTCTCCATCGTACCACGCCATTGCAATGAACTGTCGTCCGTCATCCGCTTCGCCTATTTCATAGACGACGCCGATATTGGGATGGTCGAGTCGCGATGCTGCACGTGCTTCGGCGATGAGTTGAGCGCGCGCACCAGGAGTCGATGCGCGGTGTCGCGGCAGGAACTTGAGAGCGACTGTGCGGCCGAGCTGGGTGTCGCGTGCCTTGTAGACGACTCCCATCCCTCCACCGGCTATGCGCCCGAGAACTTCGTAGCGGGAAAGCTTGAGGCCGGAAAGCGGCGCGTCGTCCGCGGCATCGTTTTCGGTCGCGAGCAGGGCGGGGACGATTAGTTCTTCGGAAAGCTTCTCGAAATATTCCTCAGACGCTTCGTGGGCTTCGATGAGCGAAGACGCCTCGTTCTGAATGAGCTCGTCGCCGTCTGACGCGTCGCGGATGAAAGCGTAGCGCTGATCTGACGGCACCGAGAGAGCTTCCTCGAAAACGTGTCTTAACCGCTTGAACTGATCCTGAGTCAGTGCGACTGCCAATTCATGCCCTCGCGTCTGAGAGGTGGGGCGTGCGCAATCCCGACATGCGAAGTTTCATGCCCTACTCCTGAAACACGAAAACCGTATCGATCGGCTCACGGGGCTACGCGCAGGACAACTCCCGAAAAAGCCACGCGCGCGCGAGAGACCAGTCTCGCTTTACCGTCGCCTCGGAGACGCCAAGCGCGGCAGCTGTATCCTCGATAGTCAGCCCCCCGAAGAAACGGCACTCGACGACTTCGCTTAGTCGTTGATCGACCGCCTCGAGGCGTTGAAGCGCTTCGCTCAGGTCCGCTATCAGGTCCGATTGCTCGTCCGTGAGCTGGAGTGGGAGGGCTGAATCTCCGAGGAACTCGATGGGGACATGCGGATTTGCGGCCCCGCGTTTTGTGGCTCGGCGGTCGCGTGCGTAATTAGAAAGGATTTGGCGCATCGCCCGAGACGCAATTCTCAGGAAATGGGCGCGCGTACGCGCCCCGACCTGATCGGTGCCGGCAATTTTCAGGAAAACCTCGTGAACGAGAGCCGTGGTTCCGAGGGTGGTGTCACCGTTCCAGTTTCTTCGTTGTCGTCGGGCGACTTGTCGAAGCTCGTCGTAGATAACCGGAAACAGCGCATCAAGTGCCGTCTTATCGCCCCGTTCCAGATCGGCCAGGAGCCGAGTGACAGTGCCAGGGTCTGTCCGGAGTGTTTGTGCTTTTTCCATCGCCTGGCCTCGAGGAGCGTGGTCGCGGGACAAACATGCGGCTGAGGGCGTTCGTTCGCCAGTTTGTCCTGCAGAAGGGATAGTTGCGCCCGCCTCAT
>JBBSFT010000206.1:0-4011 GCA_038254845.1 Gemmatimonadales bacterium | reverse complement strand
TTCGGCGACTTAGGAGTGTCGCGCCCGTCGATCAACGAGCTGCTCCGCTTGTCTTTAACTTTCCCGCTTCGTCAAGCCGCTCAAAATCCTCGTGGCTGAGCTCGATCAGTGCGGCGGCAACGTTCTCCTCGAGATGTTTAACTTTGCTCGTGCCGGGAATCGGCAGCATCACCAGGCTCCGCTTGAGCACCCACGCGAGCGCAACCTGCGCCGGCGTCGCGCCAAGACGCTCGGCGACCTCGCTGAGGATGCTGCCCTTCTTCGCGAGTTTGCCTGCCGCTAACGGATACCATGGAATGAACGCGATTCCCTGACGCTCGCAGTAGTTCACCACATCCTCGCTCTTTCGTGTGACGAGGTTGTACATGTTCTGGACGCTTGCCACGGTAAAATACCGGCACGCCGCCTCGATCTCCTCGACGCTGACCTCGCTCAGTCCAACGTGCTGAACCAGGCCTTCGCGCTGCATGTCGGCGACGCATTCGAACTGCTCATCACGATCGACATCGGGATCGACGCGATGAAGCTGCCACAGATCGATTCGCTCGACGCCCAGCCGGCGGATGCTCATCAACACGCACTGTCGAAGGTATTCTGGGCGCCCGAGCTCGGTCCACGCATCAGGACCCTGCCGCGTGTATCCTCCCTTGGTGGCAATGACGACGTCGCAGTAAGGGTGCAGCGCTTCGCGAATCAGGTCTTCACTGACGAACGGACCGTATGAGTCGGCGGTGTCGATGAAGTTGACGCCAAGTTCCGGCAGCCGGCGGAGAACGCGCAGAGCTTCATCCCGGTCCTCGGGCTCGCCCCACACGCCTTTACCGGTAATTCTCATCGCGCCGAAGCCGAGGCGGTTGACGGCGAAGTCACCGCCAAGGATCATTGTTCCGCCGGGTGTCGCAAGTTTACTGGTCATTCGGTGATTTCTCCGTTCGATGGTGCCAAAAAAAAAATAAGTAATAATATGCTACTAAACCAACATCGCTACCTTTCCATTGTGCCTCAAAACTCCATTGACTGATTCCCGATTCATTCCGCTCGGAACGTATCGGGAGTATCCTGCCGAAGAGATGCTCGAGCGCAGCCGGCATTTTGCCGCGGAAATGAAGCGCCGACGCACCACCAGGCATTTCAGTACGCGAGCAGTTGACCGTCACGTCATCGAAGCATGTATCGAAGCGGCCGGCACGGCACCGAGCGGTGCGCATCAGCAACCGTGGCATTTTGTTGTGATCAGCGACCCCGCTCTCAAACGGTGCATTCGCGATGCCGCGGAAAAGGCAGAACGTGAGTTCTATTCAACCGCGCCGGCTGAATGGCTGGCCGCGCTCGAACCTCTCGGGACCGATGCAGTCAAAACTTATCTTGAAGACGCGCCGTACCTGATCGCAATCTTCGCCGAGCGGTACGGTTTGTCGGAGAGCGGCGAGCGACAGACTCACTATTACGTGCAGGAGTCTGTCGGTATCGCAACGGGATTTCTTCTTGCGGCATTACATCATGCCGGACTTGTCGCGCTCACCCACACGCCAAGCCCGATGGATTTTCTGCGTGAGCTGCTCGGCCGCCCAGTCAACGAGCGGCCGATGATGCTGGTCGTGACTGGATATCCAGCAGACGAGGCGAAAGTCCCGAATCTGACGCGGAAGCCGCTCGGGGAAATCTCGACGTTTCGCTGATTGGCCGATTCCACAGCACGTAATGACGAACGACATAGCCCGATATTCGATAAATCAAGCGGCCTGCCCAATTGCCTTCTGAATTCGCGCGACCCGGCCCAGCCCGATAGTATGTGGGATACGCCGAACCCGAAAAGACGCACATAATGCAGCCGAGTACCACGCTTCCGGTCGACAAGCTTCGCCAATCGCTGTCGCAGTCCTATACAATAGATCGTGAGCTGGGCAAAGGTGGCATGGCCACTGTCTATCTTGCGCAGGACGTCAAGCATGGACGAGTCGTCGCGCTCAAGGTCCTTCACCCCGATCTCGCGGCCTCACTTGGGCCCGATCGGTTTCTTCGCGAGATCACGCTGGCCGCGCGGCTGAATCATCCGCATATCCTGCCGCTCTTCGATTCCGGTCAGGCCGACGGTTTTCTCTACTACGTGATGCCGTACGTCGAAGGTGAGTCGCTCCGCGAGCGGCTCGACCGCGACCAGCAGCTCTCGATCGAAGAGGCGGTTCATCACGGACGTGCGATCGCGTCGGCACTGGACTATGCGCATCGCCAGGGAATCGTACACCGCGACGTGAAGCCCGAGAACGTCATGCTGTACGAAGGCGAAGCGATGGTGATGGACTTCGGCATCGCGAAGGCAGTCAGCTCCGTCGGATCGGATACGCTGACACAGACCGGGATGATGATTGGCACTCCCGCCTATGTGAGCCCCGAGCAGGCCGCCGGTGAAACCAATCTCGATGGCAAGAGCGATCAATACAGCCTCGGCTGCGTGGTTTACGAGATGATATCGGGTGAGCGGCCGTTCGCCGGTGCCACGCCGCAGGCGGTCATGGCGAAGCGCTTCACGGAGATGCCGAAGCCGTTGCGATCGTTGAGAACAATGGTACCGGAGAGCGTTGAGAAAGCCGTAACGCGGGCGATGGCAACCGACTCCGCCGGCCGGTATTCAACGACCGCTCAATTCGGGCAGGCCCTGGCATCGGGAAATCTCGTGACACCGACGAGTACCGAGACAATTCCGGTTGCTCCGGTGTCGATGGCGAAGTCGGTGGCGGTGTTGCCGTTCGCCAACTTGAGCGCAGACCCCGAGAACGAGTACTTCACCGACGGAATGGCCGACGAGATCATCAACGCGCTGTCGAAGATCCAGTCGCTGCGCGTGGCATCGCGCACATCGTCGTTCGCGTTCAAGGGCAAGAACGAAGATATCGGCGAGATCGGCAAGAAGCTGAAAGTATCAACGGTTCTCGAAGGCAGCATGAGAAAGATGGGTAACAAGCTTCGCCTCACGGCGCAGCTCATCAACGTCGCTGACGGGTACCAGCTGTGGTCGGAGCGATACGATCGCGAGATGGAGGATGTGTTCGCCATTCAGGACGACATCTCGCAGTCGATCGTGAAGGCGCTCAAGGTCATCCTGAGCGAAGGCGAGAAAAAACAGATCGAGAAGGCACGCGTCGTCGACGTGAAGGCGTATGACTACTACCTGCGCGGACGTCAGTACTTCCATCATTTCCGCCGCAAGAGTCTCGAGTACGCGCGGCAGATGTTCAATCGCGCGATCGAGATCGACCCCGAATTCGCGCGCGCGTACGCGGGAGTCGCCGACGCATGCTCGCTTCTGTATGTGTACTTCGACGCGCGTGAATCGAATCTCCGTCAGGCAGACACCGCGAGCCAGAAGGCAATCGAGCTCGAGCCCGATCTCGCGGAGGGACATGTTGCTCGCGCAATCGCGCTGTCCATGAGCAAACGGTTCGACGAATCAATTCCCGAGTTCGAGAAAGCGATGAAGCTCGACCCGAAGCTGTTCGACGCAGCGTACTGGTTCGCGCGGACGCGCCTGGCTCAGGGAGAATATGAGGAGGCAGTCAAACTGTTCGAGCGATCCGCCGCGATTCGCCCCGAGGACTATCAGATTCCGGGCTTTCTCGCTCAAGTCCTGATTACTCTCGGCCGAATCGAGGAGTCACAGGTCCAGTACCGCCGTCAGATCAAGCTCGGTGACGACCACCTCGAGCTGAATCCCGACGATCCGCGCGCGTGCATCCTCCTCGCGGGCGCACACGCGAAGCAGAAAAACGAGGAACGATCGGCGTTCTTTTCCCAGCGTGCCATCGCCGCCGATCCGGACGACCCAATGCTTCTCTACAACGTCGCGTGCAACTATTGTGTGCTTGGCCGAATCGATGATGCGCTTGCAGCTCTCGAGCAGGCAGTCGACAGAGGCTACGGTGACAGGAACTGGATGGAGCATGACAGCGATCTCATGCCGCTTCGCGGAACGCCGCGGTACCAGGCTCTTCTTCAGGCAATGTGACGCAGATG
>JBBSFT010000205.1:0-4031 GCA_038254845.1 Gemmatimonadales bacterium | reverse complement strand
GATCGCGGCGCGCGAATTTTTATCGTCGATCCGATCTTCGATCCGTTGCGCGCTGAGCCACGCTTTATCGATATCGTGAGGCAACTCGGCCTCTCGGAAACACTCGTGAACCGAAAACCCCTGTAGCATCCATAGCAACCGTTCTCAGGAGCCCTGCTTTTCTGTAACGCGAAAGAGTCCGGGATAACTGAAAAGTCTGAGGTAACGGCCGATGCCTTCCTTCGCGGCAGCAGCTACGTCATCTGACGTATTCGGGCGCGATCGCTGAGTTGTGATATTTCGTTCAGAATGTCCGGGCGATTCACATTACTGGAGCGAAGAATGAGAGCAGAGAGCACGATGCGATCGAGAATCAGGTCGGTAACCGGGCGGTCCCTCGTCGTGGCCGGAGCGCTCGCCCTGACGGCGTGCGGCAATTCAACTGCCAATGCCGACTACATCCCACCGGGGACGCTGGTGGTGGTCGTCGGTGATCAGGCCGGCGGGGGGGTGAGCGGCGCCGACGTCCAGGTGCTGGACAGGATGAGCTCATTCGTGTGGCAGCGCGGGACGAGTGGCGCGAACGGCAGCGTCCTCTGGCGCGATCGGGCTCGGGCTGACGCCCAGACCGGCGAGACGCAGACCGGGCTGCCTGGCGGCGACTATCGCATTGCGGTCACCGCGCCGACAGGCTACGTAGTTGCGTCGGATCAGGCGAATCCGGTCGTCGCCCACATCGCGGACAAGCAGACGACAACGATCACGCTCAAACTTGCGAAGAATCCATAGCGTTACGGAGTGGACGGACCAGGTTCATCTCGCAGCTGACCATTGCTCAGTGCGTGCTGATCATGATCGCACCGCCACCCATATACATCCCGAATCGTGTGCCCGCATCATAAGGATTCAGGTACCTGATGCTCTCGATCTTCTCGAGCTTGAGGTCCTTCATTGACTCGAGGTCACCGTAATAGATGTTGTCAAGGTACACAACCGCGAAGACCGGTTGAGGGTCCCTCAGGGATTGCGCGCTCCGCGACTTGAGAAAATGCGGACGAAGCTTCGCGATTGCATCATACACCGACCAGTCCGGAATCGCCGCCGACTGAAACTCCCCGGGCGCGATGACATCGCGATTGTCGGACCTCACCTGAGTGGCTGCCGGAAAACCGCCGCACGAGACGGCCGACAAATACATCAGACTTGCGACGACGACATTCCGCATTTGGCACGCTCGCTTGTTGAGAATGACCTTGCTTAACAGAGCGCGGCATTTGCGAATTGCGCAAGATCGGATTCCTCGCCACTAGCAGACGTCGCAGCAGCAGGCGGCTGGTCCGGTCACCGAACGGGTGAAAAATGCCTGATTTCGGGGGAAACGGCGCCACAAACGGCCACCGCTTCCCAGAAGCAATAACTCTGCACAGCCTAAACCGTGCAGAGTCATTGAGTGACTGAATGCGCCCGGAGGGGCTCGAACCCCCAACCTTCTGATCCGAAGTCAGATGCTCTATCCAATTGAGCTACGGGCGCTTCCCTGCTGAACAACTACCTGCTCGCAAAACTCCCCGCGAGCCGCGACACCAGTGTCGCCTCACGATTCAATGCCGAAGCAATTCGCGCAATCTCTCCGTCGACCTCAGACCAGCTTCCCTGCTCGATCGCCTCACGGGCGCCGGGCATCGTCTTCACACCGTAACCTGTATAGAATCCCGGCGCATACAACATGTGCCGATACCACGGCCGACCCTTCAGGCCCTCGCTTGACGTCATCGCCCGCTCGGCCTGAAGAAGTCCTGCGTTGATCCCGCGCACCGACGCGGCACGCGCGGCAATCGACGCACTCGAGCTCGCCGACATTGTCCCTGATGCAAACGCGCGATCGTAACGCGTCGCCGCATGCGAGAGCGAGTCAACCGCGTTCAGCAACGGTGCAAAATTGAACTGCGGCGGAGCATCGCGTCGTACCGGCGCTATAGTCGGCGCGCGCGGATCATTCACCGCTACGTACAATCCGTCATCGATCTGGCGGTTTGATTCCACAATCTGATCGTTCCTCGCATCGCGCAAGCGCTGGAGCTGCGTCACGTACGTCCGTGCTGTCTCGGCAAGATTCCCGAATGAGAACGGAATCACATCGGCCGAGGAAAGCCGCATCACCGCTGTCCCCGCCGTCTGCGCGAGCGCGCGACCATAGACAAACGCAGTATCGCTGAAATGCGTGTACCAGTAGAAATCGTCGTACACGGAATGATAGATCCCGCCGTTGTCCTCCCCACCATAGCCGAGGTTGAGCGCAGGAACGCCGAGATGCTGAAGGAATGGCGAGTAGTCAGAGCCTGACCCGAGTGCGTCGATGCGCTGATCTTCGCGTTCGCGCGTTTCTTTTTTCTCGTCGGCGGTGCCGCGGGAGATCGCCCGAAGCTGGCCGCGCTTCCACACGGTGAGGTGCGACTCCGGATCCTGAATGTCGCGCGCGACGCCGTTGATGAACTTCTCGAGAATGTGCGACCCCTCGACTCCCAGGTATCCGCGGCCATTCGTGTCGCTGTTGATGTACGCAACGGCATGCTTCGTCAGCTCGTCGGCGTGAGTCTCCACCCATTCGGTAGATCCGAGCAGCCCGGGCTCTTCGCCATCCCAGGCGGCGTAGATGATCGTGCGCTTCGGCTTCCATCCCTGCTTCACGAGCTGACCGAGCGCACGCGCTTCCTCGAGCTCGGCGACGAGTCCGGAAATCGGATCCTCGGCCCCGTTGACCCATGCGTCATGGTGATTGCCCCGAATCACCAATTCGTCGGCCTCGGTCGTTCCAGGCAGCTTCGCGATGACATTGTGAAGCGTGCGCGTGTTCCAGTCGGACTTCACCTTTAGATGAACAACCGCCGGTCCGGGACCGAAGCGGTAGGTGATCGGCAGGCCACCACGCCACGCGGTAGGAACGCCTGGGCCGGTAAGCGCAGCGAGCAGCGGCTGCGCGTTTCCGTACGAGATCGGCAACGTTGGAATTTTCGTGATCGTCTTCACCTGGTCGAGCGGCAGGCGCTTCGCGTTTTTCGTCGCGCCAACACCAGGGGTCATCGGATCGCCGGGGTAGGTCGGCATGTCGGCGACAGAGCCGCGCTGCACTCCCTGCGACGGACGCATCGGCCCGTTCGGGAAAACGTCGCCGACAGCGTAGCCATCATCGCGCGGATCAGAATAAATGAGACATCCGATCGCGCCATGCTCAGCCGCCACTTTCGGCTTGATGCCGCGCCACGATCCGCCGTACTTCGCGATGACGATCGCGCCTTTCACAGAAATTCCGTGGCGCTCCAGCTCTTCGTAGTCAGCCGGAATTCCATAATTAACGAAGACGAGTGGCCCCGTGACGTCGCCGTCGTGTGAGTACGCGACGTAGGGTGGTAGCTGCTCGTCCTGCTGTCCCGAGGTCGGGTCGATGTCGAGTTTTTTCTCTTCGAGATCGGCCTTGAATGCGGTCGGAGATACCATCTCGACAAGCCGTTCTTTCGGCGTTGGAAAGAGGACGTCGAAGTTCTCGATCTCCGCCTGCCATCCGTAAGACCTGAATTGATCGCGCAGCCACTCCGCGTTCTGCTTGCCATACGCGGAGCCGACGTGATGCGGACGCGCCGACAGGAGTCGCATCGACTCGCGCATTCTCGACGGCTCCGGAATCGATTTGAATTTCGATTCCCAGTCCCGCTCGACTCTCGATGATTCGGCGCTGAACCCGCGGATGATGTCGGTGTCGGCCGCGAATGGAGTCATGGCGACTGTGCCAATGGCGAGTATTGCTGTTAACCCGGTGCGGAGGTGCATCCTGATGGATTCCAGTTGTGGTGTGGGCAAAGTTTACGGAGCGGAAGCGGAATAGAAAAGGGGCCGACCCACAAAGTTGAGCGCACAATCGGGATAGGAGGCAGCGAGTGATCCTCGCTGCTCCCCTCCCACACCACCGGACATGCGGGTCCGCATCCGGCGGTTCAAAGAGTTGAGGTGCGTGTGGCCAGCCGGGGTACTCCGAGCCGTTCGAAGTATAATCCCGG
>JBBSFT010000204.1:0-4055 GCA_038254845.1 Gemmatimonadales bacterium | reverse complement strand
CATCGACTCGTCGCCCGTCCCGATCGGGACGGTTCCGATCTACCAGGCAGTCCAGCAGGAAAAGGAGCTCGAGGAGATCACCGCCCAGGCCCTCCTCGACATGATCGAGCGACAGGCAAAGCAGGGCGTGGACTACATGACGATCCACGCTGCAATCCTGCTCGAGCATCTGCCGCTGGTTCACGGTCGCACTACCGGAATCGTTTCGCGTGGCGGATCACTCCACGCTGTGTGGATGATGGCGCACCGCAAACAGAATCCGCTCTACGAACACTTCGACGAGATCCTCGAGATCCTTCGCTACTACGATGTCACGATCTCGATCGGCGATTCGCTGCGCCCAGGCTCGCTCGCCGACGCATCCGACCGCGCACAATTCGCCGAGCTCGACACGATGGGCGAGCTGACTCTGCGCGCGTGGGAGTACGACGTCCAGGTGATGATCGAAGGCCCCGGCCACGTGCCGATGGACCAGATCGAGATGAACGTCAAGCGCGCAAAGCGTGTCTGCCACGAAGCTCCGTTCTACACGCTCGGACCTCTCGTGATCGACATCTCGCCGGGCTACGACCACATCTCGAGCGCGATCGGTGCAGCACTCATCGGCTGGCACGGGTCGGACATGCTCTGCTACGTCACGCCGAAAGAGCACCTCGGTCTCCCGAATGCGAACGACGTGCGCGAAGGCGTGATCGCGTACAAAATCGCCGCGCATGCGGCCGACGTCGCACGCGGTCGTAAAGGAGCGCGCGATCGCGACGACGCTCTCTCACGCGCACGCTACGCGTTCGACTGGAAGGAACAGTTCCGTCTGTCGCTCGATCCCGATCGCGCGCAGGAATACCACGACGAGACTTTGCCGGCCGAGTACTTCAAGAGTGCGGAGTTCTGCGGCATGTGCGGGCCGAAGTTCTGCTCGATGCACCACTCCCGTACTATAGAAGAGGGCATCGCTCAGCTCGCGGCGGAGCTCGACGCCGAGAACGCGGCGAAAGTCGCAGAGCAGGAGTTGGCGACGGCCTAGCAGCCATTCACCGTTCTTACACGCGACCGCCACAGGACGAACGAGTCGATGCAGTCATCTTTTCATCGCCTGCGGGTGATTCTTGTCGCTGGGAGTGCGTTCGTCCCGTCCCTGCTGATCTCCCAGGTCCCCGCGCCAGTCACGCTCACCCGCACACACTCGGCCATCAAGCTCGATGGGCATCCCGACGAAGCGGCGTGGCAGGATGCAGCGCCATTCAGTCTCCGCATGTACACGCCAACGGCCGGAAACCCGACTGGCGACAGCTCGGTCGTTCGGCTGGCGTACGATGACCAGTATCTCTACGCCGCGGGATGGTTCTTCACTCCCGAAGCGAACACGATTCGCCCCGGACTTTTTGGACGCGATCAGCTCGGCGCTGAAGATCATTTCATGCTGATCCTCGACGCTGCGGACGACAACCAGACTGGGTATGTCTTCACGACCGTCCCATCCGGCGCGAAAACCGACTTTGCGATCGGCGCGGACGGGCAAACACTCGATAAGAACTGGAACGGATACTGGGACGGAGTTTCGTCGAGAGACGACAAGGGCTGGTACACCGAAGTCCGCATTCCGCTGAGCACACTTCGGTTTCAGAGGGTCAATGGGCTCGCAACGATGGGATTGATCATCCACCGGTACAGCGCAGCTCGCAGTGAGATGGACACATATCCATCACTCGACCCGTCGTTCGCCGGCGCGCTGTTTCGTCCGTCGATCGCGGGCAAAATCGTCCTCGAGAACGTTGAGGCCCGCTCTCCCCTCTACGTTACGCCTTACGTACTCGGCGGAATGAACTCGCTTGCAAAGCTCCCTTCCGGCGCGAACAACTACGTCCGCAATCAGCAGGTGACGCACGAAGCCGGCGTGGATGCAAAGTTCGGAATTACGAGCAGCCTGGTCGCCGACCTGACTGTCAACACAGACTTTGCGCAGGTCGAGGCGGACAACCAGCAAGTGAACCTGACCCGCTTCTCGCTTTTCTTTCCCGAGAAGCGACAGTTCTTCCTCGAGCGGTCTGATCTCTTCGCAGTGAATGCCGGCAACGGCGACCTTCTCTTCCACAGCCGGCGCATCGGCATCGGCGACTCTGGCCAGCCGCTTCGAATCTACGGCGGAGCTCGCGCAGTTGGTCGCATTGGATCGTGGGACGTCGGTGCTCTATCGATGCAGACTGACGTGTCAACCGGGAGCGGCAGCGAGAACGATGGAGCGTTTCGTCTTCGTCACCCTGTGATCAATTCAGGATCGTACGTGGGCGGATTCGTCACGACCCGCTTCGCACCCGGAGGCGAACACAACGTCGTCACAGCGGCCGACGCGGTTCTGAAGCCGTTCGGAAACGACTTCGTCACACTTCAGGCGGCGAGATCGATCGACAGCAGAGATTCAGTCGGCATCGATCCCGCAATGGGGCGATTGAGCTGGGAGCGGAGAGCAAACGGCGGCCTTCAATATTCGGCCGAGTATAGACGGATCGGGCGTGACTTCGATCCGGGATTGGGATTTCAGTCGCGCAACGGCATCAGCGAATCGAGCGCTGCGGTGGGCTACGGCTGGCTCCCCGGAGTGAAGACGATTTTCTCCAGCATTACGCCATACGTGTTCAACCGCGTTGTAAACCGCAACCAGGGGCCGACCCTCGATATGCGACTGCTTCACGGGTCGCTCGACGTAAAAATCAAATCGGGTCGTTCCGGTTTCATTTCAGCGAGCCGGCAGTTCGAGAGGCTGAACTCCGACTTCCGCATTGGCGCCAAGGCTACCGTGCCGCGCGGAGACTATACGTCCACATGGTACGGGATCGGAGTCTTCTCGAGCAGTAAATCGCGCTTCTCCGGATCAGTCACCGCAGCAGGCGGCGACATTTACGACGGCAGCCGCGCGATTCTGACGTTCGGACCACGATGGAATGCGTCCGAGCATCTTCAGGTAGCCTCGGACTGGAGCTTCACGCGTCTACATTTCCCCTCGCGCAACGAGTACGTGAACGGCGACCTGGCGCGTCTCAAGGTCCAGTACGCGCTCGATAGCCACGTGTCAGTCGCGTCGTTCGTGCAGTACAATCGGGCAGCGCGAGCCGCAGCCGCTAATGTTCGATTCCGTTGGCAGTTTGCTGAAGGCCACGACTTATGGCTCGTGTACAACGACCTTCTCAACACGAAGCGCGATCCGTTCAGTCCTGATAAACCGGAGCTGCCACTTTCGACCTCGAGAACATTTCTCGTGAAATACAGCCATGTGCTGGTGCGGTGAGGAATTAGACCTATCGGCTCCCAGCCCTCGCGTGCACCATCGGCGGCGCACATAACCTGGCCCCCCCATCTGTTTCACAATAGCGATGAAACGCGGCTCTTTTTTCAGCAGCGCGTATGTCGGATCGCAGCCAAGAGCGGCTAGCGTCATATAGAACGATCGCTCATTCGCTGCTGACTCGAGCGCACGCAGCGCTTCGTCACGATTGCCGAGCGCGAGATTGGCGATCGCGAGATCGATTTTACGGTCCGCCTGTCGCTCGATCCCGACCGCGCTCAGGAATACCACGACGAGACTTTGCCGGCCGAGTACTTCAAGAGTGCGGAGTTCTGTGGTATGTGTGGACCGAAGTTCTGCTCGATGCACCCTCTAGTGTACTATAGAAGAGGGCCTCGCCAGAAGAGGGCCTCGCCCAGCTCGCGGCGGAACTCGATGCGGAGCAGCCGTCGAAGCCGCGGAAAAGGAGATGGGTACGGTATAAGTCGCGAGCTTCAGAATGAGCCGGTTTGTGGGATTTCCGTGTTACTGATTTCAGGACATCTCACAACCGGAGGATCGAATGTCGATTGTATTACCCAACGGACGCCTACTGTCGCTTGCAGCCACAGCGTTCTGCCTCATCACCGCGTGTTCAGACGTCACAAGCTCGCCTCCATCGGGCATCCAAAGCATTCAGGCAAGCTCGTCAGTGCCGTGGGCCGGTAACCCGGAACTCTCCGGGATTCTGTCGACCGCGCGAGAAGCTACTGCGAAGTATCACGATGTATCCGTT
>JBBSFT010000203.1:0-4074 GCA_038254845.1 Gemmatimonadales bacterium | reverse complement strand
GACCTCCGAACGCGTCTCTACATCTACGCGGATGACTCGATGATGGGCAGGGAAGCCGGGACTGTCGGTGACATGATGGCGACAGCATACATTGCCGCCGAGGCGAAGAAAATGGGTCTCGAGCCCGCGGGCGATGACGTTACGTACTTTCAGGAAATTCACTCGACCGCAGGCCGGTTTACGGGCGGGCCTCCAGGAACCGCGCGTAACGTCGTCGCAATCCTTCGGGGGAGCGACCCTGTTCTGCGGGAGGAGTACGTTGCGATCGGCGCGCACAACGATCACATCGGAGTGAGGCACCCAGCCGTCGATCACGACTCGCTCAAGGCCTACAACACCGAGCTTACGCGGCTCGACGCACCGATCTGGGACCCCAACTCACGCGCTCGCCGCGATTCGCTGAGGCCGTTCATTCACATAAATGTCGACAGCCTTCACCGCATCAGGCCGGCTCGCCTCGATTCGATCAGCAATGGAGCGGATGACGACGGTTCGGGAACGGTGACTGTTCTCGAGATCGCCGAAAATCTCGCGAGCGCGCGGATTAAGCCGAAGCGTTCGATTCTCTTCGTGTGGCATACCGCCGAGGAAAAAGGTCTCCTCGGATCGAAGTGGTATACCGAACATCCGACGGTGCCGCGAGAAAAAATCGTTGCGCAGCTCAACATGGACATGGTCGGTCGCGGTAGCGCAGCCGACATCAAGGGTGGCGGCCCTGACTATCTGCAGCTCGTCGGATCCCGCCGCGTTTCGACAGAGCTTGGTGACATTGTCGAGAAGGCGAACGCGGAGCGGTCTCGCCCGTTCAAATTAGACTACCAATACGACGCGAACGGGCACCCCGAGCGCATCTACTGTCGAAGCGACCACTACGAGTACGCGCGGTACGGCATTCCGATCACGTTCTTCACGACGGGCCTGCATCCAGATTATCACCAGGTCACGGATGAGCCGCAGTACATCGACTACGAGCATATGATGCGCGTCGCGGATTTCGTGCGCGACATTGCTGTGCGGGTTGCGAACCTGGATCACCGGCCGCGCGTGGACAAACCCGTCGGCGACCCCATGGCCGCCTGCGTCCAGTAAGGAGAGTTATGCAGCCGCGGTGCGAAGCTCTCCAACGAGCCCCTTCAACTGGCGGCTTCCGCTCAGCAACAACGTTGACGCGGACGTCATCTGCTCGCACGCGCCGCTCTGCTCCTCGGTTGACGCACTAACCTGCATCGCAGCCGCAGCGTGACCTCCGGCGGTCTTCGCGACGAGCGCGAGATTCTGCATGGCGCCTTCAACCGCACGGACATTCTCGTCTGCCGAGGCTGATACTCCCGCCGCCGAGTGCCTGGTGCGTTCAGCCGCCGCCACGATTGTCACGAGTGCACCGTTGAGATCGCGCCCAACCTGCTCGATCTCGCTGACAAACGCGGCGCTATTCTCCATCGCGCGCGACGTCTTCGTGACCCTTGCCGTAACAGCATCGGTCAACCGAACAACATCGTCAGCGGCTGCCTGTGTCTGCTCCGCCCTTTACCACACGCAGCGAGCACGAGAACGCCAAACGCGATAGCCAACTTTCTCAATTATTCTCTCCAGAGGTGAGTGGGCGCGCCACCCGTGCATTGGACGAACCTCGTGCCGCCGGAGTCACCACCGGATCGCACGATGGCATCCATTCTGCTTTCTCCTGAACCGAACTCAACTGGATCAGTCACTAATGAAGGTGCTTGTAACAGGTGGTACCGGCGTGGTGGGACAGTCAGTTGTGACGCGGCTCATTGAGCGCGGTCACACGGTGAGGCTTCTCAGTCGCAACGCGAACGACGATGCGCGCCAGTGGGCGGACGGAGTCGAGGCATGGCCAGCGAGCGTAAGCGAAAGCCGCAAGGTGAACGGGAGCGCCGATGGCTGCGACCTCGTTGTGCACATCGCCGGAATCGTCGCCGAGTCTGCCCCGGAGACAACATTTCAAAGCGTCAATGTTGACGGAACGAGAAACATGATCGCTGAGGCGGAGCGCGCCGGCGTCGGCCGCTTTACCTACGTCTCGTCGCTTGGCGCCAATACCGGGAAATCGGACTATCACCAGTCGAAGCGCGCCGCCGAAAAGCTGACGGAGAAGTTCAGGGGGGGCTGGATGATTCTCCGGCCCGGAAACGTCTACGGTCCGGGCGACGAGGTCGTCTCGGTCCTGCTGCAAATGGTGAGAACCCTCCCGGCAATTCCCGTCATCGATGGCGGCGATGACAAGTTCCAGCCCATTTGGGTCGACGATCTCGCGATTGCGATCGCCGATTCAGTCGATCGCACTGATCTGCACGGACGCACGCTCGAGCTTGCCGGCGAGGAGATCACATGCACCAACGATCTCGTTGAACGATTTGTGAAGCTCATTGGCCGCGAGCCGGCCCGGATTCCCGTGCCGGGGTTCCTCGCAAGCGCAGGAGCGGCGATTGCCGATCTCATCGGCATGCCGCTGCCGGTCAACGAAAGCCAGCTGACAATGCTCCGCGAAGGAAACGTGATCGGCACGGATGGCGGCAACGCCCTCACAGCCGTCTTCAAAATTACGCCCACCCCGCTCGGAGAAGGCCTGAAACAGCTCGCTAACAGTCAACTCGAGCAGACTCCTGACAAAGGTGTCGGATCGCTCAAACGAAAGCGCATCTGGGCTGACATCAGCGGCAGCAGACTCGATGCGGAGCAGTTATTCGACAGGTTCAGGCGCGATTTCGACGAAGCGACACCGGGTATTCTCGACGCGAAGGCGGAGTCGGATTCGTCATGCGAGCTTGCCGAAGGAGCAACTGTCACGATGTCGCTTCCGCTTCGTGGCAATGTTCAGGTGCGCGTGCAGGAGCTCACGCCGCGCAAGGCGACGCTCGTCACCCTTGCCGGTCATCCACTGGCGGGAGCGGTGCGGTTTTTATGCGAGCAGCGTGGCGATCACATTCGATTCGAGACGCAGGTCTACGATCGGCCGGCAAATCTTGCCGACTGGCTGGCGATGCAAACCGTCGGCGATTCGATGCAGGGAATGACCTGGGAAGGACTTGTCGAGAGAATGGTGACTGAGAGCGGCGGCGTTGCCGCAAAGGGAATCGAGCACGATGAGGAAACGCTCGACGAAACGCAGGCCGAGCTCATTGAGGCGTGGGTCGCGGACCTCGTGATGGAGCGCAAGCGACATCATGCTCCGATCTAGCGTCTACTGCGGATACTCCAGGTTCGGGTCGTGGAGCTGGCAATGCTCCCCGCAGCCGAGCCGGTAGCGGTTTCTCGCAAACCAGCGATAGAATTTTTCGGCGAGAGGCCTGACGAACGGAATTGAAAAAATCCACGTGATGAGACGGCCCTTGGGAAGCGCGTCGATGATGTGCTCGAGAGCAGCCGCTCCCTGCCACGTGCGGCCGGTGCGGTTCTCGATGAACTGAACCGACTCGAGGTACGCCTTCGCCGGAATCCACGGGTAGCGAGCGCCGAGGCCGGGAGTCTGCGACGGAAGAATCTCGAGCTCGCCGTGTTGGTCCCAGCTCGTGAGAACCCGGACGAGCTTCTTGCAGACGTTGCAGAAACCATCGTACACAACAGTGAATGGGCGGCCTGGCGACCCGGCCGTCGGCGCATCTTCGGGAACGTCGTGCCCCTGAACGGTAAAGCGCACGACGGGAACTGTTGCGGCACTCATCTCGACGCTGTCGCCGAGAGTGGTTGAGGAGTTTCCGTGGCAGAAGTCGCGACGCTCGTCACGATGCTCGGAGAATGTGTCAGCGTCGCGTGAATTGCGCAGAGGGCAGCAACCCGCTGAGCCGCAGTGTTTCGCGCTGGCGGCAGCGACGGCCAGCCGATCGTCACCGCAATATCACCGACCCGATGCGGATCGTCGGCGAATGTCCACGACACGTCGATGATGATGTCATCCGAATCGAGCCGGGCGTTACTCGCCCACGACGCGAGCACCGAATACGTGCAGAACGCGAGTCCGCTCGCCAGCATGTGAAACGGAGAGTAGAGCTGGTCCGCGGATTCTGCCTCGACGGTCATCGGACCGGTCGTCGGCTCGAGACGAATGCTGTC
>JBBSFT010000202.1:0-4086 GCA_038254845.1 Gemmatimonadales bacterium | reverse complement strand
CGGCCTGCTCACCGCTGCCCGCAAGTTCGACCCCGACCAGGGAGTCAAGTTCATCTCCTACGCCGTGTGGTGGATCCGCCAGGCAATCCTGAGCTCGCTCGCGCGCCAGGGCCGCACGGTCCGCGTACCACTCAACCGCACCGCCGATCTCTCACGCATCATCAAGGCGTCCGAAATCCTGCGGCAAAAAATGCGCAGAGAACCAACGCCCGAAGAGCTGTCGCAGCTGACAGGCCTCTCCGTTGACGTCGTGCAGTCACTCGCCGCCCTCAACACCGGCGACGTCCGACTCGACGCACCAATGGACCCCGAAGGCGACCGCTCACTCATCGAACGATTCGTCGCCGATGAGATGCCGGACACCGAAGAAGAAGCAATGAACCGCTTCCTTAACGATGAGATCGAGTCAGCACTCTCAACGCTGCCACCGCGCGACGCAAAGGTTTTGCGCCTGTACTTCGGGCTCGAAGCCGGCCGCGAACACACGCTCGAGGAAATCGGCTCGATGCTCGGCGTCACACGCGAGCGCGTGCGGCAACTGCGCGACAGAGCATTGAAGCGCCTGCGCGAAGGCGACGTCGGGCGCGCATTGGGAAGCTTCGCAGCGTAATTGCCGGCGGTTGCAATGTGTGCAGGAAGGCCCCGACAAAATCTCGGGGCCTTTTCGCACCTGGCTTCGTGCATCCGGGCTTCTCGGAACTGGATAGCTGATAGTCCGGTACCTGCTAATCGGCTGCCCGCTGGCGGCCGTTCGCGAGCGACTGTGCGGTGTTTCGTTATCTTTTTGAGCCGCGAAGAAGACTCAGAACCGGTAGCCTAATGATCCGCCTCATCGACGTTTACAAAGCGTTCGGCCCAAAGGAAGTCCTGAAAGGCTTCACGCTGGACGTCAACGAAGGCGAGACGATGGGCATCATCGGCTTCTCGGGCACCGGCAAGTCGGTCGCCATCAAGCACATCGTCGGACTGCTCGAGCCGGACAAAGGCACTGTATTCGTGGACGATCTGGAAGTGCCGAAGCTCACACGCCCCGAACTCTACGATCTTCGTTCCAACATCGGTTACGTGTTTCAGTTTGCCGCACTCTTTGACTCGATGACGATCGGCGACAACGTCGCGATGGGGCTCAGAAAAGAAGGAAAGATGTCGGAGCCCGACATTCTCGCGCGCGTGACGGAAGCACTCGAGCTCGTCGATCTTCCCAACGTCGAAACGAAAATGCCGGCCGAGCTTTCGGGTGGAATGCGGAAGCGTGTGGGAATCGCGCGGGCGATTGCCCGACGCCCCAAGTACCTCCTCTACGACGAGCCAACAACTGGCCTCGACCCGGTTACGAGCGCCGTCATCGACCAGCTCATGGTGCGCACGCGCGAAAAGCTCGGCGTGACGAGCATCGTCATCACGCATGACATGCGAAGTGCCTACGCGGTCTGCTCGCGGATTGCGATGCTCTACGAAGGCAAAGTGCGACAGGTCGGAACGGTGGATGAAATCCAGCACACGAAGGATCCGATCGTTCGCCAGTTCATCGAAGGCAAGGCCGATCTCGAGCTGGTCGAAGCGGGTGTCTAAGGACGGCGCGGCCGACGCGCTCGAGCCGCCGACCATTCTTGCATTCACCCCTCGCGATCGCGCCCGGGCTCTCGCCAGATCTGCATTTCCGAAACGCCGGTGGAAGCTGGTCATCGTGCGTGATGTGTCGGAATTCAGGAGCACCCTGCGCCGAACGCTCGTGGATGCGGTTCTCGTCGACGTCGGATTGGCGCCGGCCACGACGAGCCCAGGCGGCGAAACATCGCTCAGCGGTTTTCCCAGTCTCGGCATTGCGACGGACGACACATGGAAAATCGGTGCTCTCGCGCATGAGTTTCCCAGCGCGCCATTCTTCGGCATCAGTCCCCTCCGCGCCACGGATGCACCCGCCGTCGCGCGGTGCGCGGCGCTCGAGTTCTGCGATGTCCTGGCCGAAGGCATCGACGAAACGGTTGCGCGCGACATCGTCGGGCCACGCACATTCTCCGCGCGATTCCTCGCCGCGCTCACCGATCCGCCCCCGTCTCTCGGACTTCGCACCGAAATGCAGCGCTCGACGTGGCGGTCGATTCTGGCCTCAGCCGGACGCCCGGTCCGAACGGCCGCTCTTGCCGCCGAAGTCGACGTGAGCAGGGAGCATCTGAGTCGTCACTTCTCGACGCCCGGCGCTCCCAACCTCAAGAGAGTAATCGACCTGGTCCGTATGATCGCCGCGGCAGAGCTGGCCAAGAATCCCGGCCTCGACATCCGGGATGTCGCAAAAATCCTCGGCTTCGCGTCATCGTCGCATCTGGCCGTAACCGCTCGTCGCGTACTCGGTACCCGCCCTGCATCTCTGTCGCGACTGAGAACCGTGGACCTGATCGACAGATTCGTTCAGGGACGCACCCGCAGCAGAGGTTGATGGGGTCGCCAGCCCCTGTCTGCACGCAACGAGCGCGGCCCGGTCTCACTGCCGAGTCGCTCCTCAGGGTTACACTGATCACGGCGTTTCTGACAGTCGTCGGGGTGGCAACTCTCGTTCAACGCGCCGAGACGCAGCAGCCGGGAGCAGCACTCCCGTCTCCCGCTCCCGACACCCTTGGCGAAATCGCCGCGCACGTATCAGTGTCACCCGGCGTCTCCGACTCGGAGATAAATCAGCGACTCGTGGAAATCCTGACTGCCACCGGGCGGTTTTCGAACCTCGACGTGACTGTCCGCGGTGGAGTGGTGTTTCTCCGGGGAGGGACGGGAAACGACGAGGATCGCCGATGGGCCGGGGAGCTCGCGAGGAATACCGAGGGTGTGGCCGCGGTGCTGAATCACATCGCCGTCTCGAAACCGTCCGTGTGGGACTTCCAGCCGGCCATGGACGAGATCCGGAATCTCGGACGCGGCGCTGTCCGATCGATCCCATTTGTGGTTCTTGCGGTGCTCGTTTTTGCACTCACGATCCTGATCGCTCGATTTGCGACGCGAGGCGCGAGGAAACTAGCCCAAAATCGCACAACGAGTGCGCTTCTTCTCGATGTGATTTCTCGCGGCGCAGGCTTTCTGGTAATCCTGATCGGGCTGTACGTGGTGTTTCGAGTGATGGGGCTGACGACCGTTGCCCTGACCGTCGTGGGAGGCACCGGCGTGCTCGGCATCATCCTCGGGATCGCGTTCCGCGACATCTCCGAAAATCTGCTCGCCAGCGTGTTCCTGAGCGTGCAGCACCCCTTTCGAAATGGGGACCTGGTCGAGATCGAAGGCGTCACCGGCTACGTGCAGCGGCTCACGATGAGAGCAACACTGTTGATGACTCTCGATGGCAATCACGTCCAGATTCCCAACTCGGCCGTCTACAAGGGCATTCTCAGAAACTTCACGAGCAATCCAAATCGTCGCGAAGATTTCATAGTCGGCATCGGATACGACGATTCCGTCCCATTTGCCCAGACGGTTGCCCTGAAGGTTTTGGAGGAGCATCCGGCGCTTCTGAAAGATCCTGAACCGTGGGTGCTCGTCGATAGCCTCGGCACCACGACCGTCAATCTGAAGATCTATTTCTGGCTCGACGGAACCCGTCACAGCTGGCTGAAGGTAAGATCCTCGGTCATCCGGCTCGTCAAGCGAGCCTTTCAGGACGCCGGGATCTCGATGCCGGACGAAGCGCGCGAGCTGATTTTCCCGAACGGTGTGCCGGTGACTATTAACCAGGTGGCGGAGAGAAAGGTTGACGACCGGAAGAGGTCGGGCCCGCCGCCCGCCGAGCCCGACGCGGAAGATGTCGCCACCGACGCTGAGGCAGGCCTCAGGAGCGAGGCGCCGGAAATCAAGGAGCAGGCTCGGACCTCCCGGTCACCGGAGGAGGGCGACGACCTTCTCGCCTCTAGCGACTAACGGGTCAGCGGGTTCGGACTTCTTGCCGCCGGCGGGAGCTTGTGATATTTTTCACAAGCTCCAAAAAGCCCGGGTTTCCGCTTAATTGCAAACCCCGCAGCATCCCCAACAAAAAGCTCGACAGCCCTCTACCACATGGCCACCGCAACCTCTCTCCGCCCTGGCGAAATCAAGGATATCCTCCTT
>JBBSFT010000201.1:0-4111 GCA_038254845.1 Gemmatimonadales bacterium | reverse complement strand
TCGGGCAGCGCATCGCGAACAATACGATTCACATTGCGTTGTTGAAGCGCACGAATCTTGTTGCCGGACGCATCCTGCAGTCGGCGGTGGGGGTCGTGCATGCGACCGCCGGAGTCAAGTCACACGCCGAAGTCTGTCCGGGTTGCCCTGCATGCATTCTCGGGCCGGAGTGGCTGCGATGACTACGATGACATTGCTTGCGGTCTTTTCACTTGTCGCGGCGGCGGCGCTGTTCATCGCTCTGGCTGTCTTTCTCGATCGGATTTGCGTCGAGCTGGAGACAATCGGCGGAACGAAGAAGGCGGATTACGGAGTTCCAGCAAGCTTTCTCTCAAAGATTCGGCTTGGTCTGCGGGCAATTGAGGTCGAGACCGGCGGACTCGCCCCTGAAGTGATCAAACTGAACGGTGGACTTACTGCGGTTCGCGACGGACTCGGCGCAATCGACAACAATCTCGATGGAGTGATCACCGCAGTTGTCGCACAGGGGGCGCCATGACCAGCTCTGAACCGCTCTTCCCGTCTTCCGTCTACACCATCTGGTGGATAGCGCTGATCGCAACGCTCGTTCTGTTCGTGCCGCTGTCGGTGTATTATCTCCACCGAACATTTCTCGTCGCGCGATCCATTCAGCGCTACGCGGCTGACGCGTTGCAGGCTGCTGCGGGAATCGCCGGAAACACCGCAAATATCGTTGCGCTCGACTCGACGATTGAAGTGGCAGGCGGAATACTCGCAACCGCCGGAAGTGTGGCAGGCAAACTCGACACTATCGCCAACGTTCTCGAGCAGAGAGCCGGATGAGGAGCCAGAAATGCTGCTGATTCTCACGTTGATTACAATCGCGCTCGTCGTCATCGCGCTTGCCGGATACCTCATCGCCATCGCCTGGGCGCTGAGAGCCGCGCGCAACAGCGTTGCCGCAATCGCTGACGGACTGGAAGCAGTCGTTGGCCATACACAGCCGCTGCCCGAAAAGCTCACAACCATCAACGGCGCACTGACTGCGCTACTGGGTGGTCTTCGCGTCGCGGATGGTCATCTCGGGCGCGCTGCGACCGTCTTCAAGCTCACTTAAGACCGGATCAAACCATGTGCTTCAAGAATCTGCCCGTAGAATTTGATTCGGCCGGCAAGCCCTTTTTGAGGGCGGGTGTTGGAGACCCTTACGCCACGGCAACTGCGACTGCTCCGGAAGGGCCGCGACAGCTGACCGCCGACAAGATCGAGGATCTACTCAAGCGGAACGGTCACATCAAGTCGATGGACTTCGATCCCGTTACCCGCGTTGCGGGCGCGCTCGCATTTCATACGGTTGCCGATTTCGATAAGCGGAAGATTCTTGAAGCGCGATCCGTGGCGACGCTCTTTCGCGGATACGAAGTAATCATGGTTGGGCGCGATCCACGTGACGCCATCTTCATCACGAGCCGCGCGTGCGGTGTTTGCGGTGGCGTCCACTCGACCTGCTCGGCCCTTGCGACCGAAATGGCAATCGGATGCTGCCCTCCGCCACAAGGAGTGCTCGTCAGAAATCTCGCGCTAGCGCTTGAATTTCTTTATGACCACCCGCTTCACCTTCACCTCCTTGCTGGTCCCGACTATTCGCAGGTAATTGTCGAACCGACCAACCCGTCGCTGTACGAGCGCGCCAAGACATCAGAGGCGCGACACACCGGGATTCACGGCTACCGGACGATTGCCGAGTTAATGACGGACCTCAATCCGCTCACGGGCAAGTTGTACGTCGAGGCGCTGCACATGACGCGCGTGGCCCGCGAGGCATACGTGCTGATCTGCGGCAAGTATCCGCACCCGCAGACAATCGTGCCGGGCGGCATGAGCTCGACGATCAATCTCACAGTCATGAACGAGATGTTCGTCAGACTCGGGCAGTTCTTCGATTATTCGAAGAAGCTCGCGCTGATCTGGGATGATCTTACAGAGTTCTTCTACGAAGCGAATCCCGAGTACAAGAAAGTCGGCGCGCGCCGCGCGAACCTGATCGATACGGGAATCTTCGATCATCCCGATGCGTACGATGCGACTTACGAAAGCGCCGACGACTGGGGTAACCGCCGTTGGGCGACGCCCGGCGCGATCGTCGACGGAAAGCTCGTCACCACCGATCTGAAAAAGATCAACATGGGTCTCGAGGAATTCGTCGAGCATTCCTACTACGAGGAATGGACCGGCGACGGACAGAAGATGCACTTCCCGACCGATCCGAGCGGTAATCCGCTTTCGCCATACCATCCGTGGAACAAGGTCACGAGACCGCGGCCGCAGGGTCAGAACTGGAAGGAGAAGTACACCTGGGATACGACTCCCCGTTGGGACAGGCAGGGAATGGAGGCCGGGTGTTACGCGCGTCTGTGGAATACGGCAGTCGCCCGCAAAATGCCCGAGAGTCCGTTCATGGAGTCGACCGGGCACTCGCTCAAGATGCGCGTACCTGCCGGAGCGCTGCCGGAGACAGACCTCGAGTGGCATGTACCTGATGTGTGGAACGCCTTCGAGCGAAACCGTGGACGCGCCTATTGCATGGCATTCACGACACTCATCGCGTTTGAACAATGGCGCGCGATCATGGAGCGGCTCAAGGACGGCGATACAAAGACGGCGACCAAATTCGAGATACCGAAGCGTGGCACACAGCAGGGCGTCGGTTTCTGGGGCGCGGGCCGAGGATATCTGACTCATCACCTCACGCTCGATCGGGGGGCGGTGGCCAATTACCAGATCGTCACGCCGTCAACCTGGAACGCGTCCCCGACCGATCGGTGGGGTCAGCCCGGCCCGTATGAGGAAGCGGTAATGAATACGCCACTTCTCGAAGAGACCGGCGACGCGACGAAATTCCGGGGTCTCGATGTGCTTCGCGCAATTCGAAGCTTCGATCCGTGCATGCCTTGTACAACGCACATCCAGTCTGAGGGTGGCTTGATCACTCGTGAGGTCAACACGTGCGCGTGTGGTCTGGACGAATGACGTCGTAGCCCGTGCGCGTGCTTGCCGGTGGAATCGGCTATCCAGACCTTTGCGATTATTCGATCGGCATCGAAGTTCAGGAGAAACTCTCGGAGCGGGAAGCGCCGCCTGGCGTCGTCGTCGAGGATCTGAGCTACAATCCGATCGCAATAATTCAGCGCCTCAACGACGAGGCACCTGACAGTCTTTTTGAGCGCGTGGTAGTTGTTTCGGCGGTCAAGCGCGGCGACCGTCCATCGGGAGCCGTCAGCTGCTATCGGTGGGACGGTGGAATGCCTTCGGACGAAGAAGTTCAGCGCGCTGTCACCGACGCAGTGACCGGAATCATCGCGATGGACAATACGCTCGTCATCGCGAGATACTTCAAAGCGCTTCCTGAGGAAGTTGTTGTCGTCGAGGTCGAGCCTGAGACGCATGAGTTCGGCGCGGCGTTGAGTGCAGAAGTAAGTACTGCATTCCCGAACATTTGCGACACCGTCTGGCGGTGCGCGACCGACGATGCATTTGTCGGGCAGCTGCCGTCGGGCGCGCTTGCGTTGACGGTTGTTCCGCTGATTCGCTTCGGATGAATGAGCCGGGTGAAACGCCCACATCGATGCGCCAGGAAGATGTGCTCGAAGAGGTCTCGCGCCTCATCGAGTCGCTCGAGTCCCATCCTGATGCGGCAGTTGGCGAACGGCTTACGGCGGTTCTGCAGGGGATCGACGCGGTTCATCGAACAGCCCTCTCTCACCTCTTCAATGCGATAATCGGAATAGGCGGGGAATCATTCATGGACCGGCTTACTGGCGATCCTGCGATCAGGATGCTGTTCATGTCGTACGATCTGCTGGCCGTGGACCGCCGAATCAACACCGAGGAAGCACTCGATACGGTACGAGGCCATCTTCATTCCCACGGTGTAGACGTGGAATTGCTGGAGGTTGCAGGAAGCGAAGTGTTCGTCAAGCTGCACGGAGTCGACGAAAGCGCGATGCCACTGGAGGCCGTGCGTCACGACATCGAAGCTGCCCTCCGCGAAGATCTTGTCGGGTTCCAGATCCTGACGATTGGCGAGCGTCGTCCGGCTCCGAAGCCGGCTGAGCTGGTGAAGCTCGCAGGGCTGCGTCGCGCGAATCGG
>JBBSFT010000200.1:0-4112 GCA_038254845.1 Gemmatimonadales bacterium | reverse complement strand
TTCGCGGCAACGGAGTTACAGGCTCGGAACGCGGGTTTCGCCGGTGCGTCGACGGCCGACGCAACAACGGGAGTAAGCTCGGCGACCGCAGCGCGGGCGGAGCAGATATTCAAGGATCGCTACGGCTTCGATCCGGGAGGAGGCGAAGCACCCGCGATCGATGAGCCAAATCACAACTTTTTCGCAAAGCTCTCGGCTCAACCTTCCCGAAACCACTGGCTCGAGATCAGCCACACCCGCGCGGCCGCCAGCACTTATGTGTTCAACCGCCGCCTGCGGAACGTCAACGATCGCCTCGGCTGGGAGTTGTCCAACAGCGGCTACACCTCGCAATCGAACAGCGCGACTACTCGCCTGCGGGTGACTAGCGGCGCTGGCAGTTTCACAAACGAACTAATTGCCAGCACAGGAGCTATTCGGGACACGCGCAGCTCCCGGCTTCGCACTCCGTTGTTCCTCGTGCAGGCCGATTTACCGAACACGTACCTTGCCGGAGGGTCGGAAAAGACGGCGCAAGGCACCGAAACCTCCCAGCAGATAGTCGAGCTCACCGACAATATCTCATGGAATCAGGGAGCGCACCTCATCACTGCCGGAACCCAGAACCAGCTCCTCCATGTCAGAGACAATTTTTTCCTGGGTTCGTGGGGTGTCTGGACATTCGCCAGTCTGGACGCACTCGATCGTCGCCAGCCGTCGCGATACGAAGTGGCACTCCCTATCAGAGGCACAGGCCCTCTTGCCGACTATAAGGCAACCATGCTGTCTGGATACGTCCAGGATCGGTGGACTGCAGGGACCCGCTTCACTGCGACGGCTGGACTCCGCATGGATGTGCCATTCATGACTTCGCCGATCCGCAATCCTGCACTTGCCAGCAAAGCCGTGCTCCACAACATCGACACGAGTGTGTTCCCATCCGGCAACGGTGTGATCTCGCCGAGGGTTGGATTCTCATGGGAAGTTGGCGACCATCGTAACTCAATGGTGAGAGGCGGAATTGGAGCGTTCGCGAGCCGGCCGCCGTTTGTGTGGCTGACGAATGCTTTCGTCGGAACCGGACAAGAACAAACGGTGCTCATCTGTGATAAACCGCCAGGCGTACCCGCGCCCACAACCGACATCACGAGCCTTCCGCGCGCGTGCCTCGGCGCACCTGTGGGATCTTCGGCGCCGCCGCGAATCACATACTTCACGTCAGATTTCAGATTCCAGCAGGCGATTAAATACGTGCTCGGTCTGGATCACGTGATCTCGCACGATCTGACAACTTCGTTCGATGTGATCTACACCCGGACCCGAAATGGCCTGTTCGTGAGCGACGAGAACCTGCGCGAGCGTGGAGTGAGCTCCGAAGGGCGAGTCATGTATGGAACGATCTCGGCGATTAATGGGATAGCGGTCCCTCGTCCGACTCGCCTCGACAGTGCGGAGTTTGGCCCTGTTTACAGGTTTGGAAATATTTCGGGCGATCGATCGACGTCGGTCACGATTGCGGTGCAAAAAATTACGCAAAGAGGCGTACAGTTCCAGCTTGGCTACAACTGGTCGCGCACCGAAGACTTCATGAGTCTGTCCGGTCTCAGTGGTCCAATAATCCTGCAGACCAATCCGCTCGACGGTATCATGACAAAGCGGAATCTCCGCCGGTCGAGTCGCGACATTCCCCAGAATTTTGTAGCCACGGCAATTGTGCCACTTCGGTACGCCGTCACCGCATCGATGTTTTACCGCGCACGATCAGGCACACCATACGCGTACGTGGTCAATGGCGACGCCAACGCGGATGGAAGTCAGTCGGACGATCTGGCCTACGTACCACGCGATACGACGGACTTGAGCCTGGTCAATCCCGGGGCCGCTCGCTTGCTCGATGCGTTCATCGATGCCGAACCATGCCTCCGCGATCAGCGCGGCCACGTCATGAAGCGTAACACCTGCCGCAACCCACCAGTTCAGAGTCTGGACATCAGCATCGCCAGGGCTTTTCGCATGGGAGGCAACGAGCGGTTCGAGGTGAGAGCGGACATCTTCAATGTCGCGAACCTGCTTCATCGGAATTGGGGCCTGGTACGCGAGACAAGCAGCCGCGAGGACAAGCCATTCCTCACAATCTCGGGTTGGGACGCAACGGCGAATCGCCCGCGCTACAGAATTCCGGTCTCTAATGGAATTGTCGCGATTGCCCGAAACGAGATCGTGGTTGACGCGTCGCGGTGGCGAGTACAACTCGGGGGCCGGTACACGTTCTGAGTCAATGCAGGGGCAGCGGGCCAATACGTTTGACAATAGCTTCGAAGCGAGGCGATCGTCGCACGACGTCCAGCGCAGGCATGCACCGAAGTCGAAAAAGAGCCGGATCCTTTTCGCGCTCGAGCAATTCGAGCGCGCGATAACCACCTTCAGTATCGCCCGATTGGAACTGGAGCTGCATCAGCCTGAGCGGCGAAATCCAGCCGACGCCTGCTTTCCTTTTTAATGCGTCGAGTTGTCGGCGACCAACGAGTCGATTTGCCTTCCAGTATCCGCTATCTCCGCGTGCCTCCCGAAGCGCGCTGGCGAGGACAATGTCGCCCGGCTTGGACGGCAGATTCCGCCAAGCGACAATGGCATCGTCGTAGCGTCCTTCCATCGCCAGAGCTCTTATCCGTCCTGCAACGGCCAGGGAATCCGTTGGATTCATCACCAGCTCCGCGTCATACAATCTCAGCGCAGCATCCGGGTTGCCAGCGCATAATTCGGTGTACGCTTCCCTTGACCGGACATACGCGTTGAGAGGGTCCAGTCGATGAGCGACACGAGCAGCGTCCCGCGACTGGTCCCAAAGCCACGCCGTGCGGTAAAGCGAACTTTGAGCCACGAATATCTGTGGATCGCCTGGTTCGGCGGCTATGGCCTTCCGAATAGACTCCAGTCCGATTGCCAGATTGCGATAGCGAAGCGCCCGCATCATGCCCAATGCCGTCCACGCCGATCCGTCGAGGCTGTCAAGAGCGAGTGCGCGCTCGGCGGCAGCAGACCCTCTATCGTATCCCTCATCAAACGGAACACTTTCTTCTGAGACCTTGAGCGACCACACAGCACTCAGGCCTGCCCAGGCTCTGGAATTCAAAGGATCAAGTTCAGTGGCGCGTTCAAACAGCCGCTTGGCCTCGGCAAAATTTTGAAGGGGCGTCATCTGATGCCATGCCTCGAGCATCAACCTGTACGATTCGGGATTGACCGCTCGCTCCCGCGCTCTCGGCGTAACTGGCATCGGCACACGGAAAATTTCACCTGCAACCGCCGCCGCCAACTCGCTCTCAAGGTTGTGCAGACCTCCCACCTTGAACTTCAGCGGCGCGATCATCCTCTCACCCGAGTTTTGAGCATTGACGACCGACGTTCGAACCTCGAATGAATCACCAGCCTGCGTCATCCGCGTTCTCAGGAGAACCTTCGTTCCGAATTCGTTACCGATTGTCTTGAAGTCATGCTGCGTCGCCGCCGGCCATTCGGATCGAGCACCCGAGCGAATAGTGAGCCCGCCCATTCCTGTGAGCCTTCGCGCAATTCCTTCAGCAAGTCCGGCAGCTATGTAATCCTGATTGCGGTTCCCGGTCTCATTCTCCATCGGCAGCACGACGAGGGTTCGTGCTGCGGCCACCGAAGTGCTTTTTGCCCCGGGGCCGCCCTCTGCGTTGGGCGTTCTTCGGATCGCGGCAGCGACAAGCAAGGTAGTTGCGAGCACGCCTGCGCTCGCTATCAACCAGCGGGCTTTGCGCGGGGGTTGCACAGAGGGCGATTCGGGCAGAATCGAAGCGGCTTGCCCATGGGTCTGTGCATTCGCGGGTTGTGTCGCACTCAACGTCGCAAGAGGAGCGACGCCGGAAGACAAGTTCGCGTCTGGTGAATCCACCTGCAGTTGCGATGTCGGGTTCCGCCTCGTTCGGACCGTGTCCAGCAGTGCAACCGTCTCTGCCGAGGGCCGCACGCCGAATTCTTCTGCCATGTGCTCCCTGAATCGATCATAAACGGCAAATGCCTGTGACCGATCACCGGCCCTGTCGAGCAAGGCGATCCATCTCCGCGCTGCAATCTCATCGTCCGGATCGAGCTCGGCCGCGCGCCGC
>JBBSFT010000199.1:0-4119 GCA_038254845.1 Gemmatimonadales bacterium | reverse complement strand
TCCCGGTCGCTCATACGGGTTGAGCATCGCGCGTCGCCTCGCGTTGCCGGAAGCCGTGCTCGCGAATGCGGAGGCACGCCTGCCGACGGGAGAGCGGGACATCAACGCGCTGCTCGCCGTGCTCGAAGCGCGTGAGCAACGATTGACCGCCAGCGAGAAGGAATCAGCGGCAATCGCCGATGACGTGCGCGCCCGCGCCCTTCGCGTTGCCGAGCGGGAGACGGCTGTCAGGGAAAAGGAACGCACGGCCGAGCGGGACGCGCGGCGCGAAGCGCGTCGGGTTCTTCTTGACGCCCGGGGCGAAGTCGAGAAAACGATCCGCGATCTCAAAGCAAATGCGAGCTCAGCGGCCGATGACTCCGCGCGCGAAGCACGTCGCGAAATCGAACGACTCGCCGCCCAGGCCGGTGACGCGCTTGTGGCGCTCGACAAGCCCGACGCGATCACCGGGCCTGGCCGAACGACGATCGCGGGAACAGTTCGCAGCGGTGACTACGTGGCGGTGCCCGCGCTCGACGGTCGCACCGCACGAGTCGTCGAGCTGCGTGAAACCGACGCGGTGGTGGCGACCGGCTCTGTCAAGCTCACTGTTCCGCGCACCACCTTGTCCCGCGTTGAGGCGCCGGTGGCGGGCGTCGGCCGGGTTCAGATCAACATCCGCGGTGACGTTCCCGATGTGGAAGCAAAGAGTGAAATTGACATTCGCGGTTTTCGCGCCGGCGATGTCGAGGATCTGCTGATGCAGGCGGTTGACTCAGCCGTTCGTGCCGATCTGCGATCGCTTCGCATCATTCACGGGAAAGGCACCGGAGCGCTTCGCGAGCGCGTTGCCGAAATGCTGCGCAAGGAAAGCCGGGTCTCGAGCTTTCGGCTCGGTGCATGGAACGAAGGCGGCGCTGGTGTAACCGTGGCAGATCTCGCGTGATCGCCGACGAAGTCATCGAGCAGGTGAGGGAAGCGGCGGACATCGTCGCCATTATCGGTGAGTACGTACCGCTCAAGAAAACAGGCAGCGATTACCGCGGACCTTGTCCGTTTCATCAGGGGACTCGCCGAAACTTTTCGGTCGTTCCGGCAAAGCGCCTGTATCACTGCTTTGTCTGCGGCGAGAGTGGCGACGTGTTCAAGTTTCTGACCAAGCGCCTCGGCGTTGAGTGGCCTGAGGCAGTAAAAATGGTCGGAGAGAAATCCGGAATAGACGTGCCGGAGACCCGCGTGCGCCGTGAAGGCCCCGATCCGCGCGAGCCGATGTGGGAGCTGCAGGCGACCGCTGCAGCGTATTTTCAAAAAACGCTGTGGGACGAGCCGATTGGTGCACCCGCTCGCGAATATCTGGCGGATCGGGAAATTTCCCGCGCGGTCGCGGAAGAATTCGGGGTCGGCTTTGCGCCACGCGAAATCGGACTCATGCGCGGATACATGAATTCGCTTGGATTCGATGATGCCCGGCTCCTCGACGGCGGTCTACTGAGCCAGCTGGACCAGGATAGTGAGCCGCGACCTCGCTTTCGGGGTCGGCTGATGTTTCCCATCCTCGACGCAATGGGAAGGAACGTCGGGTTTGGCGGCCGCATCCTCGGCGCTGGTGAGCCCAAGTACCTGAACTCCGCCGAGTCGCCCGTGTTCTCGAAAGGCAAGCTTCTCTATGGGCTGAACCGGTCGCGCAATCTGATTCGGAAGGCTGACCGGGCGCTGATCGTTGAAGGCTATTTTGATGCGATGAGGCTCATGTCTTCGGGCATCGATGAAGTTGTTGCACCGCTTGGCACAGCGCTCACTGACGCGCAGGCCGGCCTGCTGAAGAAGTACACGAACAATGTTTTTCTGCTTTACGACAGCGACCCCGCCGGTCTCAAGGCAACGTTTCGTGCCGGTGATGAGCTGCTACGACAGGGATTCGCGGTGCGGGTGGTGACGTTGCCCCCAGGTGATGACCCGGACACGTTCGTCCGCAAGAATGGAGCATCCGGCCTCGAGAGCCAGCTCACGGCCGCCATCGATGTCTTCGACCGGAAGATCCAGATTCTCGATCGCGCCGGATGGTTTGCGGAGCTCCAGAAAAAGAGGCGGGCGCTGGACCGGCTGCTTCCGACTATTCGCTCGACATCGGACGAGATCATGCGGGATCTCTACATCGGACGCGCGAGCGAAGTCACCGGTGTGGATAGAAGCATTCTCGCGCGAGAGCTTGGTGTGGCGAGGGCTGCTCCTGCTGCCAGCGGTGTCGAGCGGGAAATTCCATCGATGTCACCGCCGGTTCGGGCTCGCCAGTCAGACCGGCGCGAGCCACGTCGTGACGGCGGGACGTCGGCTGAGCGCGAGCTCGTTCGCGCAATGCTGGCCGAGCGATCGCTTGTCGACAACATTGCCGAACGCATCGGGCCTGATTCGTTTCACGATTCGCGGCTGCGGTCGATTTTTGCGGCACTGCTCCAGGCAGGTGACAGCGCGACCATGGAGGAGCTCGCAACAACAATCGACGCCGATGCGATCGCTGTCGCCGAAGAGCTGGTGCAGGCTGGCGGGGCAATCGTCGATGTCAATCGCACCATCGACGATTCGGTGACACGTCTTCACGTGCGCGACATGGAGGAAAAGCTCGCCGGGATCGATCGGCTGCTGCCGCTTGCGACAGGCGTCGAGAAGAGTGAGCTGGACGACGAACGGCAGAAGCTCGTAGTGCAGATGAGGGCATCAGGGAAGGGTTCGTTCAAGGCATTCCGCCGCGGTAGATCACGTTGACAGGAGAGTTGAACATGCAGAGTGAAGTCGAAGCACTGCTTGCACTTCAGGAAGACGATATGCTAATCACGGAGCTCGAGAGCCGACTCCGCGCGCTCGATCCCAGGCTCGCTGCTCTCGATAAAAAGCGCGAGGCGGCCGACTCGACCCTCGCGAGATCGCGTGCAGCCGTGGAGGGCGAAGAGCGCCGCCAGCGGGAGCTGCAGGGCAAGATCGCGCAGCACAAAGCGATGCAGGAGAAAAACCTCGCTCAATTCGACGCGGTCAAGCGCCTGAAGGAAGCGACCGCAGCAATGGCCCAGGTCGAATCGGCCCGACGAATCATTGCCGAAGACGAGAGCGAGCTTCAGACGATCAGCCGCCGGCTCGCCGAGCTGCGGGCCAGTGTCGAGGCGAACGAGTCCTCGCTCGCTGATGTCGAAGCCGAACAGGCCACCGCGCGCGACGAGATCGCCAGCGAGCGTAGCGACATCGATGCACAGATGGCTGAGGCGAAAGCCGGCCGTGATGGAAAGACCGGTGGCGTGCCGCGGTCGCTCCTCGGCAAATACGATCGGATCCGCACACGCCGCACTCACGCACTGTATCCACTCCGGGGAGAGTCATGCGGCAACTGCGACACCGCCATTCCGATGCAGCGTCGGAATCAGATGGCGGTCAATGGTCCGATCGATGTATGCGAGGCGTGCGGCGTTCTGCTTTATCGCGCAGCAACAACGGCTTGAGGCGAAGCCGAGGGGCCGGTAGGTTGAAATTGTGAACGTCGCCGAAGCATCGCCGGCCCGCCCGCCACGTCACCGTGAGGCGGCGCGCTGGATTTTTTCGAACACGCCGGACAGTGCTGCCGTCGCTGCCCTGGCCGCCGGCCTCAGCCTGCCAGAGCCGGTCGCACGGCTGTTGCACATGCGCGGGTTCGCGGACCATGATGCCGCCAGGCGGTTTCTCAGGCCGCGCCTCGATCAGTTGCACGATGCACTTCTGTTGAAGGGCGCCGACAAGGCTGTTGAACGGCTCGCCACGGCTGCCGAACGAGGCGAAACCGTTCTCATTCACGGTGATTATGACGTCGACGGAATCTGCTCGACGACGATCATGACGAGGGTTCTTGGTCAGTTCGGAGCCAATGCCGTGCCGTTCATTCCGCGGCGCATCGAAGACGGGTACGACCTGTCGGCAGCTGGCGTGCAGGCGGCGGTCGATAAAGGCGCGCACGTTGTGCTGACGTGCGATTGCGGCACAAGTGCTGTTGAGCCCGTTGCCGCACTGTGCAGAGCAGGAATCGACGTCATTGTCAGCGATCACCATCTGCCCGGCGGGAAGCTCCCCGACTGCCTCGCTGTTATCAACCCGAACCAGCCTGATTGCTCGTATCCCGAC
>JBBSFT010000198.1:0-4177 GCA_038254845.1 Gemmatimonadales bacterium | reverse complement strand
GCGTTCTCCTCTCGCGCAGGCACGCCATCGCGAAAGGCCTGGCGACGTCATCGACCGTTGCGGCTGGACTGGCCATGGCGTCGGTGCCTGTTGCGCTCGCCGCATTGTCGAAGGACGTCTTTGCCCAGGGCGGACTTCCCCAGGGTATCGTCAACGTGCTGAACTTCGCGCTAACGCTCGAATACCTCGAGGCCGAATTCTACAATAGGGGGCTGGCTGCTCCAAATCTCATTCGCCCAGAGTGGCGAGCGCAGTTTGACCAGATCCGGAAACAGGAAGACGCCCACGTGAACTTTTTGCGCAGGACGCTCGGGTCGAAGGCGGTCCCGAAACCGACATTCGACTACACAGCGGGCAACGGCGGCGGCAATGGGCCCTTCCGGGACGTGTTCTCCAATGAGAGAACATTTGCCATGGTCGCGCAGGCGTTCGAGGACACTGGCGTCAGAGCCTACAAGGGTCAGGCGGCATATCTCATGGGTAATCGCGATATCCTCGTGTCGGCGCTCAGGATCCACTCGGTAGAGGCGCGTCACGCGGCGCAGATCCGTCGGCTGCGAGGACAGAAAGCGTGGGTTGTCGGCGATTCGCGAACCGATCTTCCGCCGAACACGCAACCGATCTACGACGGCGAAGCGAATCGTTTCCATTTCATTCTCGCTCAGCCGGCGAGCGGAATCAGCATGACTCAATCGTTCGACGAACCGCTTACCAAAGGACAGGTTCTCGATATCGTCGCGCCGTTCATCGTGGGAGGATCCCGATAATGAGAAATCCGCGCATTCCCCTCACTCGCGCGAGTGTCTGTGGTGTTGCCGCGATTGCACTCTCGGCGATGTCACCTTCGACTGCGCGTGCGCAGAACCTCGGGCCCTTTCGCCAGTTTCTGGCGCTCGAGGGATCGTACGAGAGGTTGCAGCTCGACGCAGGAAAGGATCAGAGTCGCATCGGCCTCAATGGCTACGGCGGACGACTGTGGATCAATCTTGCGCCATTCGTCGGCCCCGGCTCAATCGGCGATCACGCAGCGATCGCGCTGTTTTATTTCACGACGCCAGGCGGGGACCAGAACATCTTCACGAGACACTACGGCGCCGACCTGAATATCTATCCTCTCCACGTTCCGCTTGGCAATCTGATCGACCCCGTTCTCACCCTCGGTGCCGGACGGTTTCAGATAAGCAACACACAGACGGGAACAAGGGGGACGGCCGACATTCAGAGAGGTCGAAGCAGCAGCTTCGCATTGACTCCAGGTGTCGGCATCAGGATTCCCATACCAAACCGTCTTCAGTTGCGGGTAGATGCTGCCGACCTCATTGCCTTCGGCCGAAAGGGCTCACAGTCGGGCAGCAGAACATCTCAGTCGTTGATGATCACGGCAGGAGCCGGCCTGACCTTTTAAAAAAATTCCTGATCAGTCGCCGTCTTTTCTGCGGTCGTTGATCAGGATCGTGATGATCATGTAAAGCCCAAGCGCCGCCGCGATGGCGATGGCCGCGACACCGAGGCCGCGCCAGTATTGCAGCAGCGAGCTGCTCGCGATGAGAAGACCGGCGAGAACGAGACCGATGAAGATGCGGTTCGCGATTTTCTCCATGCCCTTGAGAAGCATCGGAAGCTGCGGAGTGTCGACACGAAACGCGAAATCGTTTCTCGCCATTCTTTCGGTGATCGTGTCGAGGCGACGTGGCAACGCATTAACCAGATCGCTCGTCGCCGCGGCCATTTGAAATAACCGCTGCGGAGACAGATCACGCTTGGCGCGATCGTTCGCGATGTTCGTGGCGTACCCGCGAATGGTCTCAGATGGACTGAAGTTCGGATCGAGCGACCGCGTCACCGCGTCGAGATTGAACAGCGCTTTGGCGAGCAGCGTCAGCTCAGCGGGAAGCTTGAGCCCCTCGCGATAACCGACGCTGATCATCTCGTAGAGGACGAGGCCGGCCGGGGTGTCGCCAACAGTTTCATCGGCGTGTTTCGCAATCAGCGCAGCAACGTCGCGCGTGTAGGCAGTCCGGTCGAACGTCGGCGGATGCGCACCAATCGAAATCAACACCTCGGCCGCTGCATCGCCCTGATTCTCGCCCATCGCGAGAAGAAGGCGAACGACAGCGTTGCGCATTGACTCGGTAAGATGCGCGGTCATGCCGAAGTCGATCATCGCGAGCTTGGGATCGTTGGGATCGGCGAGATCAGTCGCTTCGCGCATCGCGTCGCGCTCGGAGCGGATTAGCGGCGTTGACGCCTTTCTCTCCTCCGTGCGCCGATCCGTCGCCGCCGCCTCGGCCGGAGTGAGCGGATTCTCGCGGCCCGGCAGTACAACGAAGAGATTGCCGGGATGCGGGTCGGCGTGAAAGTGACCGATGCCTGTGATCTGATGCAGGTATGCGCGGGCGAACTCGTCGGCGAGTGGCTCGAAGTCGTGATCGATGCGCGTGATGGGCGGGATATCGCTGATCTTCACGCCGCGCACGCGCTGCATGGTCAGCACCTTGTGCGTCGTGTACGCGTCGATGACGCGTGGAATGAGAATGTGCGGGAATTCGGCGAGCGACCGGCGGAAACTCGCCGCGTTTCTCGCCTCCGTGCGGTAGTCGAGCTCGTCGACGAGCGCGCGCTCCAGCTGCTGAACGACGCCAACGATGTCGACCTTCTCGCCGGCTGATGTGTGCGCGGTTAGAAAAGTGGCGAGCTCGCGAAAGAACTCGATGTCGTCGGCGAGAATCTCACGAATGCCGGGTCGTTGGACCTTGACGACAACATCACGGCCGTCGCGCAGCGTCGCGGCATGCACCTGTCCGAGCGACGCCGCGCCGAGCGGCTTGTCATCGAACGAGCCGAAGAGTTTCCCGGTCTTTGCGCCGAGCTCCTGCTCGATGATGTGCTCGACGTCGTCGAGCGGCATCGGGGGCACGCTATCCTGGAGATTCTCGAGCTCCTTGACGTACGACGCCGGAATGAGGTCGGGTCGCGTTGACAGCACCTGGCCCAGCTTGATGTACGCTGGTCCAAGCTCAACGAGTCGTTCCTTGAACGCACGCGCTCTGGCATCGGCGGGCTCGTCGTCGGCGGGCAGAGCGTTGTCGTCGAGCTGCGCTCCCTGGAGGCCGAGCAGGCCTTGCCCCTTGGCGAAGTCGAGTAAGCCGTAGCGGGTGAACAGACCGATTGTCGCGGAGATCCGCGACATGTAGCGGGGAGCGAGAATCATGGGGCGCGGAAAGGCAGAAAGTATGCCCGGTGCGGACTGCCCTTGAGCGCCGGGTGGGGAGATATTTACGAATGACCGAGTCCAACAACATGCAGGACGAGACCATCGAGCGCACGCCGAGCGGGCGGGTGGATGTGCGAACGGTTCCGAAGCCGTGGGGACACGAATCGATCTGGGCGCACACCGACCGCTACGTCGGAAAGGTGCTTCACATCAAGGCGGGTCACGCGCTGTCCGTTCAGTACCACAACAAGAAAGATGAGACCGTTCATCTGCTGAGTGGCGAGCTGTTGTATCGCGTGCAGATGGGTGACGGGCTGGAGGACATGCACTTGAAGGCGGGTGAGTCGTTTCGCATCACGCCGCACACAATTCACCAGATGGAAGCGGTTACCGACTGCGACGTGCTCGAGGTATCGACGCCCGAGCTCGACGACGTGGTGCGGCTTTCCGATCGCTATGGACGCGAGGGGACAAACGCACCATGAAGGTGATCATACCATTGGCTGGGAAGGGAACGCGGCTCAGGCCGCACACGCACGTGACGCCGAAGCCGATGATGCGTGTCGCAGGCAAACCGGTGATGTCGTACGTGCTCGACGAGCTGCGCGAGCTTGGCGGCATCGAGGAGATTATCTACATCACCGGGCATCTCAAGGAGAAGGTCGAGGACTTCGCGCGGAAGAGTCTCGACATTCCGTCGGTATTCATCGAGCAGAAGGTGCAGGATGGGACAGCCGGCGCGATTGCGCTCGCGCGGGATCATGTCGACCAGCCGGTGCTCATCATCTTCGTCGATACGATCTTCGATGCCGATCTTTCTGTCGTCAACAGAAGTGACGCCGATGGAATCATCTGGACGAAGGAAGTGGAAGACTATCAGCGTTTTGGTGTTGTCGTTACCGACACTGATGGCAACATGACGCAGATCGTGGAGAAGCCGAAGACGCCCATCTCGAAGCGCGC
>JBBSFT010000197.1:0-4195 GCA_038254845.1 Gemmatimonadales bacterium | reverse complement strand
CGATCGAATCAGCACTGGAACAGGCCCAACCCCTTCCTCGAGAACTACTCGCGTTTCGTCCCCATCGAGCTCGACATCGCCCGTTGCCGCGAGCACGAATGCAGCTCCAACCGTCGGATGACCTGCGAATGGCAGCTCGAGCCCCGGCGTAAATATTCTCACGCGACGCGCGTGCTTCGGATCATCCGGTGGGAGAATGAACACTGTTTCCGAATAACTGAACTCTCGCGTGAGCGCACTCATCTGCTCAGTCGTGAGCCCTCGAGCGTCCGTGATTACGGCGAGCTGGTTCCCGCCGAACGCGACGTCGGTAAATACATCGAGCGTGTGGTATTTGTATGTCATCTACTCAGTGGGCTGGAGCTTCCGGCGTTTCATCCTGTGCGCCGAGGAACGCGTCGGCTTCGATTTCGACGAGCATTTCGGGTGCGATAAGGGCGCTCACCTCGACCATCGATGTCGCCGGCCGAATCGCTCCGAACGCGTCACCATGGGCACGTCCGACTGCTTCCCATTCCGCGATGTTCGTGACGTAAATCCGCGTTCGCACAACGTCTTCGAGTTTCGCGCCGACACATTCGAGCGCTCGCCTGATGTTGTCGATTGTCTGCACCGTCTGCGCTCCGGCATCGCCGACTCCCACAATCGCGCCGTCGGGTCCGGTTGCGGTTGTTCCCGAGACGTGCACGTGAGCGCCAACGCGAACGGCGCGAGAGTAACCGACGATCGGCTCCCACTTCGCGCCGGATGAATAGTTCTGACGGCGATGACTGCCGCTGTCGCTTTGCTTCATGATCGGTGTTTTCCTGTTTTCTCGAGAAGTCCCAACGGCGATTTCTTTTCGGGGCCCACTTGATCGAGCGTACATTCGGACGGCTTCTTGTCGGGCCGCCACCGCAGGACCTTTGTGCCGTGACGAAACCTGCCACCAGTGAAATGATCGTATTCGACTTCGGCCACAAGGGTCGGGCTGAGTGGCTCCCATTCGCTCGAGCGCGCGGTGCTCCATCGGCTTGGACCACCGGGCGCCTTGCCGGTAAACCCGGGCGGCTCGATCAGGCTCTCCAGCATTGGAGCAAGTTTTTCTCGTTCCGAGGCGGTGAAGCCCGACGAAAATCCGACGTGATGCAACAGCCCGTCGTCGTCATACAGCCCGAGCAGAACTGATCCGATCACTTTCGCTTTTTCGGCGTACCGAAATCCGCCGACGACGCAGTCGGCGGTTCGTTTGTGCTTGATCTTCACCATTCCCGTTCGCTCGCCGGACATGTACGGCATGCCCAGTCGCTTGGCGATGACGCCATCTAGTCCGCTGCCGACCGCGTCGAACCATTTCCGGACGGTCGCGGCGTCAGTGGCGGCGGGGGAGAGGTGGATCACGCCGTTGCCGGTTAGAAACTGGTCCGCGAAACGCTCGAGCTTCTCACGTCGCTCGTCAACAGGCAACGCCACGAGGCTTTCCCCGTCGTCATCGACGAGGATGTCGAATACGATGAACTGGGCCGCAGTCTCGGTCGAGAGCTTTGCGATGCGGCTGGCTGCGGGATGGATCCGTTGCAGCAGGTCGTCAAAGGAGAGAGCATTATTCACAGGAACGACGATCTCTCCATCGAGAACGAACTTCCTTGCGTCGAGATCGAGGAGGGCGGCGACAAGTTCAGGGAAGTATCGCTCGAGCGCCTGCCCTGATTTCGACTGGAGCTCGACTGTTTTTCCGTCGCGGAATGCGAGACAGCGAAAGCCATCCCACTTTGGCTCGTATTGCCAGCCGTCGCCGGTGGGGATCGTCTCGACGGTTTTGGCTTCCATCGGGGGGAATGGCCGACCAATCGGAAGGGGCATAGGCCAACGAGGTGTCAAGATTCCGGCCACGGCGGGGGCAACCGATACCGCGTCCTGCCGCAGTCCAGAGGGTAGTCCGCCCGGGACTTGCGTTGGGGGACATTATTGCGGATTTCGGCCTGACATTCCGGAGTGCGGGTTGGCAACGTGCAATGTCATTCAGATTTTGTGTCATTCAGATTTTATGTCATTCAGATTTTATTGACAAATTGAATGGATGGCCCTATCTTCACTGTCTAGGCGCACGGGTGTGCGCCCCGACTCGCCAGTGGACACGCAAAGGGACCTGGGTAAAACCAGGTCTTTTTCAGTTTTCGGGCGAGTGATAACAGGGTCGGCGGGTACGGCATTTTCCGGACTTCCGACGAACATAACAACACGAGGAAGTACCAGAATGCGTACCACCGGAACTGTGAAGTGGTTCAACGATGCAAAGGGTTTTGGATTCATTACCCCGGAGAACGGACAGAAAGATTGCTTCGTTCACCACTCCGCCATCAACGGTAGCGGCTTCAAGTCGCTCGCCGAAGGCGAAAAGGTCGAGTTCGACGTCGTGCAGGGCCAGAAGGGTCCAGCCGCCGAGAACGTAACGAAGGTTCGTTGATCCCACTCGCAGCCAGAGTGCGGTAAAGGCGGGGCCACTCTGGATAACCAGAGTGGCCCCGTTTTTTCGTCCACCAGAATACATCAGAACACCGGAGACGTATGGCCAAAGAAGAAGCAATCGAGCTCGAAGGAACCGTGACCGAAGTGCTGCCCGACGCCACTTTCAAAGTGCTCGTCTCCAACGGGCACGACGTTCACGCCACCATCGCCGGAAAAATGCGCCGCTTTAGAATCCGCGTCCTCGCCGGGGATCGCGTGACACTCGAAGTATCCCCATACGACCTCACCCGCGGCCGAATCACGTTCCGGCACAAGGGCTAGCCAGCAAATCGCGGGTCGGGCAAACCGCCTGGCCTCTCGAGTCCAAGCTCGACAGCGCCAACCGTTCCCCGCGCGATAACTGGCGTTCCGGGCCAGGACGCCGTAATTAAGTACAATGATCGGTCGCGGCTTCTGACATGGCGAACAACCCTCCGCTAGCAGTCGTTACCGGCGGCGCCGGATTTATTGGAAGTCACCTCGCTGCAAAACTGCTCGAGCTCGGCTGGCAGGTGCGCTGCATCGTGAAGCCTACCACGAACACACAGTGGCTCACGGACTCCAGAATAGAACGCGTGGTCGCCGACATCGCCGATCCACGTGCGTTCTCCACGCTCGAGAAGGCAATGGAAGGTGCCGCCAACGTCTTCCATCTCGCCGGCGTGAGCTCGTCGTCCTCCGGAAATGCTCATGCCAGAGTCAACGTCGGCGGAACAGCCGCCGTCATCAGCGCGGTCCAGTCAAGCGCGCCTCAGACGCGATTCGTCTACTGCTCGAGTCTCGCCGCCGCGGGCCCGAACAATCGAAAGCGACCGATCAACGAAACCGATCCCCCAGCTCCGATCAGCTCGTACGGCCGCTCGAAACTCACGGCTGAGGGACTGGTCGAGGCCGCGCGAATCTCCTATGCCATTGTCCGGCCGCCTCCCGTGTACGGCCCTCACGACCGCGGATTCCTGAGACTCTTCCGCCTCATCTCGCTCGGCGTTGCGCCTTACTTTGGCTCGCGCGCGCATCAGCTCTCGATTGTGCATGTCGACGACCTCGTTCACGGCACAATCGCCGCGGCGGAGGGCAACAGCGAGGGCGTGTACTATTTGACTGATGGAGTGGTGCACACGTGGGATGACATCCTCAACGCGATTGCAACATCAGTCGGAAAAAAGCCACGAGCATTCGATGTTCCACCAATGGTGGCAGACGTCGCCGCGAAAGTCGAATGGCTTCGGACGACAGTCACTCGCGGCAAGCCACTCCTGTCGTCCGATCTGCTCGCCGAGCTCTCGCAGAAAGACTACACGTGCGACGACTCATTCGCCCGGCTCGACCTCGGCTACGTCTCTGTCGTCAACCTCACCGACGGGATGCGATCAACCGCCGACTGGTACCGCTCGGCGGGATGGATTCGATAGCTCTTGCGTCATCCCGGCCCAAATGGGATTATCGCGCGTCCCCAAAACAATGCCATAATGACCAAGACGCATCAGTCCCTGCCGTTACTTGTCGTCGCAACTCTAACCGTTGCGTGCGCATCCGCAGCCACCAAGCCCTCTACCACGATGAGCACTTCGCCCGCGACCTCGCAGTTCGATGCGAAGACTGCAGGGATGGAGCGAAAGGACGGCTTCATCCCGATGTATCTTGACAACAAGACAGGAAAAATCCTGCTCGAGATTCCATCAGACTCGATGCGCGCCCTGATGTTCGT
>JBBSFT010000196.1:0-4202 GCA_038254845.1 Gemmatimonadales bacterium | reverse complement strand
GTCGCGACGTACAGGCCCGTCGGGGGCGCAGTTGTGGCGTTCAGCCGGAACGGCAGAGCGAGAGAAAGAGCGAGAAGCAATCGGACAGTGAGCATGGTCTGGTAGTATAGAGGAAGAGGGGCTGTCGTTGAATACCCCGGCTGATTGCGATGTGGTCCGGCTGACGGCACTAATCGACTCACCATAGGTTCAGCGGATGCGCCAACGACTGATTCCGAGCGACGGTTAATGGGCGCAGCCAGATTTCGGCGCGTTCTGCTGATTGTGAATCCTGCGTCGCGGCGTGGGGCGAGAATGATCGACAAGGCATCGGCCGCGTTTGCGCGCGAGGGTGTGACGGCCGACGTGATGCGGACCGAGGCACCTGGCCATGGGGCCGAGCTCGCGGCGAGGCACGGAGCAAGTTACGACGCGGTCTTTACACTCGGCGGTGATGGCACGGCGATCGAAGTGGTCGGTGCTCTTTCGCATTCGGGTCCACCGGTCGGAATTCTCGCGGGCGGGACGGGGAACGTTGTGGCCCGCACTCTCGGAACTCCGCCGAATATCGGGAAGGCGGTCCACGCTCTGCTTCATGGTGACGAGGCGCGCGTTGACCTCGGAGTCATCACGGGTGGCCAGCGGTTCATGATCGGGATGGGAGTCGGGCTCGATGCGACAATGATTTTCTACGCTCCCGGTCCGTTGAAGCGTCGGATCGGATTCATGGCGTACGTGATCGCTGCGGCGAGGGCGTTTGTGAGTCTCGAGAAATTCACTGTGAGGCTGACCGTTGACGACACGCTCGTGGAGACGCGAGCGTCGGCGGTACTCGTGGCGAATTTTGGCGCGGTGCTGAACGATCTCATCGCATTCGGAGATGGCATTCGACGTGACGACGGGATGTTGAATGCGTGCATCTATTCGCCGAACAACCGGGTCGATGCGGTGCGAATTCTGTGGCGGATGGCGCGGAAGAATTTCGGAGCGGATCCGTGCATTCGATACATCGCCGGATCGCGGTTTCTCCTCGAGACCGTGCCGCCACGGCTGGGTCAGGCTGATGGTGAGCTGATTGGGAATTCGCCGTTCGAGGTCACGGTTGAGCCGTTGGCGGCGAGGGTGCTGGTGCCGCGACGGTAGGACCCCGTGCGACGACGTTTCTCTGCTGTCAAGCGGAGGCGGGTTGGAAGCGGGTCGTAGGCGCATTATGTTACGCGAGGCGAGCGAGGTATGCTCGCGTTCAGCTATCATCGGGGCGTAGCGTAGCCCGGTAGCGCGCCTGCTTCGGGAGCAGGAGGTCGCTGGTTCAAATCCAGTCGCCCCGACTCGCTAAGTGCCGTAGTCGCAATAACTTAAGGTTATCGCGGCTGCGGCGCTTGCCTTTACGGCTACCCGTAGTCAGCACATAGTAAGCAGGAAGCAGCATCTCGGCTGATGAACGCGCCTACGTGGAGGAGTGAAAAGAGAAAACCGCCCCGCATCCGAAAACAGCCGTCACACCGTCACACTAAACACAAAAAAGAGAGAAATTAGTATGTTAGTTCTCTCTATCAGAGTTAACTCCGTTTTTCGCGTGTGACGGCTTGTGCGACGGCTCCGCTTTCGAGCCGTCACACCGTTTCGCAATCCGGCTGGAAATGGATATCGAGGCAAAGGAGAAAGCTTAGACTCGCGCACTGAAGCTTTCAGTCATTTTCCCTCCCTAATTCAAAACGGGCGCATCAGGCTACGGAGCGGGCGGCAGACTTCAATGAAGCCGCGGGAGGTTCAGAGCGCCTTCACGAGCCGATAAGTGAACTCGAGCTGGTCATAGAACTCTTTCACGCCGATCCGCTCGTCGAGTCCATGCGCGCGCGTGTCAGGCACACTGTTAGGGTCAACGAAAAGTCCATTCACGCCGTACACCGGCAACCCCGCGTTCCGCAGAAAGAGTCCGTCGGACGCCCCAGTCTCCATGGTGGGCACGATCGGCAACGGACCCCAAACCGCACCAACGATGGAGCTGATTGTCCGCTCGACGCCTGCGGGGAGCGGTGATGGCGGACTCGCCGCGGCAGTGTCGGCTCGCGTCACGGCGACAGCTGTGTCGGCGACTAGCGAGCGAAGCGTGCGTTCGACGACAGCCGGGTCGTTGCCCGGAAGGATGCGACAGTTTACCGTGGCTTCGGCGCGCTGAGGCAGGGCGTTCACAGCGTGCCCGCCAGTTATTTCCGTCGCAACGCAAGTGGTCCGCAACTCTGCGTTGTAAAAGGGCGAGCGCGCGGCCAGCCTTGCCGCTGCGGCGCTATCAGGCGTGCTGCTCGCGCTCACTGCACGCATGTCGGCGGCAAGCGCACCGCTGCTCAATGTGGCGTTGCGCGAGAAGTAACCGCGTGTGACTGCGTTCAGCTGCACCGGGAAGTCGTACTGTGCGATCCGACCCAGTGCGGCGGCCAGACGGTAAATCGCATTATCCTTGACTGGAAGGGAGCTGTGTCCTCCCGGGTTCCGTACCGTTACATGGTATGTCTGAAACACTTTCTCCGCGGCCTGGACGTCGAATGCGGTTGGCTTCCCGTCGCGCAGCTCGCCCCCGCCGGCATCCGCATTAAGGGCGTACTCGGCGTCGATCAGATCCCGTCGGTGGACGAGAAGCCACTGAATTCCATTGTACCCGCCGCCACCTTCCTCGCCGGCGGTGAGGGCGAGCACGTAGTCGCCCGCCGGCACGATGCTTTCCTGCTTCATGCGCAGCAGCGCGGCCACCATCGCCGCGTCGCCATTCTTCATGTCGAGCGTGCCGCGGCCGTAGAAGTGGCCATCGCGTTCGGTGAGCGTGAATGGATCGAGCACCCAGTCTGTGCGGCGCGCTTCGACAACGTCGAGGTGCCCAATGAGCAGAATCGGGCGCCGCTTGCCGCTGCCACGGTAGCGTACGATGAGGTTACGGTCCTTCGCATCCGTCCCACTGTCGGGGCCGACGATCTGCACATCGGCAGGGGGGAAGCCGGCTGCGCGAAATCGGGCGGCGAGGAGCTCGGCGGCCTTGGTTGTGCTGCCGGCGGAATGCGTCGTATTCGTCTCGACGAGCTGCCGGAGCAGATCACGGCCCAATGACTGAAACGGCGTGAGAGGCGCCTGCGCGAGTGACGGCGAAGCGACGGCGACTGCGAGTGCAACGGCAATCGCCCGGGTTGAGTGTGTCATGTTCAGCCGAACGGTTAGAGTTTTCTGATGCGTTGGCAGAGGCAGCTTTCTTGCCGCTCTGGAATTTAGCATGACAGGGTCCCGATGAGGTGACACATGTTATCCCCGCAACCACAATCGCGATCGCCATTCTCGTCAAGTTAGATGAAGTGGTCGGGAAAAAAGTTTGCGATGGGGCCGGGAAGGCGAGCCGGGGTGAGTTTGGGATAGGGGCTTCCCAGCCCCCGATCGCCGCGAAGAGCGTACTATCGCTTAGCCGTTCAGGCGATGCATTCTTGACCGGCAAGAACAGGCCGACCATGTTGCGTTGCCCTCCCTCAACCGGAACACTCCCATACCGCCTGCGCTTTCAATCGAGCGACTTAGAGACTCACTGAGCGGATTCTATCACGCATCAGAAACCTCCGGCTGAGCCGGGCATCCGCTAGCCCGACAGTCTCGGGATCGCGAGACGCGCGCTAGGATCTTTCTGGCGATCGGCCCGATACGATGAGGCGTACTCCTGGGCGCACCGAGTCCTCGAACGCGAGCCCAAGTCGTTGAACGTACTCTTCAGTGTGGGCGTCTCGTGCGGATTCCTTGTTGCCCTCGATTGTGTCGACTCAACCTTCCGGCGCGCCATTGAGATTGATTCTACCTACGTGACCGGATAGGGGAGCTCGGCATTTTGGCGCAGGCACTATGCAACAGGCATTCGCCCGAGATTGGCGGCTTTACTCCTCGTGCACTCTTTCAGGGCCCGAGGTGCGCAGCTGTGCTTCAGTCCTCCAAGGTGACGACATGATCGAAATGATGCGGGCCGATGTTCAAATAATGCGGCGGCGGCTAAGCATGACTGGCGGCTGCTGAGGCGCTGCCACGAAGATCGCTATTTCTTCATGACGAAGGATTCGTAGCTATGCACTTGGCGCTATTGGTAGCGTGATTCGCGCGCCGACGTCAGTCTTCGCTAAGAGATACCCGCTGCTTCAGCGAGCGGCGAAAGAGCTTCACGAAGTTCGCCTCCAGGGCACCGATGCCGAAAGACGGCAAGG
>JBBSFT010000195.1:0-4280 GCA_038254845.1 Gemmatimonadales bacterium | reverse complement strand
ATGGGATCAGCTGACCTTCAGTGCCTGCAACATGCCGTGTGAGAAGTGCGGCTTGCCGTCCTTGCCGTCAGGAAGGAAACATACAAGTGCATAGTCTCCCGGCTTGAGATCCACTGGATAGTAGACCGCGTTCCCCGCGCCGAGGGCGGCAACACCGCCAACGGGCATTGCCGGCGGCGGTCCCTTCATGTCACCGTCGAAATACTTGGCGACATCCGCCGCGGTCTTGCCCGGCATGAGCTGGAAGAGCGTGAACTCATGCGGCTGGCCCGGAGCCGTTTCGATCTTGATCGTGTGCTTGCCGGCCGTCAGCGGCACTGAGAAATCAAACTTGAAGTCAGAGAGCGTGACGCTGACGTCGGAGGCTGGTGCGGCGGTGCTCGCTGCTGCGTTTGGGGTTACGGTCAACGCCTTTCCCATTCCCTTCATGACATGGGGAACACCCTTGGCATCAGGTACGAAGCAGACGAGTGCATAATTGCCTGCGGCGAGATTGGTGGTGAGGTCCATCGACCCGCCCGGTGCAATCGCATTCGGTCCGCCCGCCGCCATTACCCAGCCCGGAGGCGGAGTTCCGGGCTTCGTGTTCTTGAGTCCGGCCATGAAGTCAGCAACGGTCTTTCCGCTGTCGAGCTTGATGAGGCCCGCCTGATGCGGCTCTTTTCCGGTGTCGGTAAGATGGAACGTCGTCATTCCGGCCGGAATTTGATCCGGAGCGTCGAACTTGTACTCGCTGGTGGCGATATTAACGACATTCGGAGTCGTCATCGCGGCCGTTGCTGCCGCTGGTGCCGGAGCTGAGGTGCTGTCCGCTGCCTTCGGTGCATCCTTGGGGGAACAGCCCGCCACGATTACAACGGTCGCAAGCGATACGAGCCGCGCGTTACTACTCATTTCGAAGTTCTCCTGGAGGTTTGAGCCATTCGGGATGTCAGCAATTCTGTGGGCGAGAGCTGTGGGCGTCAAGCGCTGCCGGATCATTCGGCAAGGGCTGCGGAAACGCCGCGCAAGCGTCGGATGAAAGCTTTTCTGGGCGCACTCATTGGATGCGCTCTGGCAGCGACATCAATCCATGCTCAAGTGCCCGAGCCACCAGACGTAGCGCGGGAATTTCGCGCGATCTGGATTGCGACTGTCGCCAACATCGACTGGCCGTCGAAACCGGGACTGAGCACCTGGCAACAGCAGGCCGAACTCATCGCGATCCTCGACCGGGCCGTGTCACTGAACATGAACGCCGTCGTTCTCCAGGTACGGCCAGGAGCCGACGCTCTGTATCCCTCGAAGCTCGAGCCATGGTCCGAATACCTGACCGGCCAGATGGGTCGCGCCCCCGAACCGTTCTACGATCCGCTCGAATTCGCCGTTGATGAAGCACACAAGCGAGGACTCGAGCTGCACGCCTGGTTCAATCCGTATCGTGCGCTTCATGCGTCGGCAAAATCGGATATCGCCGGGACGCACCTCAGCAACACGCGGCCTGACATCGTCCGCACCTACGCCTCCGAGCTGTGGCTCGACCCCGGCGACTCTGCCGTGCGCCGAATATCGACCGACGTCATCATGGACGTCGTGAAGCGCTATGACGTCGATGGTATTCACATCGACGACTACTTCTACCCGTACAAGGAGAAGGACTCGCGCGGCAACACTCTCGATTTCCCTGACGACGCTACCTGGAAACGCTACGTTGCGTCCGGCGGAAAGCTCGCGCGCGATGATTGGAGGCGAAACAATGTCAACACATTCATCGAAGGTCTCTACGATTCGATCAAGGCCGCAAAGCCATACGTGAAATTCGGCATCAGCCCATTCGGCATCTGGCGACCCGGATTTCCGGAACAGATCAAGGGCTTCGACGCCTACGCGGAGCTGTATGCGGATTCGCGAAAATGGCTGAACGAAGGATGGGTGGACTACTTCACTCCTCAACTCTACTGGCCCGTCAACCGTGCGGATCTGAGCTACCCCGTGTTGCTGCGATGGTGGGTATCGGAGAACACTAAAGGCCGCAACATCTGGCCGGGAAATTTCACGGCGAAGGTCGGCGAGCGCAGCGCGAGTCCATGGAAAGCCCAGGAGATTATCGACCAGATTTCCGCCACACGGCTCGAGCAGGGGGCAAGCGGCAACGTTCACTTCAGCGCCAGAGTGTTGATGCTGGACCGCGACAGCATCGATGAAAAACTCGTTAGCGGACCATACGCCGGCCCCGCTCTCGTACCGGCATCGCCGTGGCTCGACAGCATTCCGCCGCGACCGCCTCTCGCGCAGCTCAGACGCGATTCGGCAACCGGAGCAACGGCTGTCGATTTTGCCCCGCAGGGCAGCGACAAGATCTGGCGATGGGTGCTCCGCTACCGCACGGGGACTGAGTGGACGACGGTGCTTCTCCCAGGCACCCAGCAATCCCACACGTTCGCCGGAGGCAGATCGTCACCACCGCCCGCCGAGGTCGCGATATCCGCCGTGGACAGGACAGGTAATGAAAGCCAGGTCGTCATTGCGGGAAGCGGACCCGCAACAGTTCTTCCGCCCCTGGCAAGAAAAGCGAGACCACGCGCTACCGCAGCGCCGGCCTCTCCACGCACTCACACGGCCATCTCGCCAAAAAAGAAGACGAGACGGAAGAATAAGCGCTAACGAGACTTGTCGGTCTTATCGAGTGACGCTGAGTTGATGCAGTAACGAAGGCCGGTAGGTGCCGGCCCGTCGTCAAAGACGTGCCCCAGATGCGCGTCACATTTGCTGCACAAAACTTCAGTCCGCTTCATGAAGAAGCTGGAATCGGTTTCGGTTCCGACGCTCTCCTCACCGGCCGGCCGGCTGAAGCTCGGCCACCCGGTCCCGGAGTCGAACTTGTCGTCGGAGTCGAACAACGCATTGCCGCAGCAGATACAGTTGTAGACACCCGGCTCCTTCGACGCGTTGTACTTGCCGGTGAATGCCGGTTCGGTTCCGCCCTTGCGCGCAATGCGAAACTGCTCGGGAGTGAGCTCGGTACGCCACTCCTCATCGGTCTTGTGAATCTTCTCGCTCATATTCTCGGTTGTTGGAAGTTGACTGCCTGAATTATACGGAGCGTTTCGCAGAACAGTTCTCCATATTAGAACCGTGTCTCACCAAGGGTCAATGAACGGGCACGCGGGCAGAGGACGGCGGCGTGCGACAGGACTTGCAGCGGTGCTTGCGGCTTTCGTTGCGTGCCGGCTGCCGCCACCGAAGCCTGTCGTGATCTATGTACCCGCCAGCGTCATTGTCGACCCGGACATCCCGATTCGCGGAACCGGACGAGTCAGTTCTGGAGCGAAGACGTTCTGGCAGGCGATGGCTGCCCTCGACACAGGCTACACGTCGAAGCACCCGGCCACAGACGATCAACGCGCCTTCTCACACGCCCTCGGCCTCGTCATGACCGGCCAACCCGATGAAGCGGAGCTCGCACTCGACAGCATCGGAGCAGAGACGAGCGATACCCTCATGAGGGCGACGTCGCGGGTCCTGCTGACAGCGATGTTGCAGTATCAGGACAAGTGGGGAATTCTCGCTGATCTCGCTCGTCCGTCAAAACCCGATAGCCTCTCACCTGACGAGGTAAACAAGGCGGATGTCGAGTCATGGGCGACGGCGTTCCGAAACGTCGGTAAGCGCTCGATCTCATTTCCGTCAGCTCCCGTTTCCCTGCCGCTCATCATCTCGGCATCAGGCACGCCGATGGTCTCGGTGATAATCAATGGAAAGCCGAAACTGTTCTGGCTCGATACCGGGTCGAGCATGTCCATTGTCTCGTCCGACGTAGCGGTCGATTGCGGGATCAAGGCCCTCATCACTGACACCCTCGAGGTGGCGACAACAACCGGTCACGTCCCCGCACGTCCCGCGGCCATTGCCCGCATCCAGTTCGGCGGAATCGAGATTCTGAACTCGACGGCGATGATCGTGTCATCCCAGTTGATGCAGATCCGGGCTGGCAACGCCGGCGATCCGGCGATGTCCATCGCCATCGATGGCGTGATTGGCTTCGACATCATCAGCCGCATGGATGTGAGGATCGATTACGCGAACCAGCGCGTCACGCTGCTCCAGCCCCAACCCGTTCGTGGCAGAATCGCCGCCCTTGGCCGCAATCTGTTCTGGGTCGGAACCCCGATTGTCCGATTGGTAAGCGACAAGGGAATCACGCTCCACTTCAATCTCGATACGGGTGCCCAGGAGACCTATTCAACAGACGGGCTCGTGAGCAAAACAAAGACGAAGACAATCGAGGGAGAGCGGCGACT
>JBBSFT010000194.1:0-4295 GCA_038254845.1 Gemmatimonadales bacterium | reverse complement strand
CGAATCACGCGCATCGCGAGAAACGAGGCCGCGCGAATCTTGTCGTAGCTCTCGAGCTCAGCGGTTTCGAGAATCACCTTCAACGTTGAGTCGCCACACGCCTCGACGATCGACGATATCTCGTCCTGCACGAGCTGAAACTCGCCGGCGAGCATCGCGCCACGATTGATGACCATGTCGATCTCGTCGGCTCCGTCGTTTACCGCCTGACGCACCTCGGAAAGACGGATCTTGATTGGCGTCTGCCCGGCCGGAAATCCAGTCGCAACCGAGGCAATCTTGATCGGCGTATCAGCAAGCAGCCGCGCCGCGTTTTTTACGAGGGCAGAGTAGATGCAGACTGCCGCGACGTGTGGAATTTCCGGATTGTTGCTCGGCCGCCGCGCCTTCGCGCAGAGCGATGCGACCTTGCCGGGCGTGTCCTTGCCTTCGAGCGACGTGAGGTCTACCATCGAGACCGCAGTTGTCAATCCCCACAGCTTCGACTTCTTCTTGATCGAGCGGGTCTGAAACTTGGTGACGCGCTCCTCGATCCCGACCTGATCTACAGTGCCAGTCTCGTCGAAGAGTCGCTTGAATGCTGCTTTCTGAGAGGTTGCCATACCCTCTCAAATTATCATGATCGCAGGCTCGGCGTGCCATCACTGCTTAATTTCCCCGGATGAACCGAACGCGCCCGCTCGCCGTGCTGTTCGATCTCGACGGCACCCTCATCGACTCGATCGGCCTTCTCCTCAAGTGCGTGCGTCACACGTTCGAGGGACGACACCACGCGCCCACGGACGCCGACTGGGTGGCGGGCATCGGCACACCGTTGCGAGCGCAGCTCGGAGCGTACGCTTCGTCGGACGAGGAGATCGACGAGCTCACGAAGCGCTATCGCACATTCCAGCGCGAACAACACGATAGCCTGACGTCCGCATATCCGGGTGTCATCGAAACTCTCACCGAGCTCGAGCAACGAGGACACCCGATGGGCGTCGTGACGAGCAAGAGCAATGAGATGATGGATCGCGGACTGTCATTCACCGGCCTCTCGCGATTCATGAAGACGACGATCGGCATGGACTCGTGCGCGATTCACAAACCCGATGCGTTTCCCGTGCTGCTTGCTCTCGAGAATCTTCGCTACTCGCCCGACGACGCCGTGTTCGTCGGTGATTCACCTCACGATATTCTCGCCGGGAACGCGGCTGGTGTGACGTCGATCGCGGCATTGTGGGGGCCGTTTACGCGGGGCCAGCTCGGGGTTGCGAGCCCGGTGGAATACCTCGAACGCATCGAGGGGTTGCCAACTTTGCTGGATCGGCTGCAAAGTATGTAATCCCGCTACCCCAGGTTCAGATCGTTCGAGCATACCGTCGATTATCCGGCACGCCAGTTGTCGCCGGAACAATCGTTGTCGTCGCCGCCTTGTTGTTCGCCGCCGCCGGGACCGCTGCGCGCGGATTCCCGCCCCCGATGGTTCACGACGAGTTCAGCTACCTGCTCGGCGGCGAGACATTTGCGGCCGGTCGGCTGACCAATCCGACCCACCCGATGTCGCAGTACTTCGAGACTTTTCATGTCCTTCAGAAGCCGAGTTACAACTCGAAGTATCCACCCGGCAACGCGTTGTTCATCGCCAGCGGCATTGTCCTGACCGGACGTCCGATCGTCGGCGTTTGGATCTCGTTTGCATTCATGTGCGGCTGTCTGTACTGGATGTTGCGCGCGTGGATCGGTGACCGGTTCGCGTTCGGTGTTGCGATTGCGTTCTCGTCGTGGGCCGCGGCGAGTTACTGGAGTTACAGCTACTGGGGAGGTGCGGTCGCGGCGGGCGCGGGAGCGCTTGTTCTCGGAGCACTTGAGAGAATCGTCGAGCGACGTGGCGGAGCGATCGACGCGGCGATCCTCGCTGTTGGACTGGTTCTCCTCGCCAGCTCGCGACCATTCGAGGGAATGATCTTCTCCATGCCGGCGGCGGTGGTCTTCATTCGCTGGCTCTTCCACGGTCGCGTCACGACTCTCAAATGGAAGAGCGTGCACGTCATGATTCCGCTTCTGGTCATCAGCGCAATCGGAGTCGGGCTATCGCTCATCTACTTCAGTGCCGTAACCGGAAGCTGGCGGACCACGCCGTATATGACGTACGAGATGGAGCGCGCAATCGCGTCGCACGGCCCGATTCCGCAGGCCAGTGGCCACGAGACTCTGTGGTGGCTCAAGGGTTTCGAGTCAACAGGGCTTCATTCATTTCACGACCTCATCGGGCGACTCGACTACTTCAGATTCGTGTCGAGCGAATTCTTCGCGCTCGTCATTCCGATTCCGGTCGTACTTCCGCTCCTCCTGCTGCCCCTTGCGGCTCGCGAGCGACGCGCGCGGTTTGCGTTGATCACGGTTGTCTGGACCGTTCTCGGCATGACGCTCGCGCCGTGGTTTCTGGCGCACTATGCGGCACCGATGGTGGGTTGTGTGCTGATTGTCTACGGGACATGTCTGCTCTGGATGTCGCGTCTGACCGTTGCCAACGTCGCCGTCGGAAAGAAGCTCGTTGCGGCGACCCTTGGGTTGTGGGCTAGCGTCGGACTGTATAACACGACGCTGGCGTATGTGTCGCGGCGGCAGGGATCGACTTACAGTTCATTGCTCTGGTCCAGACAGCGGCAGCTCATCGCCGATACGTTGACGCGCGGAGGCCGCCGGGCACTCGTCGTTGTGAAGTACGGCCCGAAGCACTGGATGAACAGCGAGTGGGTGTACAACTCCGCCGATATCGATAGCTCAGCAATCGTCTGGGCCCATGACAAGGGCGATCCCGGGAACGCGCCGCTCCTGAGCTATTTCAGAAATCGTGACGTGTGGACGGTCGAAGTCACCGGCGATGACGGTCCGTACAGAGTCAGCAGATACCAGCCTTCAGGGCGGTAGGCCGTTGCGCACAAAACTGCGCGCCGCGGTGTATAATCCTGTCCAGATTCACAATCACCGGAGTTATATGATGGGAGTTTCATTCCCCGCTGGCACACTCGTTCGTACTGGAGCGGAGCGGGCGACGCTTGTCCGCCGCACGTATTCGCTCGTGTTTGTCAGCGTTCTGTTCACGGTCGCGGGATCGATGTTCGGGCTGTCGCAGCCGGCACTTCTGCAGGCGACGGCGCAGCATCCGTGGATCACGCTGCTCCTGACGCTGGCACCGCTGCTCGTGCTCCGCAGCGCCCAGAACATCTTTCCCGTGAATATCGGTCTCATGCTGCTGTTCGCGACCGGGATGGGCGTGGGAATCGCGCCGACACTGTACATCTATGGCCAGCAGCAACCAGGGTTAATCACGCAGGCAGCGGTGATGACGATTGGATCGTTTGCGGTGTTGACCGGCTACGCCTTTCTGTCGCGCCGCGATTTCAGTGGATGGGGAAGCTTTTTCATGGTTGGGCTGTATGTCGTCCTCGGCTCGATGCTGCTCAACATCTTCATCTTCAAGAATCCCGGCATTCAGGTCGCGATCGCGGCAGTCACCGTGCTCGTGTTTTGTGGCTTGCTCGTGTTTGACACCTGGCGGTTGCGGAATGTGTATGGCCCCAACGAGTACGTTCCCGCCGCAATTCATATTTATCTCGATCTGCTTAATCTATTCGTGTCGTTCCTCCGAATCTTTGGCGGCCGGAGAAGCTAGCCGATCTGGGAACGACCGCTACGGATTGTCGGCTAGCTTTCTGTGTCGTCCGCGTCGATGTCGCGGGCGAGGTCGATATCGCGCGACGTGATCCCGCCGGCATCGTGGCTGCTCAGCGTGAGCGTGACTTTCGTGTAGCGAATGTCGATGTCAGCATGATGATTCATGGCTTCGCAGGCGTCCGCGACACTGTCCACAAAATCAATCGCGTCGCGAAAGGTCTTGAACTGGTAGAGCCTGGTGAGGACGTCACCGCGCCGCGACCAGCCGGGGATACTTCCCAGGCCTCGCTGGATCGCGATATCGGATAGGAGCTCAGGCATTGCATCTCCTCGTGAGATCCTGATGGGATAGTTGGGACACCGAGCGGGAGAAGATAACTCGCAATCTCACGGATGTCCGTGTTTCGGGTTATATTCGGGTCGTGAGTACGCGAAGGAGTTCACGCATCGGGAAACTGGAAACCCAACAAGGCCTTTTCGGCGAGGCGTACGAACGGAACGCGCGGTTGCTCCCGTTGGTTGGTGAGCAGAAGGATATTCGGTACTACTCGTCGGCCGCGAAGAGCGTGCTCAACGGACCGGAAACGACGGGCATGGGTTTCTGGTCGATCAATCCGTACGTCGGGTGTGCGTTT
>JBBSFT010000193.1:0-4350 GCA_038254845.1 Gemmatimonadales bacterium | reverse complement strand
GCAGTAAAGAAAGCAGTGCCGACACCGATCGCGTTCGCGAGAATCGTCAGCATCGGGACCATGATCAGTGCCGCCAGAATTCGCGGCACCACGAGATATCCAATCGGATCGTACGCCAGCGTCTCGAGGGCATCGATCTGTTCCGTCACGCGCATCGTCCCAATCTCGGCCGTGATGCGCGCGCCGACACGACCGGTCAGCACAAGTCCGGTGAGCAGCGGACCGAGCTCGAGGATAATCGACTGACGGGAGATCAAACCCACCACCGACAGCTGCACACCGCCAAAGAGCTGGTATCGGGTCTGGAACGCGGTCACCGCGCCAATGAACGCAGCAACAATCGCGGCGAGCGGTAACGAGTCCACCCCGATGTTCCGCATCTGCCTGATGGTCTCGGCGAAGTAGGTCCTGGGGTCGCCGAGCGCCCTGCCGATATCGCGAAGGAAGTACCCGCGCTCGCCCACTCTCGCGAATAGTGACTTCGTTGCCCGGAACGTCAGGTTTTCACCCGCGCGAAGAGAATGGCGCCCACGATCCCGAAGAACATGCTTGGCGTCCACGCCGCGATCTCAGGCGGGACTAGCCCGTTCCCTCCCATTCCTTTCGTAAGCTGCACCAGAAAAATGAAGATCACAGTGGTTCCGAGCGCCAGACCCACCCCGTAAGCCGACCCGCCGCGCTGGGTGCTCGTCGCCAGCGATGCCGCAAAAAGAAGGATGATCAGGCTCGTGATCGGGATCACGATCTTCAGCATCTGCTCGACCTTGAGCTTGTTCACGTCGGCGCCGGATCTCTCCATTGATTTGATGAAACCGCCAAGCTCTCTGTAGTCCATGTCCTGTGGCGCTTTCTGCGCGAGGATGAGGTCCTGCGGAGGCTCAACGAACCGATTGTCGCGTGCTGAATCGAACGAATACGCAATGTCCTCGAGCGAGTCGGTCAGCACATGCATCGTTCCCTTGGCAAGAGTCCAGCCCTTCTTCGGCGCATACCGGGCGCTTACCGCGGACAAAATGTACGACGGATAGCTCGGACCTTTCCCTTTACGCTCGATTGTCATGCCGTCAATCGCCTTTCCCAGCACATGCAGTCCCTGAACCTTGTAGACGCGTCCGCCGTCGGCGGTGTAGGCAAAATTGTATCGCTCGCTACGCGACGAGATCGTCTCGCGATCGAGCAGCTGCAGCTTCAGTCGCGTCGCGCGCGGTGCCACCTCGCCGAGCACGAGGCCGAGCCCGCTCGCGATCGCGGCACCAAGAAAAATGGGCGCAATAAAACGGTAGAAGCTGACGCCTGATGCCTTAGCGGCAGTAATCTCCGAATGCCTCGTAAAGCCACCAATTGAAAAAACCGTCGCGAAGAGGACGGCGGCGGGGAGGATGAGGAAGACCGAATCGGGCATCCCGTAGATGTAGCTGAGCGCGATGTCCCCGGGCGGCAACTTTCGCGCGAGATACTTGTCGAGATTGTCGGTCAGGTCGAACAGAATCACCAGAAAGGGCATTCCCAGCGCCGTCGCGAGGAAAATCTTGAACCACTCCGAAAATACGTATCGGTCGAGCGGCCTGACGATGCTCACGGTTTGCCCGCTCGTGCAACGACGCGGAGCGGCCGGGCCCGACCCGATCGTCGTCTCAGCTTGTGCCTGAGGTTATCGAGTACCTCGCGCCAATCGCCGCCGCGCGATGACCCGCTCTCCATGCCCAGGCGCGCCAGGAGGATCAGCGCGATCGATCCGAACACCAGGTTCGCGAGCCACATCGATACTACCGGTGGCATCATGCCGCGGCGCGCGAGCGACTCGCCGGCGATGAGGCCAACGTAATACAGTCCGAACACGACGAGGCTCACTCCAATCGTGAGACCTACGCCACCTCGCGGAAACCGCAGCGCGATCGGCGCGCCGAGCAGCACGAAGACGAAGCATGCGGCGGCGAGCGCGAACTTCTTCTGAATCTCGACTTCGTAGAGGTTGAGGTTGCGCAGCGAGTCGACCAGCCTCAATCGCGCGGACTCGATCTCTCCGGGAATGACCTCGTTGTTCGTGATTGCGCCGGGCGGCAGCGTGTCGCCCTTCGCTGACAGCGCCGTCATTGGCTCGGCAAGCGGTTGCCGCGGCAAACGCCGCGCGGGTATCTGGCGCAGTAACGGCGAAGCGGCAGCCGGCTTCGCTGGCGCAACGACGCCCGCTGTTTCCGGCTTCGGCCTGAGCGCACTGTCCTGAACGAGAGGAGCGGGCTTCGCCGCCTGAGACTTCGCCGAGTCCTGCTTCACTGGTTCCTGAGCGAGAAGCTCCTTGATTTGGAGCAGAGCAAGGAACTGGCAGTAGAAGCGGCCGACTCCTACCGACACTGGCTCCTTGCTCTGAACAGTGAGTGCTTCCTTGCTGAGCTTCACCCCTCGGGACTTCGCGAGGGCCACGTTCTTTCGATACTCCTTCAGCGCAGCGACAAATTGGGAGTGCGACGTGACGAAGTTCCGCTGCATCTCGCAGACGGACATCTCGCGCTCGCCCTTGTAGTTGTCGGTGACGGTTTTCTGAAACGCATTGCCAACGCCGGCCACTCGAATGCGCTGCGTCTTGAAGTAAAGCCGCTGAAGCTGGTCGACGTGCGCAGTCGGAACATCCTGCACGGTACCGCTGTATAGCGTTAACTGAAGATCCTGCTGGTTAGGCGACATCGCCATGTTGCCGCTGTCAGCGTAAATAGTGCGACGAAGCGTCGGGTCACCCATGTCGTAGATGGTGACCTCGCGCATGAGGTTCGACGTTTGCGACAGCCGTCCCGCCTTCAAGTACAGCTTTCCCGGGCTGACCTCATTGATCACCTGCTCCCGCAGCGCAAAGGTCGGCTTCTTCTGGGCGATATCTCCCTGAAGCGTGCGGAGCTTGTGATTGGCGCGCGGCAGGACCTGGTCGTTGAATCCCACCATTACGACGGTCACCACGAGCGCGGCCCACAGAACCGGCGTCAGCACGTTCCGCAGACTCACCCCGCTGGCCTTCATGGCCGTGATCTCGTTTTCCGACGCGAGCCGGCTGAACGCATACAGCGTCGAGACGAGAACCGCCATCGGCAGCGACAACGCGACTGTCAGGGGAATCGACAGTCCCAGAAACTCGAGAATGACACTCCAGGGCAGGCCCTTGCCGACCAGATCTCCGAACCGTTTGGCAAGGTATTGCAGCAGCAACAACGACGTGAGCGCCGTCAGTGCAAAAACGAGCGGTCCGAAGTGCTCCTTGAGGACGTATTTGTGGAGTATCTTCACGGGGTGAAATATACGGGGGACCGTAGCGCCTGTGACCCGTCACTGATGGCGCCGCGTACGCGCGTACGCTTCATACACCGCCTCGCCGGTTTCTGTGCGCTGGTGGTGTTCGCGATGCCGTTTGCGAGTATTCGCGCGCAGCAACTCCCTCTGGACACGGTCGGCACACCGGCCCCCCGCGACACCGCCCGACCCCCAACGCGCAGCATCAGGATCGGCGCTGACTCTCTTCCAGTCAGACTCCCGACAGTTCTGTCGACCGCCGACCGCGAGAGCTATCGGCGCGCCGTCGCCCAGATCGAGGCCGCCCGCGCCACGGCATTTCAGCAGAACATGCGCTCGATCATTCAGGCCGTCTGGGGTCAGGTCGCCGCGTCGACCTTCGCCACAGCCGCGCAGCCGCCATCCTTTGCGATCGAACCACCCGACAAATCGCAGCGGAACGTCGCTGTCAAAGCCGGTGACATCATCGCCGAGCATTCCGATTTGTCGCTGCAACTCAACGCCCGAATGGAAGTGCGGGCCGAAAAAAATCAGAACGAGCGATGCGCGATTGGCGTTGTGCAGCAGGTCTTCGACTGCCAGAGCGCTTTCCTGCCGATCACTGACTTCCAGTTCAATGCGCGAACAGGCGGCGTTGTCGCAGACCGCGTTCACGTTGACGTTGACTACGACACCCAGCGCGAGTTCGACGGCTCGAACAATATCTCCGTGAACTACGAAGGGCGGGGCAATGACCTCATCCAGCGCATCGAGCTGGGCAACGTGACCTTTCAGCCGCCGATATCACGATTCATCACGGCCGGAATACCAAGCGGCAACTACGGCCTGCAGGCGATCGCCAGGATCGGCCCCGCGCGGGTGAGAGGGATTATCGCGCAGCAAAAAGGAAACATCGTCAGCGACCGCGTGTTCACAGTCGGCAATCGAACGCTCTCGGCGATCGACCGGCGGATTGAAGACCATCAGTTCGAGCCACGCCGGTTCTTCTTCACCGGACCGCCGCGACGGCTCGGAGCGGCTTTTCCGACCGGCGATATTCTCGATACACGCCGGATGGAAAACTTCGCGCGGGCG
>JBBSFT010000192.1:0-4357 GCA_038254845.1 Gemmatimonadales bacterium | reverse complement strand
TCCACCATCGCCGGCCGGACAAAACGCATCCGGCTCGGCTCAGCGGTCACGGTGCTCAGCTCCGATGATCCGATCCGCGTTTTCCAGCGATTCTCGACACTCAACGCAGTATCGAACGGGAGAGCGGAGATAATTCTCGGACGCGGATCGTTCACCGAATCGTTTCCCCTGTTTGGATTTCCGCTCGAGCAGTACGAGATCCTCTTCGAGGAAAAATTGTCGCTCCTTGCTGCGGTGCTCGAGTCCGATCGCACGGGAGAGCCGATCACATGGAAGGGCACGACTCGCCGGCCCGTGAGCGGCCTGCGCGTCTATCCATCAACGGACCGCGGCAGTCTGACGGTGTGGATTGGCGTCGGCGGAAGCCCCGAATCGGTAGTGCGCGCAGCGCGTTACGGGATCCCGATGATGCTCGCCATCATCGGCGGCGATCCGCGTCGTTTCATCCCGTACGTCGATCTCAACAAGAAGGCGCTAACCAAACTCGGCGCACCAATCCTGCCGATTGGCGTGCATTCACCTGGCTACATAGCCGAGACGGATGCGCAGGCGAGAGAAGAGTTGTGGCCGGCGTATCGGGACATGCGCAACAGGATCGGAGCGGAGCGTGGCTGGGGTCCAACGAGTCCCGCAGAGTTCGATCACGAGATCGAAGCCGGGTCGCTTTACGTTGGCGCGCCCGAGACAGTCGCGCAGAAGATCGCGGCAACGGTGCGGGACCTTGGCGTCGGGCGGTTCGACATGAAGTACAGCGCGGGCTGGCTCGCTCACGACAGGATGATGAGGTGCATCAGCTTTTACGGACGCGAGGTTATGCCGCGTGTGCGTGAGCTGCTGGCTAATTAGCAATAAATTGGGCCGGGCGCCGACGGCCGGAAAGCCGGAGGCCGGAAGGATTTGTTCCCCCGCTATTGACGCGCCGCCATCGCCGCAAAGAGATAGGTCAGGTTCGCCGTTCCGTCCATGATCGGCTCGTTGGTCGAGTAGTCTCCGACATCATCGTGGTAGACGATGAAGCCGGTATTGAATTGCGCGTATTCGTCTGCGTCATGAAGACTGATGCCTTTGAGGTTCCCGTAGATCGAACGGTACACCGGCCCGTCGAGCATTCCGCCGGTGAGCTGACGCTTCAGCTCTTTCGCGACTACCGAATGCGGGTCACGCGCAAAATTGCCTGAGCCTGGAAGACCGATGATCATCGACACGCCCCACGGGTTGGCGCCGAGTAGCCAGTCGAGCGCCGCGGCCTCGTATTCGATGAAGCGCGTGTCACCAGTCATCTGGCGATAGAGGTACGCCTGAGTCGCGAAGCTCGCCATCAGGTTGCTCGAGCACCAGATGAACGGGATTCCAACGCGGAATCCATTGCGCGCTCGGCTCACAACCGCCTCGATGCCTCTTCTATAGTATAAGGCGAGCTGCGCACGCTGAGCGGGCGAGGCGAGGCGCCATGCTTCGTAGTGCCCGTTGTTGTGCCACGGATACCATTGGTAGTGACGCGCCGTGTCGGCGCCCATCCATGGAGTGACCGGCTCGGCCGATGCGTCGCGCATTGCGTCATCGACGAATTTCTTCTCGCCGGTGAGAGCAGCGAGTGACGCGGCACCCAGCTCCATGTCGTCGTGCCAGTTGTCTTCTTCGTAGAAATAAGGCGCCCGTCCTGGCGCGGTCTGGCACACGCCTGGCTTCGCTCGGCCCAACGCATATGCGGCGAGAGCTTTCGATTGAAGAGTTCGCGCAAATGCGGGATCGGACTTCGCGAAGATTAGCGATGCGGTCGCGAAGGCAGATGCATACTTGCCTGCTGTCGACGCAATTCCGTCAGACCGATTCTTGTACTTGAGGATGCCCTGCGGCTTGCCGGTGCATGGATACACCGGACGCTCCTTTCCTTTCCCCCAGCCGTAATCCGCCGAATCGGTCCATGGCAGATCCCAGTAAGTATGGTCGCGATCGTCGCCGAGCTGGTTGAACATGTCGTTGTCGGCGGGATACATGGCGAGGAGCCACTCGAGTCCATGACGGGCCTCGTCGAGGACATCGGGAATTCCATTCGAGCCGGGGAGTCCGAGCGCGCCGAAGTGATCGGAGAATGACTTGGGGTGATCGCGATATGCCATGAGCATGACGAACGTAGCGTTTGCCGATGTCGTGACATATTGGAGGTAATCGGATGCATCGGCCCATCCACCGCTCACGTTGATGAACTTGTTGACGCGCGCGGGGTCATCGACGATGAGTCCGTCGTGCTTGTGAACGGAGTCACGGATGACTGGATTGAATCCGGAACGCTGTTCTCGCATGTACTGGAGCAGGGTGTCGGCAGCGCCAGCGTAGGTGTCAGCGCTGATGTGTACAGGAGGTGATGACGTACCACCTGCGACGATTGTGTACCGCCCTGGCGCAGTGAGAGCGGAGAAGTCGAGCCGATGTGTAGATGCACATGGTCCGAATGCGCCGCTGCTTTCTGCTTGTCGCGGACCGAAGACGATTCTTCCTTCGCGATTCTGAACCGTGAACGTGCGGATGATCGTCGAGTCCAGCGAGCAGGCGACTGCAATCTTCGGCGAGTGCGGAACATATCCGAGCTGGTTGATTCGGATGAACGCCTTCTGCGTCGATGGCGGCTGTTGCTGAGCGCTCGTGCTGTTCCCGATAGCAAACGATGCGGCGAGCACGAAGAATCGACTTGAAACCCTCATCACGGAAGCGAGTCCAGCACCCGCCGTTTTCCGAAGTTGTCGATGTCGAATGCCACTGCGCGGACTTTGCCAACGACCGCGCCGCGAACGATCGAAAGCGCATCGTAGTACTCGAGATACCTGAACGACGAGATTCCGCCGCGGATGAATTCATACTTCGACACCGCGTCACGCCACTGCGCGACATCGTTCGACACGTCGACGTAGACGTACGGCTGGAATCCTTCGGGGTCTTCCCAGTTGTCGGCGTACCAGATGCCACGAATTCCGCGATATGCAGGATGCGCGGTAACGACGCCGTCCAGTGATGCGAGCAGAACTACATCCTGGACGATCGCGCTCGTGTTCGAGTGATCCTTGTGGATGCTATTCTTCCAATGAGTGATGACGTAGTTCGGCTTCACCTGCCGCATCACGTCGGCGACGTAGCGTCGAGCAGCCTCGTCGTTCGGTATCTCGCCATCCCTGTACGGCGCAAAGATCGACTCGGCCCCGATGACAGAATCGGCGGCGAGCGCTTCGCGGCGTTTCTGTGCGCCGTATGCTGCGGGCGACATTTTCGGATTGCCACCTTCCCCCAGGGTCATGTGGAGGATGACGATGCGGTCGCCTTTCTTGTGCTGGCGAACGAGAAGGGCGCCGGAGGTTATCTCAGCGTCGCCGGCGTGAGCGCCAATCGCGAGGATGGTTCGCGCAGCTGCTGGAGATTGCGCGATTGCGGCCGGTGGAAACATCGCGAGCGTCAGGAAGAGCGATCTCGTAATCACGGCCATGGCCGACCCCCGTTTGGCGGCCGTGTGAGAAGTGGCCAGATAGGCGTACGTGCGTGATGCCCAAGGTATCCCTATGACGTGAGAGAGGCAAAGAGGCGCATAGTGCTTATTGGCGCGGCCATGTCGATTGTAGCGATCGGCGGATTCGGACAGCCGGAAGGATTTGTACCGCGAAGTGCCGGCCAATGCAGCGCAACGCTTTACAATATAGTCAAGTCATGACTATCTTGTGACTATGTCCAGAGTCGGCATTGCAGACCTCAAGGCAAAGCTGAGCGAGCACCTACGCGCAGTGAAGCGAGGCGAAGAAGTAACAGTCTACGATCGCAATGAGCCAATCGCGCGGATCGTCCCTTTCACTGCACGCGGTGCCCTCATCGTTCTCGAGCCCGCGCGCATCTACAAGTCTTTCCGCGACATCAAGCTTCCTGCCCCGGTGAAGCTCGACGTTGATCCCGTCGCGCTGCTGCTGGAAGACCGGAACCGGGACCGGTGATCGCGTACATCGACTCGTCGGTTGTGCTGCGGGTGATCCTCGGCCAACCAGGACAGCTGGCGGAGTGGAAAACAATCACCACAGGCGTGGCAAGCGGGTTGATCGAAGTCGAGTGTCTTCGAACGCTCGATCGGCTGCAGCTGAGCGGCCAGTTGTCATCTCAAGTGTCGGCTGTTCGTCGGGAAGCAGTTTACCGGGTCATCGAAGCACTCGAGCTGGTGGAACTCACGAGCGCGGTGCTGCACCGGGCTGCGCAACCGATGCCCGCACCGTTGGGAACACTGGATGCAATACACCTCGCGACCGCCGACATGTGGCGCGAATCGAGAGGGAAGGAACTCATCGTGGCAACGCATGACCGTGCCCTGGCGCTTGCTGCGCGAGCT
>JBBSFT010000191.1:0-4429 GCA_038254845.1 Gemmatimonadales bacterium | reverse complement strand
CCGATTTCATCGCGGATCGGCCGCAGAACGTAGTAGCTGCCGAGGACGATGAAGTGGAAAACGAACGCGAGGCCGAGCGCACGCCGCTCGTCGGACTTCACGTCGACGGCGCGCTGACGCAGAGCTGAAAGGACGCCGCTCATTTGGGACTCGAGGCGCGGACGGCGGTGCGAGATCGCCAGCCAACGAGTAACAGAGAAATTATCAGAACGGGTCTGATTTCATCCTTAATCGCTCAACCTTTCCGCTCAGCGGGCGCTCCAGCACAAATTGTATGCGCGGTTTAGTGGGATGCGGTTCCATCGCCCTATCGAACTCTGTGCAGGAGACGATGAGGTCGAGGCCGATTGAGTCAGCCAACGAAGTCATCTCCGTGGGAGGAAATAGCTGCCATACGAAATCATCAGCACCGCCGTCCGGATAATCGAGATGAACAAAGAGCCGACCGTTCTCCACATGTTTTGTTTCGCGAACGATTCCGCCCGGCAACTCAAAGTTACGTTCGCCCTGGTGAGTCGCGAAGAAATCCGGGTTCCAGAGATCGAGAACAACGCGACCGCCCCTTCGCACGCCTGTTGCCAGTCGCCGGAGCAGATCGCGGTTCAGCGCCGTGTCGAAGTGACCAAAGCTTTGCGACATCACAATCGCAAGATCGTAAGCACAAGCATCCGGCTGATAGTCGCAAACATCCGCCTGAATGTAGCTCGGGCCGCCGCCCAGAAGGCGCGACTTCGCAACGGCAGCAGCGTCACGTTCAACACCGGTTACCGAGTAACCGCGACTGGAAAGGGCGCGCGCATGTCTTCCCATTCCGCAGCACACATCGACAACTTTGCGGAAGGAAAACAAAGACGCGCAAGCGCAGACGAAATCGACCTCTTGGGCCGTCCGTGTCTCAGTGATACCGACGTGAAAGAATTCGAACCAACGGTTTGAATAAGCATTTACTTCAGGCTGAGTCCTCACCTATTGTTCTGTGCCACAATTATGACCACCTTTCCTCGAGCATGCCCTTTTTCCAGATACCGGATGGCCTCTGGGACCTGACTCAACTGGTATGTCCTGTCGATAACTGGTGTCACCTTACCGGCCTGCATGAGATTGCCGAGGACGATCAGGTCCGCTTTAGTCAGCTCGGCGAAAAACATACTCATCTTCTGGCTGATGAACGGTGACAACAATAATGCTTGTATCGGGCGTGCCATGGGGCCGATAAGTCCACCATCGTTGGGTCCTCCGCCTCCGATCATCACACAGATCCCGTTGGGCTTTAAGGCGCGCCTGAATCCTGAGAGCGGCTGATTGCCAACATTGTCGAGAATCACGTCGTAACGTTCGTTACCTTTGGTGAAATCCTCTTTCGTGTAATCAATAAGGTGATCTGCGCCAAGCGATCGGACCAGGTCGAGATTCCTTGTGCTGCATACTCCCGTCACCTCGGCGCCGAGTGACTTCGCGATTTGGACGGCGAAGGTGCCGACACCACCAGACGCGCCATTAATCAAGACCTTTTGGCCGGGCTTAACGTGTCCCTTGTCGCGCAGTCCCTGCAATGCTGTGATCGCGGCGATAGGGACAGACGCGGCCTGCTCGAATGTCAGGTTGGGCGGTTTCAGCACTATGGCTCGATCCGCGCGAGCGCACACGTACTCAGCAAAAGCACCGGTTTTGCCTCCGAATACTTCATCACCTGGCTTGAACTGCGTGACGTTTTTGCCAACCGCTTCGACCTGGCCTGCCATATCAACACCTAGTCGTGGAACCTTTGGCTTGCGCAGGCCAACCCCCATCGCGCGCATGATGTATGGCGTTCCTTCGATGAAGTGCCAGTCGAGTGGGTTGACGGACGCCGCGCGAACTTTGATCAAGACCTCGTCATCGTCAGGCACAGGTTTTTTGACATCTCTGATTTCGAGAACGTCCGGTGACCCATATCTGTTATAGACAACAGCTTTCATGTGCGGTTCTCCCGTCTCGATAGGTTCTTGCCGAGCTCCAGTCGCCCAAGCGTAGATAGCAAAGCCTCCGATCAGTAGGATGATTAGATAGAACAGCCAGCGAATCCTGAATTTTCGGCGTGGTGATGTTTCTGCGTTCATTTTGTAGTTCCTCCTTATGTGCGTGGTTAAATCAAGCGGGCAGGTTAATTAGAGCGGCCCGCGATAACGGCGCAGTCGGACTGCTAAGGCGAGAAAGACCGCGGCAAATACCAGCCCGATCCAAAGACCTGGGCTGCTGAGGAATTTCAGCGGAGCGAGTTCTGTGAGCCGATCGACCATAGGAACGATGGCACCATGCGGTTGCCCAGCGAGGACGAACGCATCCTCAAAGCTGCCCGTCAGGCGGCGGCCCAGCATCGAGGCAAAATGGGAAGTGTTGAATGCGATCTTCTCCACAATGCAGACCGCGAGCCACGGGAGCACCGCCCAAAGAAAGGTCGCGCGACGCGCCCAGCCTGAGACGAGCAGCAGCCACCCGTAAACGGGCGCCGCCCAGAGCACCGAAGTATTGATTCCGTAGAGCAGAATGACCGACAGCTGGAAAAACGGGAGCCGTTCCCAAGTCGTGGCACCGAGGCCGAGCGGCAGAAGGACTGCGGTGCTAACCAGAAGGATGACTAGCTGCGTGACCTCGATAATCGCAAAGGTAATCAGGGGCAGAATCACCAGCGGGATGCTCAGCTTCCCGAGTACACTCGTTAGGTCAGAAACCGGGAGCGACTTCCAGAAGAGGATGCTGCGATCCCGGCGTTCGCCGTGCAGGGCGTCGAGGCAATAAAAAATACCAACGAGAAACGCGGTCAGCATGAGCATCAACGCCGCGACATCGTACGGTTGCTCGATGATCGCGCGTTGCTTCAACGGGTCGAGCAACAACAAAGCGCGCCTTCGATGCGGCAGGCCGATGGCGCTGATCGCGCAGCCAAACATTACGAGGCCGCTGACGATCAGTGGCGCCATGTAGATCGAACGGTTCTCCCATAGCTCGCGTCGCACCGACCAATAGAGCGGTCGCGTCGGAGAGATGGCGGCAGGCGCGATCGGCTGCGGTTCACTAGACTCGTTAGTCATTGGTTCCTCCTCCTTGCCGCGCCGGAGCCTCGCGCGAAGGCGGCCCCATCACCGCGACAAACAGGTCGGCAATCCCGGGCGTGCGCACGTCGTAAAATGCGGCGAGTTGCTCGCGATCGACGTTGTCGAAAAGCAGCACGCTGCGACCGAAGACCTGACGGACGTGCATCGGCCGGAGCGCCTGAGCCGCGGCCCCCTGCTCGGGATGCACCATTACTTCCGCATAGCGCGACTCGAATTCCTCCATGCTGCAATTCAGGACGATGCGGCCGTGATTGATGAACATGAGATCGGTGATGACGTGCTGGATCTCTTCCACCTGATGCGTTGTGACGACGATGGTGCGTTTGCGGTCGAAGTAGTCATTTAGGAGCGAGTCGTAGAACTGCTTGCGAAAGAGGATGTCGAGGCCAAGTGTCGGCTCATCCAGTACGAGCAATCGGGCGTCGATCGCCATGACCAGAGCGAGGTGCAACTGCGCCACCATACCCTTCGACAGTTGCCTGATCTTGCTCGACCGTTTGATCTCCGTCTTCGCGAGGAAGCCTTGCGCCTTTGCGCGGTCGAAGCGCGGATGTACGCCGGCGACGTAGTCGAGCGCCTGCCAAACCCGCATCCAGCGTGGCAGCACCGCGACATCGGCGATAAAGCAGACATCGCGCATGAGCTGATCGCGCTCAGTCCAGGGATCCCGCCGGAGCACCTTCAGTTCTCCCTCATATGGGGTGAGGCCGAAAATCGCGTCGAGCGCGGTCGTCTTGCCTGCGCCGTTGGGGCCGATGAGACCCACGATGCGGCCCTCTTCGACACGTAAATCGACGCCATCCAGCGCGATTGTTGCGCCGAAAGTCTTACGGAGACCGCGTGCTTCTATGCAGGCCATGGCTTCAGTGCTCCTCCTTTGCAGTCTTCGACGACAACCGGCCCTTTGCGGCAGCTTTCAGCAGTTCTTTCGGCGTCAGGCCAAGTCGCTGAATACTCGCGGCGATCCTGGGCCATTCTTCTTTGAGAAACTTCTGGCGTTCGCCCTTCAAGAGCAGCTCGCGCGCGCCGACTTTAATGAACATGCCCAGACCCCGCCTCGTCTCTACAAGCTGCTCGTCCACCATTTGCTGATAGGCCTTGAGAACGGTCAGCGGATTGACCCGACATTCCGCCGCGACATTTCGCACCGAGGGCAGCGGATCTCCTTCCTGGAGGACGCCGTCGAGGATCATGTGGACGCCGCGGTCGCGCAGCTGGCGATAAATTGGCTGACTGGCGTTCCACTCATGATCCATCCTATCTTCCGATAGCCCTTACGAGAGAAGTGCGAGGGATGATCGCTCCGGTTGATCGTTGTATTTCATATAGTGTTG
>JBBSFT010000190.1:0-4475 GCA_038254845.1 Gemmatimonadales bacterium | reverse complement strand
CCTGAGCGAACCCTTCTCGACTATCTCCACGAGAATGCATCCCAATGGCCGTCCCGGCCCGCCCTTCTGTTCAAGGGCCGGACGATGTCGTATGCGCAACTCGAACGATCCAGCGACAGGCTTGCCTCGGCACTGATTTCATTCGGTGTCAATCCGCGCGATCGCGTTGCGATCATTCTGCCAAACTGCCCGCAATTCATCGTGGTGGAGATTGCTGCCTGGAAGGCCGGTGCGATCGCGTGTCCGGTTAACCCGTCCTACACCGACCGCGAGCTCGAGAGCGCACTGAATGCGACCGGCGCCGAGACTGCCGTTGTCCTCAACCGGTTTTACTGGAAGCTCAAGGGCGTGCAGCCCCGGACGGCGATCAAACGGGTCATCGCGAGCGGAATCAAGGATTTTCTCCCGCTGACGAAACGACTCGCCTACGCGCTTCTCAAGGAAAAGAAAGACGGCGAGCGGATTACACTCGATCCGGGCGACTGGCGGCTGAAAAGGCTCGAGGCACGAATCTCAGTCGCTGGGCTCCGGCGAGTCACTGTCGAGCCCGGCGACATCTCAGTGATTCTCATGAGCGGCGGGACGACCGGAACGCCGAAAGGTGTCGTCGGCACTCATCGAGGAATGGTGATCGCCGGCCTTCAGCTTCGGGAGTGGCTCAAGCCCGCCATGGACGAGTGGACAGACACGATCATGCTGCCGCTCCCGCTGTTTCACACTTACGCCAACACCGGCGTTCAGAGCCTCTCCCTCATCAACCACAATCCGATCTCGCTTACCCCGAACGCGCGCGAGCTTCGCGATGTCCTCGACGAGATCAACGACGTGAAGCCCGCCTTCATCTGCGCTGTTCCAACTCTCCTCAATGGTCTGCTCAATCATTCCATGACAAAGGAGGGCAAGGTCAGCTGGGGAAGTATCAAGCTTTGCTTTTCCGGTGCGGCGGCACTGATGGCCGACACGAAGCAGCGATTCGAAGAGCTCACCGGCGGCGTGATCGTCGAAGGATATTCGCTGACCGAGGCGCAAATGGCAGTCGTCGCGAATCCCGTGCGCGGTGAAAAGAAAACCGGCTCAGTCGGAATGCCGCTCCCCGATGTCGATTTGCTCATCGTCGATGCCGATGATCCGAATCGCGTTCTGCCACAGGGCGAGATGGGTGAGATCGTGATCGCCGCGCCGCAAATCATGACTGGCTACTGGGAACGTCCCGAGGAAACGAAGGAAATGCTTCGCGTGTCGGCGTCGGGGGAGCCGATGCTCTTCACCGGTGACCTCGGCTACGTCGACTCCGATGGCTATCTCTTTATCGTCGATCGCAAGAAGGACATGATCAAGACCAGCGGCTATCAGGTCTGGCCGCGCGAGATCGAAGAGGTCATCTCGGCTCATCCGGCGGTTCACGAAGTCGGCGTTGCCGGACTTCCCGACAAGATGCGCGGAGAGAAGGCGAAGGCGTGGATCGTGCTAAATGCTGGTGCATCGGTGACCGAGGCCGCAATAAAGGCCTGGTGTCGCGAACGTCTCGCGCCGTACAAGGTGCCTGCGAAATACGAGTTCGTGAGCGAGCTTCCGAAGACGCAGGTTGGCAAAGTGCTCAGGTGGGCCCTGCGGGAATCCGGCAAGAACGATCCAGACGCCGAATGACAAGCGTTTCATCCGCGCGTTATTCCACCCGAACGCAACACGCAAACAATGGCAACAATGCATCTCCTCGTTACTGACGAAGTCGATCCCGATGGAGTCGATCTCCTCCGGGCGGAACAGTCGTTCGTCGTTGATGAGATTCCCACTCCGAACCCGGAGGCGCTACTCGAGATCATTGGCAGCTACGATGCGTTCGTTGGACGAAGCGCCACTCGCCTCCCGGCAGAAGTACTTCGCCGAGCGACGCGACTTCGCGTCATCGGACGAGCCGGCGTCGGCACCGACAACATCGACATTCCCGCCGCCACGGCTCTCGGCATTGCGATCATCAATGCACCGGGAGGCAACACGATCGCGGTGGCGGAGCTGTTTTTCGGAACGCTCATCGGGCTCGTTCGGCATCTGCCCCGCGCGTTCGGGTCGATGCGCGAAGGCCGATGGGATCGGAGCCAGCTTCTCGGAACGGAGCTCCGCGGCCGATCACTTGGTATTGTCGGCCTTGGGCGAATCGGTGGAGAAGTTGCAACTCGCGCGCGCGCCTTCGGGATGACACTCACCGCCTACGACCCGTATGTCACCAACGAGCGGTTCGACCTTCTTCGCGTAACGCGAGCGGCGTCACTCGACGAGCTGATGCGGACGTGCGATGTAATCACCGTCCACACTCCACTCACCCCCGAAACGACCGGCATGATCGGAGAGAAGGAGCTTGCCATTCTCGCTCCGGGCGCGATTGTCGTGAACCTCGCGCGCGGCGGCATCGTTGAAGAGTCTGCGCTGTCGCAGGCACTCGCTGACGGCAAGCTCGGCGGTGCCATTCTGGATGTCTACACGCAGGAGCCGCTCGAACCCGCAAGCCCACTGCGCTCACTTCCCAATGTCGTGCTCACTCCGCATCTCGGTGCATCTACGACTGAGGGACAGCACAACGTCGCAGTCGATGTTTGCGCCGCAGTGCGCGATACGCTGCTGAGCGGCGAGCTGTCGCGAGCGATCAACGTTGTCGGCGGGATTGACGGCCGCTGGGACGAGATCAGGCCGGGTCTGGTTCTCGCACGACGCATGGCATCGATCGGACGTGCACTTCTCGCTGATCGCGGATCGCGCGCCGTCGATTCGATCTCGCTCACCGTCGGCCGTGACCTGGCCGAGGCGGGGAATCTGCTCGTTGCCAGTGCGGCGGCCGGCGCGCTCGATTCGATCATCGACGGGGTGCGGCTCAATCTGGTGAACGCGCGCTCACTCGCCGAGAGTCGTGGCATCAGCCTGTCGGTTGCTACCTCACGATCTCAGGACGCTGACAACAGTCTGATGGTCGCTATCTGCAGCGGCGACCGCGGCGTCAAGATCGCCGGTGTCGCTCCCCCGGGCGCCGGGCCACGTCTCACGCTCATCGACGGCTTCAGTGTTGATGTCACGCCCCGGCGTACTCTCCTCGTGCTCACCAACGCCGACGTACCAGGTGTCATCGGCCGCGTTGGGACGCTCCTCGGAAATGCCGGGGTGAACATCGCTGAGTATCATCAGGCGAGATTGTCACAGGGCGGCGAGGCACTCGCGGCTGTATCTGTTGACGGCGCGATTTCCCAAGCGGTGCGTGGCGAGCTGTTGTCCCTCCCCGATATTCGCTCGGCGACGGTCGTTGACTTCTCCCGGCTCGATCCTGCCGGAGAAGAAGCGTGGTCGTAACCAGGGACGAAAGCGCCCGGCTGTCTCATGCGAGAGATGCATCCGGTTTGGAGATGATCCCGGACGCAGTCGCGAGAGCTGCGTCGGCTGCGGATATTGTCGAGATAGTTGAGATGGCTGGACGCGAAAAAAGCGCGGTAACTGCAGCCGGCTCGCAGACAAGCATGACCGGCGCGTCGATCACGAATCGCGGCATTCTGCTTTCGCTCGGGGGAATGAATCGCATTCTCGATGTCGATCTGGATCGCCGAATCGCGCGGGTCGAACCCGGTGTCACGATCGGGGAGTTGAACCGCGAGCTCGCCGGCGAGGGGTTGATGTTTGCCCCCGATCCGACAAGCGAACAGGAAGCGAGTATCGGCGGCGCAATCGCCTGCAATGCATCTGGTGCGCGATCGCTCTATTACGGCGCAACACGGCGGCACATCGAAGGGTTGACCGTCGTCAACGCCGATGCCACAACCTCGCGTTACCAACGAACGCATCCTGAGAAAAACACTGTTGGTTACTCAGCGGTACAGGATCCGGTTGACTGGTACGTCGGCAGCGAGGGCACGCTCGGCATCGTTGTCGAGGCGGAATTGTCGCTCGTGAAATTGCCGGCCAATCCGATTGGGCTGGCGATCCCGTTTTCGACCGAGAGCGCCGCGATCGCGTTCGTGGTCGCGGCGCGGAAAGGCGCGAGTGGCCGTAACGCTCACTGTCTCGAGTATTTCGACCGAACCGCACTCGGTATCGCTGCCGCATCCATCAGCGCTCCGTGGGCCGATACCGCGGGCGCGTTGATCTACCTCGAGGACGACGCCGGCGAATCCGGTGATGTCGAGAATGTCATGACCTCGTGGCTTGAAGCGGCAGAACAATTTGGCGCGATCACCGACGAGATTCGCGTCTTTGACGGCGCCCAGCCGCTGCGCGATGCCCGCGTCATGCGACACGCCGTTCCCGCAACGATGAACGAGCGCGGCAACGCTTACATGAAAGCAGGCGGCCGAAAAGTGTCAACCGATTGGGCTGTTCCCGTCGCGAAGCTCGCCGACGCTCTCGCCATATCGGCCACAGCAGTCGAGCGTCATCAAGCGCCTCCTCCAATCACCTATGGGCACGCGGGCAACGGTCATCCTCATCAGAATTTCATT
>JBBSFT010000189.1:0-4501 GCA_038254845.1 Gemmatimonadales bacterium | reverse complement strand
TTGGCATGAACGCCATCCAGCCCAGGCACGATTGATCTACGACGCAGGAAGGGCGTTACAGCTTCTACGGTTGGCAACAGGCCAGCCTGATTCTTCGTTCCGCGACGGTCAGGAAGAGGCAATTCGGCATGTCGTCGAGGGTAGAGGGCGGCTGCTGGTCGTTCAGAAGACTGGTTGGGGAAAGAGCTTCGTCTATTTCATCGCGACGAAGCTTCTACGTGAAAATGGAGACGGGCCAACACTGCTGATCTCCCCGTTGCTATCACTGATGCGCAATCAGATGGCAGCGGCGGAGCGCATGCGCGTTCGAGCAGCCACGATCAACTCCGACAACGCTGAGCAATGGGCTAACATCGAAACATGCCTCAGTCGCAACGAAATCGATATTCTCCTGATCTCACCCGAACGCCTCGCGAATGAACGCTTTCGCTCGCAGGCTCTGGCTTCCATTGCCGACCGTATATCGATGTTAGTGATCGATGAAGCCCATTGCATTTCAGATTGGGGTCACGACTTCCGTCCACACTACCGGTTAATCGAACGGGCGGTCCGAACCCTTCCTCCAAATGTGAGGCTTCTCGCCACCACCGCCACCGCCAACAATCGAGTGATGGACGATCTCAGGGCAGTGCTGGGGCCGCAGCTCGACGTGTCGCGCGGTGATCTTAACCGCCCTTCACTGTCATTGCAGACTATCCGCTTACGGACACAGGCCGAACGCCTCGCATGGTTAGCTGAACACCTTGCCTCGCTCGATGGGCACGGCATCATCTACACCTTAACCAAGCGTGACACGAATCAGGTCGCAGAGTGGCTCAAGTCTCGTGGGTTTGAAGTCGAGGCTTATACGGGAGACACCGGAGACAGTCGCGCAGGGCTGGAGCAAGCGCTGCTCGACAACAAAATAAAAGCACTCGTTGCCACGACGGCATTGGGAATGGGTTACGACAAGCCGGATCTGTCGTTCGTGATCCACTATCAGATGCCGGGCTCGGTTGTAGCCTACTACCAACAGGTCGGCCGCGCCGGACGAGCCCTGGACTCGGCGTACGGTGTCTTGCTGAGCGGTGATGAAGAAGCGGACATCACTGAGTGGTTCATCACGAGCGCTTTTCCAACCCGGGAGGAAGTCGCAGCAATCCTGGCTGCCCTGGAGGCTGAACCAGACGGACTTTCCGTTCCTGAGATCATGACTCGAGTCAATCTGTCTTTCGGTCGCATCGGCAAGACAATTGACCTTCTGTCTCTTGAATCCCCTGCGCCGATCGCAAAGCAGGGGACCAAGTGGCAGCTCACGGCAGCAACGTTGAGCAATGCATTCTGGGAGCGTGCTGAACGCCTCTCGTCGTTGCGACGCGATGAGCGCAAACAGATGCAGGAATATGTCAAACTGCCATTTGGCGAGCACATGGGTTTTCTGATAAACGCGCTCGATGGCGATCCGTCCGTCGTACGAGGGCCCACCCTCAGCCCGTTATCTATTGAGGCAAAGCCCGAGCTCGTTCAGGATGCGGTCGCATTTCTGCAGCGAACGAGCCTGCCAATCGAGCCCCGAGCAATGTGGCCTGGTGGGGGCCTGCCGCAGTATGGCCTGAAGGGGAAAATTCCAGGAGACTTGCGCGCGCAAACCGGAAAAGCGCTGTGCGTTTGGGGCGATGCGGGCTGGGGTCGCGTGGTCAGGCAAGGGAAGTACCATGACGGTACGTTTAATGACGACCTCGTCGAGGCATGCGTGAAGATGATTAAGGAGTGGAACCCACAACCGTCATTAGCCTGGGTGACCTGCATTCCATCTCTGTGCCACCCCGATCTTGTTCCCGACTTTGCGCAACGGCTTGCAACGGCGCTACGCTTGCCTTTCCATATTGTATTGATAAAGACGGACAGCCGGCCTCCACAGAAGAAGATGGAAAACAGTACTCAGCAGGCCCGCAACGTGGACGGCTCGCTCGCGATTGCCGGAAAGCCCATTCCTCACGGCGCGGTGCTCCTGGTCGACGACATGGTTGATTCTCGTTGGACACTGACAGTCGCGGCGTGGCTACTTCGCACCAGCGGCAGTGGCCTGGTTTGGCCGATGACACTGTCCTATTCCGGGCACGTCGAGTGACACCTGCCCTTTCGACTAATACGCAAGCAATCCTTTTGCTTACGGCACCGTTGATCGCCGGGCGCGGAACGTCATCTCTCGACCTGTTGTCGCCCGGTGAATACAAGCGCCTTGCGCGTCACCTGCGCGAAATGCAGTGTCAGCCCGCGGATCTGCTCTTACCGACTGCTCCTGATCTGATTCGGGCCTGCAGCTCAGTTGTTGAAGAAAGTCGGCTACAACAACTGCTGGGGCGGGGTTTCCTCCTGAGTCAGGTGATCGAGCATTGGCATTCGCGCGCCATCTGGGTCGTGAGCCGAGCCGATCCTGAATACCCTCGCCGGCTGAAGGCGAGGTTACGAGAAGGCTCTCCGGCACTGATTTACGGCTGTGGCGATGCAGGCCTGACTGAATCTGGCGGACTCGCTGTGGTTGGCTCGCGCCATGTAGACGGGTCGCTCATCGACTACACGATTGCCGTTGGCGAGCTGGTGGCTCGTGCAGGTAGGACGGTTGTTTCGGGTGGTGCCAAAGGCATCGATCAAGCAGCAATGCGAGGGGCGCTGGAGGCAGGAGGCAACGTCATCGGAGTTCTTGCGGACAGTCTTGAAAAAACCTCGATGAACCGCGATAACCGCAACCTGCTCATCGGCGGCCGGCTGGTGTTAATCTCTCCTTTCGATCCCAATGCCGGTTTCAACGTGGGGAATGCCATGCAGCGCAATAAGCTGATCTATGCATTGGCGGATGTTGCGCTGGTAGTGAGCAGTGATCTCAACAAAGGTGGCACGTGGGCCGGTGCGACTGAGCAACTCGAAAAACTGCGCATGATTCCTGTCTACGTGAGTTCGAAGGGCGAACCGTCGGCGGGACTCGATGCATTGATTAAGAAAGGTGCGACGCTGTGGCCGAACCCTTCAAGCGAGGACGAACTTGCAGGCGTGTTCAAGTTGCAGGTGACTTCTCTAAGCCAGCCTGCGAGCGACATCGATTTGTTTTCTTACGACACCACATCGATTAAAGCACCAACGGCGCGGCGCGTGAGTGCCAACGGATTGGCCTCACAGCCATCCACCAAGAAAACTCGTGGCCAAGTCGTGCCGACAAACGCCAATGTGGCCGAGGGTTTGTTTGCCGCTGTGCGAGAGGCGATGCGCGATGCCCTGCGGGTGCCAATGACCGAGGATGAGATTGCGACTAACCTGGGAGTGTCGGCAGCGCAGGCGAGGATATGGCTCAAACGTCTTGTAGAGGAAGGGGCCCTGGAGAAGTCGAAGAGGCCCGTTCGCTACGTATCGGCGTCGAATTCAGAGTTGTTTCGCGAGTGAGAAGTCATCTCGGCCACTTTCGAAAATTCCGTCTACTCGCGGTAATGTTCACTGAGCGCGGCGAACGAATCCGCGTCATTAGTGCCCGTCTCGTTACCCGCGCTGAGCGCAAAGACTATGAAGAAAGCGGCCGCTAGACCAAAGAGAATTCGCGAAGTTGCCATCGACGACATTCTTCCCGAGTACGATTTCAGCAACGCCAGGAAGAATCCCTACGCGGCGCGCTTCGCCGAGGGCACTAATGTCGTCCTCCTGGATCCGGACGTGGCGAAGGAGTTTCCGGATTCCGCATCGGTGAACGAAGCGCTGCGCGCCTTGAGCACAATCATTAACCGACAAAGGAAACCTCGCCGCACCGCCTGATCGCGAGGACTGAATTCAACTCGGGCCAATCGACTTCCGAGTGGCTACAGAGTTCATGGCGCCGGGAACGCTTCGCGAATCGAGCAGCATATTCGTTTTGGAGTGTCTCTGAGCTGCCGCAATATTTGAGATGACCGGGTCTCTGCTCGTCTACTTCGGACTCGTCAGCGCGTTCATTGGATTGTTGACGGTTGCCAGGCCGATGCGGCTGCCCGGGATGCGGCGCCGTACACATGGCGTGACGAGTCTGGCAATCGCGCTGATTCTTCTCGCAACCGGTTTTCTTCTGCCGGCGACCGAGTCATGCGTGAGCCGGGTGGAATCACGTCTCGACGAGTTTTTTCCTGTATGGCAATTCCGGGAAACCCACAGCATAGTGGTGGCTGCCCCGCCCGCGCAGGTGTATCAGGCAATGAAGGAGGTGAAGGCCGACGAGATCGCGTTGTTTCGCACGCTGACGTGGATCCGTCGTAGCGGGCGCGAACTGCCGAGGAGTATTCTCAATGCAGGTACGCGCGAGCCGCTGATCGACGTGGCGATTGGATCCGGATTCGTATCTCTCGCCGACGAGGCACCGCGGGAGCTTGTGATCGGAACCGTTGTGCGAGCTCCGCCGAACGTACGGGGGCGGTTGACTCCTGATGTGTTTCGCAAACCACTACCCCCCGGGTTTGCGGTCGCCGCGATGAATTTCATAGTCCGGCCCGACGGTGCCGGCTCG
>JBBSFT010000188.1:0-4562 GCA_038254845.1 Gemmatimonadales bacterium | reverse complement strand
GAAGCGCGTAGCCGAGGCCCTGCGCAGTTCCTCCCTCGATCTGGCCGCGTGCAAGCGCCGGATGAATCGGCCGCCCAAACTCCTGAACAGCGGTGAGCTTCAGCGGACGCACCTCGTACGTATCGCGATCGAATTCGAGCTCCGCGACATCGCAACCCCAGCCGTATGTCGCATACGCATCGCCGCGATAGAGCGCATCGTCCCACTTGATCCAATCCGGCGGGTCGTACATCCGTTCGACCGACATCTCGCCGTTCTTTTCGTAATACTCCGCCGGAGTCATCCCGCCGAGCTTCTCTTTCATCTCGTGCGCGCATTCCTCGAGAATCTTGCCGACGACCATGCATGTCCGCGATGCGACAGTCGGCCCGCTGTCGGCAACTCGCGACGTGTCGGGCTGCGCAACCTCGACGAGCTCGTAGGGAATGCCAAGGGCGTCGGTGACGATCTGCGCGTGCATCGTGCGTGTACCCTGGCCAATCTCGGTGCTACCGACAGCGATGCGAACTCCCGTCGGCGTGAGGTCGAGCCGCGCGCGGGACTTGAGAGTTCGCTCGCCCGCTCCGGTGAAGCCAGCTCCGTGATAGAACAACGCCAGTCCGATCGATCGATTAGTGCCTTTCCAGTCAGCGCGTTTCTTCACGAAGTCAGTGCGCCGAACCGCTTCCTCGAGAACCATGTGAGCACTGCAATCGTCGCGGAGCGTCTGCCCGGTTGCCGTCACATCACCCGGCCGCAATGCGTTCTTGCGCCGAAGCTCGATTGAATCCATGCCGAGCGCTTCGGCGATCCGCTCCATGTGCACTTCGATAGCGAATTCGGTTTGCGGAGCTCCAAAACCACGGAACGCGCCGTTTGGTGGCGTGTTCGTGAAGACGACTCGGCCGTGGATGCGCACGTTGTCACAGCGATACGGGCCTGCGGCATGAATACATCCGCGCGACAGCACCGTCGGGCTTAGCGTGACGTAAGCGCCGCCGTCCATGAGAACCTCTATATCCATCGAGACAAGCTGACCGTCTCGTGTCACGACTGTGCGGTGCCGCACGATTGATGGATGACGCTTGGTCGTCGCGACCATATCTTCTTCACGATCGTAAATGATCTTCACGGGCCGGCCTGACTTGAGCGCGAGGATCACCGCGTGACCCGAGATCATCGACGGATACTCTTCTTTCCCGCCGAACCCCCCGCCGGTCTCGGTCTGGATTACGCGTACATTCGGATGCGCGGAGCCGAGGAGACAGCGGAGGGCCTTGATGACGTAGAACGGGCACTGGACGGAGCCATAGATCGTGATCCCTCCATCTTCAGGAACGGCGATGACGCCATTCGGCTCGATGTAGACGTGCTCCTGATGCCCAGTCCGGTACGTGCCTTCGACGACGACGACATCATTGTTGCTCAGGAAAGGTGAGTCGGCGTTCTCCTTGACGATGTCGATTGTCTTGAAGACGAGGTTCGACTGTTCCGAGTCGAATACCGGAGTTTCCTCGTCATATTCGATGACGACGTTGGCGGAGTGGAGTATTTCCTTGTTTTCATGCGCGAGCAGCAGAATCGGCTCGGCCATGTGCTTCACCTCGCGCTCGGCGAGAAATGGCTGGTCCTGGGCCATGAGGTCGACTGCGTTCGTGGCGGGGACGTCGCGATAGTCGGCGATGGTGAAGCCGGTCGTGTCGAAATCGAACCGGATCGACTTGATGCAGCCGCGGGGAACCGTCGATCTCACCGTTCGGCCGAAGAGCATTCCGGGAAAGACGATATCGTCGGCGTAGCGCGCCTCGCCGGTGGCTTTGCCGATGCCGTCCTTGCGCGCGACGCTGTTGCCTACGGCTGGCATTCGGGACCTGTCGTCGATTTGATCGTTGTCAATGAAGGCATCCGTCAAAATGGGTGTGCGCCGGATGGGCGGCAACTGGCATAACCGTTGCCCTTACGGGGTGCGGTCCCGCCATCTGCGGTCCATGACGGTTGTCCGCCACGGAGAGGGTTCGATTGGCGGCACCAGCTGCGGGGCGTGCACCCGCAACCTGTGGGTTCCGCGCGTTTGGCTTGCACTGCGATTGGCGACCGCAATGTTGGCGCTGTTGGCGCTCAGGCGCGAGGTTGCGCGTATTGATTTCTCCGCCGTCGCCAGCGACCGTACAACACCCATACCTGTTTGAACGGCCGGGTCGCAATGCTCATTGGCGTCGGAAATGTCTTGACCGAAGAACGACACCTCGACGACTTATGGCATCTCGTTGGCAGCGCGGCTGGTGACGCGGTCAGTAATCTTCAGCATGACGGGAGTTGACACCGGATGACGACCCATCGCTCAATCACGAGCGCTCTCGCCGCGGCCTCGACTCGGGGCAATGCGGTCGTTCTCGCAACGGTTGTCAGAGTGACGGGCTCGAGCTACGGTGGTGTTGGCGCACGAATGCTCGTGAACGTCGACGGAACGACAGTCGGCATCGTGAGCGGCGGCTGCCTCGAGACCGATTTGGCCGAGCATGCGCGCGAAGTACACGCTGAGAATCGCGCGCGGGTCGTCACGTACGACACCCGCGCCGATGATGACGCCGCCTGGGGCCTCGGCCTCGGTTGCAATGGGTTGATCGATGTGCTGCTCGAGCCTCTTTCCGCGTCCGGTTCGGCAGAGGTTGCAGCGCTGCTTTCCACGGCGTTGCACTCCGTTTCGCCCTCCGTTCTCGCCACGGTTACGAAGGCCAGCTCAGAGGTCGGCTTGCTGGATGTTGGCGGCCACGCCCTCTTTGCCGGAGACGCGGTCCGAACAACCGGAAATCCGCCCGACGCCAGGGTTATCGAATTCTTCCGCTCTCAGCTCGACGCTGCAATCGCCGCTGGCCGACGCGGACACATCGTCGAATACAACGGCGCCGAGATCGCTTTCGAGGTCATTTCCCCGGCGGTGCACCTCGTCATCTGTGGAAGCGGGCCCGACGCAGTCCCACTCGTCCGATTCGCCGTTCAGCTGGGCTGGGATGTATCAGTGATCGATCACAGGCCTGTAGCTCACGCTCCGGTGCCGCGTTTCCCCGGCGCGAGCGTTGTCGAATGCGCCGAGGCGCGCGAGCTGCGCAACGCGGTCGCGCTGACATCACGGACGGCTGCCGTTGTCATGTCACATCATTACGCGCGCGACGTGGATTACGTCCAGGCGTTGATCGAGCGCGGCGTCGCGTACGTCGGGATCCTTGGCCCGCGTGCCCGCACCGAGAGAATGTTCGCTGACATTGAGGCGCGAACCGAACGTGCAACTCCGCGGAGTGAGAGCGTGTTCGGCCCGGTCGGGCTCGACATCGGCGGTGACGGCCCCGATGCGATTGCTCTCGCAATCGTCGCCGAAGTTGCTGCTGTTACGAGCGTGCGGCCTGGCGGCCACCTCCGGGATCGAAACGCGCCGCTTCACGACGCGGCGCGAGAGCCAGGCTATCGGTGAGCGATTCGACTCTCACTCACCGCATCGGTGCGGCCGTGCTCGCCGCCGGCGCATCGACGCGCCTTGGCTATCCGAAGCAGCTCATCGAGCACGAGGGTAACTCATTCGTGAAACGGGCTGCGCTTGCGGCGCTCGAGGCTGGCGCGGTTCCCGTCGTCGTCGTTGTCGGTGCATCAGCAGATGAAGTGTGCGCCGCGCTCGAAGGCGTCGGTGGGGTCAGGACAGTCCACAATGCAAGGTGGGAATCGGGACTCGCGTCGTCGCTCAGTGTGGGGCTGGCCGCGCTGCGAGCAGACCCGAAGTGCGAGGCCGCACTCGTGATGGTCGCCGACCAGCCATTGATCGAGTCGGCAACGCTGCAGCGGCTTCTCCACGCGTTCGATGACAACAACAGGATCGTCGCATCGTCCTACGACGATGTTGTCGGCGTGCCGGTTGTCTTCGGAGTTGAGCATTTCGCGGACTTGATGAGCCTCAAGGGAGACGAAGGTGCGGGCCGGTGGCTCAGGTCGCGCCTGTCGCGCGTGACGCAGATCCCGGTTGCCGATGCGGCCCTCGACATTGACACACCGGCAGATGCGGCGAAGCTTGCCGCTCCTGATCGCGCGGACGACAAGTGAGCGCCGGTGACTTCCTTCTCTATGGAGCGACTGGATACACTGGTGAGCTGATCGCACGACGCGTTGCCGCGGCCGGAATGCCGCCTGTTCTGGCGGGAAGGAGCGAGGCAGCGGTCGCCGCGCTCGCTCGGGAGCTTCGCCTGGATCACCGCATAGCTTCGGCTGACGATCCGGGCGCTCTCGACGCAGCGATTGACACGCTTTCGACTGTTAATCGCACCGTTCTCAACTGCGCCGGTCCATTTTCACAGACCGCCCGTCAAGTCGCCGATGCGTGCCTGAGGCGAGGCGCTCACTACCTCGACATCACCGGCGAAATTGCCGTGTTCGAGCTGATGGCGCATCTCGGTGACGACGCTCGCGCGCGCGGATTGATGTTGCTTCCCGGTGTTGGGTTCGACGTTGTGCCGAGTGACTGCCTCGCTGCGTACGTCGCGCAGAATCTTCCCTCAGCCACGAGTCTCGTCATCGCGATCCAGGGCGTCGGCCGCATT
>JBBSFT010000187.1:0-4616 GCA_038254845.1 Gemmatimonadales bacterium | reverse complement strand
GCCAGTCGGGTTGGCCCATTCGATCTTCGCCAGAACTGTCGCGCAGCCGCGTGGGACGATTCCGCGGAGCTGTACGATCGGAGTATTCCCGATGGCGGAGAGGATATTCTCGGCTATATGCATGGAAGAAACCGGACCTCCGGCATTTAATTTAATTGTTCGCCGAAGGAAGAGTTTTTTCCCGGGTGAACGCGATAGCCAAATCGGGAGCCCATGGCAGCAAAAAGTCGGTGACGTTGCCGTTAGGAGCAAGAATGAAAGTGATCAGGACGCCTCCGCCCCGGACTGCGCCGTTGGCCTCGGTCCACGGAGTGCCGGGACTAAATCGCGCTCCCGTGAGAACTGTGAAAGGCCCGAGTGGTAGCGTCACTAAAATTGGGGTCTATTTGTGGGTCTGTTTCTACCGGCAGAGTGCGGCATGAATGACGGGGAAGTACGGCACCGACGCTCGATTTCCCTCTAAAGTCCGGCAGAATGTCGTTGTTGGTTTGTGGTTGTTTCTTACTCTGGAGGAGGCGATGTGCGTTCTCTAAATTCTGTCACCTTTTTTCTCTAAATTCTGTCACCCTGATCTGAAGGCGATGTAGAGACGAGGTTAGCGGTTTCACAGCGCAAGGCCCGGGATGACGGTCATAGCTAACCGCCAGCGCGTCAATCTCAATACGACAGTTCCAGACCGGAGATCTCTATGCCTGAGACTCGCAAACCGGGTCATCTCGGTGATGGGTGGCTTCAAGTAGATAGCTCCGACGATCCGAGTTTTTTCGTTCGGTTTCTTGATGCATCGAGGACGCGTGCGCTGGATTTCGCTCGCGAGCGCGCGGACGCCGCATTTGCGCATCTCGCATTGAAGCCGGGCGTATCTGTGCTGGATTGCGGTTGCGGAACAGGAGACATGCTCGCACTCATGTCCAAACTGATTGCGCCCGGTCAGGCGTGTGGCGGCGACTTGAGCGACGCGATGCTTCATGAAGCGCGACGTCGCCCGATGAAGCGGGAGCGATCAATCTCCATTTCGAGTCGATGGACGTACAGTCCCTGCCCTTTCCGGACAACACTTTTGATCGAGTTCTGGCCACGCAACTCCTCGTACATGTTCCAGAGCCGCGACGCGCGCTGCATGAGATGTGTCGTGTCACAACTCATGGGGATCGCGTCGCAATCGCGGACATGGACTGGGACACCGTTGTAGTCGGATGCAGTAACAAAGTGCTTGGGCGTCGCTTCACACGGCTCTTCAGCGACGGGCTCCGAAATGGAGTCGTGGTGCGAGAGTATGCTGGTTGGCTTGCCAACGAAGGTTTTGCAGGCATCCAGATTATGCCGCAGGCGATCGTGTTCGATAGCTGGCCATTTTTCAGAGAGTGGGTCCTTGAGCCGTCTTTGCCTCACTTTGTGGCTCAAGGCTCAATGAGCGCGGCGGAAGCGAACGCGCTTCTCGATGATCTCGGCAATCGGAGTGCGACTGGCCATTTCTTCGCGGCGTCGTCGTTCTACACGGTGACCGGGCAGCGCCCCTGAAGCGACGACCACCCGACGCTTTGCCCCGCGACGCGATCTGCCGGACTTACGAGATAGTGACGACAAAGGAGTAAAGGGCACAAAAAAGACGAAATGTTAGGACAGCGTCGCGATAGGCCTGCGTCATTTCTCGCGCCGCAGTTGGCGATAGTAGTGTCCGTCACGGTCACGAACCTCGATCACGAGGTCGTCGTCAGCGAGCTTGAAGGGCCTGGGCTGCCGAAGTACGCTGCGTAGCCATCGTACGCGGACCGGACTTCCGAATCGGTGCCTGTGTCTAATTAACTAACCGGGAAGCGACAATGACGACCCACAGAGTTGTCGGCTGGGGGCGTGTCACAAGTACTTCGACGAAACCCTGCTTCTCTAGGGCGGCCGCGACGTCCTCGAGCGCGCGCGACGTGAAGATGTCGGCCGGCATGCCCATGCGGTCCATTCGTTCCTTGGGGAGGAAACCAACAACAACGCGGCCCCCGGGCACGAGCACGCGGTGAATTTCGGCGAAGCCCGCCTCGAGTGACTTCCAGAAGTAGATTGTGTTGACGGTGCATACCTTACTGAAGGCCGCCGTGTCGAAGGGGAGCTCCTCGACCGTGCCCTCACGAAAATCAGCGCGCCCCGCCTTCAACGGTTGAGCGTAGTCGGCCCTGGCCCGTGCAACCATGGCGTGTGAACGATCCACCCCAGCCACGAACGCAGCGCGGAGCATCAACTTCGGCAGTGTCGCGCCGCCGCCAAAGCCGATCTCGAGCACCCGGTCTTCGGTAGTGAGCTCGAGTTGCTGCAGGGCGAATCCATTCATCTTCGCATTGTGCCGGTTCATCAAGCGCCCAATGAGCCGCCCAATGATTCCAGTTGGATGCGAGAGTTGCCGAGCAATGAAGCGTGGAGGCATGGCGTAACGGGTTACTGACAAAGGTGTTGTGAATCGCGATTTGTTACAACGTGCTTCCTCATGACGCAATTGCCTGTCGGAGCATATTGTAACTAGCGGTCGAACTAGCGGCAGGGGTGAGTTTGGGGGTGGGTTTGTTTCCGGCAAAGTGGGGAATGTATGGCGGGAAAGTTCGGCACCGACGCCCGCTTTCCCTCGGAAGTACGGCAGAATGTCGTAAATGGTTAGTGTTCCCCCCTTCTTCGGGAGCAGGAGGTCGCTGGTTCAAATCCAGTCGCCCCGACTTGTTAATTAAGTGCGCCCCTGCAATGCTTTGAGTTGCGGGGCGTTTTTCGTCGCTTCAACCGTCAACCCCATTGACGCTGGCCTCCGTCGCCTGCGTTCCCTGCGCGCGTGCTGCACACGACTGTTAGTTAGCTGAGTGCACGTTAGGCGTCTTTACTTGACCGCGAGGAGGTCTACGTGCGGAAGCACATTTTCTAACGGAAGGGGGATGTCGATCATGTCGGCCACCGTTTTACCACTGCCGGGCGAGCCCGGAAGAAAGGGCCCGGCTTTTCGATCGTGTCGCGCGAAAAGCTTTTCGACGGTGACTTCGTTACCAGTCGCCTTACGAACTACAATGTCATGGTAGTCGCGGTAGACTGGCTCAGTAAGGCACGGTGATAGCCACTGCACAGGAGATCGACATTGCCGTTTCCGTTCGCACCGCGTAAATGAAGACGCACACTGGCGCAGGGGCGCGACAGAAGGCAATCTGTCGGAGTTGGCGGTCGCAGGTCCTTTGCTGACGCTCGACGAGACGAGGCGCCTCATGCCAGTCGATTCCCTGCAGGCGGAAGTTCAGGCAGCGCTCGGCGAGCAATACGCGCTCGAACGTGAACTGCCGCGCGGTGGCATGTCGCGCGTGTTCCTCGCGACCGAAAACGCGTTGCGACGTCATGTCGTGATCAAGGTGCTCGCCCCTGAGTTGGCAGCGTCGCTGTCGGCCGAGCGTTTCAAGCGGGAGATCGCGCTGGCGGCACGACTGCAGCATCCGCACATCGTGCCACTGCTATCGGCCGGGCTCGCCGGGCCACACCTGTACTACACGATGCCGTTCGTGGATGGTGAGTCCCTGCGGCAGCGGATGGTTCGTGAGCGCCCGATGGCGTTTGCGGATATCTCCACCATCCTCGAGGAGGTCGCAGGCGCGCTTTCGTACGCGCATGCGCAAGGTATCGTACACAGGGATATCAAGCCCGAGAACGTGATGTTCTTCCACGGGCAGGCGGTGGTGCTGGACTTCGGGATCGGCAAGGCGCTGATCAGCGCGTCCACTGGCGACACTGAGGCGGAAGTCGTGCGCATCACGCAGGTGGGGATGAGTCTTGGTACGCCCACCTATGTCGCCCCCGAACAGGGTTCGGGTGACCCGTCGCTCGATCACCGCGCCGACCTGTATGCACTGGGCGTCGTGGCCTACGAGATGATTACCGGGCATCCACCATTCTCGGGTCGTACGCCGCAGCAGGTCATCGAAGCGCACGCGAAGCAGGTACCAGCGGCAATCAATGCGCGACGGCCCGACGTGCCGAAGCACCTGGATGCAATCGTGATGCGAACGCTCGAAAAGCGTCCTGCAGACCGGCCGGCAACCGGCGACGAGATCGTGAAAGCCTTGAGCGTCACGGTTGCGCCTCGACACTCCGGCGGCGGGCTGGTCGTCGAATCGCTTGCCAACGCGCCACGGTGGGTGCCGTGGACGATTGCGGGCGCCTCCACGACCGTCGCCATCGTGATGGCCGTGTTGTACGTAATGCGGTAGCGCAAGCCGAATCGCTATCGCCGGTCGCCGGTCGCGGTTTGTCTTTCTCTGGTCTCGCTCCCTTCCGTCCGACGACGCGGCAGTTCAACCCGGCGAGCGAACCGCAGGCAGCGTGCGCGGACAACGCGAATCGGAGGGAAGCTTGGGTGTGTTCGAGGGTGAGTTTCTTCCTGCAGAGTACGGCATGGATGTCGGGAAACTCCGGCACCGACGCCCGGTTTCCCTCTAAAGTCCGGCAGAATGTAGTAGTTGGTTAGTGTATTGACCTGCTTCGGGAGCAGGAGGTCGCTGGTTCAAATCCAGTCGCCCCGACTTATTAAGTGCACCCCTGCTTTTTCAATGCAGGGGCAAGTTGGATCTCCTGTCAGTCCGCCTGTTGGCGGTCAGCAATGC
>JBBSFT010000186.1:0-4651 GCA_038254845.1 Gemmatimonadales bacterium | reverse complement strand
GACGCCGGCGAATCCGGTGATGTCGAGAATGTCATGACCTCGTGGCTTGAAGCGGCAGAACAATTTGGCGCGATCACCGACGAGATTCGCGTCTTTGACGGCGCCCAGCCGCTGCGCGATGCCCGCGCGATGCGACACGCCGTTCCCGCAACGATGAACGAGCGGGGCAACGCTTACATGAAAGCAGGCGGCCGAAAAGTGTCAACCGATTGGGCTGTTCCCGTCGCGAAGCTCGCCGAGGCTCTCGCCATATCGGCCACAGCAGTCGAGCGTCATCAAGCGCCTCCTCCAATCACCTATGGGCACGCGGGCAACGGTCATCCTCATCAGAATTTCATTGCCCGGAACTCGGACGAGCTGACGCGCATCAATGCTGCCGTCGAAGAAACGCTCCATGCCGTTATCAGCATGGGAGGGACAGTGTCGGCCGAGCACGGTCTTGGCAAGCTGAAGCAGACGTGGCTCGGACTTCAGCTCGCGCCGCCGCAGGTTGCTGTCATGCGCGCGATGAAGCATGCCCTCGATCCGGCAGGACTGCTTGCCCCTGGCAACGTGTTGTGAGCGGTGCACCATCGACACGCTTCGTGACAGTCGTGCTCGATGTTGACTCGACGCTTTCATCGATTGAGGGAATTGACTGGCTCGCTGGACAATGCGGAGAAAGCATCGCGGCAGAGGTAGCCGATTTAACGGACAAGGCGATGCGCGGCGACATCGCACTCGAAGAAGTTTATGGTCGGCGGCTTTCGATCGTGCGCCCCGATCGAACCGCCATTGACGCACTTGGCCGCGAATACGTTGCGACAACGGCCCGAGGCGCCGTTGCGGCGATCGCTGAATGGAAATCGCGAGGAGTTACTGTAATCCTCGTTAGTGGCGGCATCAGAAACTCCATCCTGCCGCTGGCCGGGCACGTGGGGCTCGAGTCGGGAGCCGTTCATGCGGTTGACGTGCACTTCCAGCCGGATGGCGAGTGGGCCGGGTTCGATTCCGCCTCGCCGTTGACCAGATCGGCGGGCAAACGTGAAATCGTCGCGCAGCTCGATTTGCCGCGTCCGCTCATCGCGGTTGGCGACGGAAGCACAGATGCCGCTGTGCGCGCGACGGCCGACGCCTTCGCCGCATTCACCGGGTTTGTCACACGTCCCACTGTAGCGGACGACGCCGATTTCGTCGTAACGTCATTCGATGACCTCACCCCAATCATTCTTGGCGACGGCTGACGATCACTCGTCGGTTCCGCGCGATCCCGACACGCGTCCGGAAGACATTCCGCTTCATGACGATGTTCGGCTCCTCGCCGCAGGCCTCGGCAACGTCATTCGGCGGCTCGAGGGTGAGGCCGCATTTCGAGTCGTTGACGATCTTCGGCGCGCGTGCAAGGCGCGACGGCGAAATACGGCGACCGCTCGCACGCTCGACTCGCTGATCGATCAGACGTCGAGCCTGCCGCTGGAAAATGCTGCTGTTGCAGCGCGGGCGTTCACCCTCTTCTTCCTGCTGATAAACACCGCTGAACAGGTTCACCGCGTCAGGCGGCGACGCGCGTACCTGGTCAAGGGCGACGCCGGCCCGCAGCCCGCATCAGCGCCGTGGACGATGCAGCGGTTGAAGGAGCGCGGCATCCCGTCGAGCGATATCGCCGCTGCCGTGGCCGAACTCGACGTGCGCCCGGTGTTGACTGCACACCCGACAGAATCGACGCGACGGACGCTCCTCACGCTTCAGGCGCGCGTCGCGGATCTGCTGCTTGAGCGCGAACGAGTTGCGGCTTCCGCGAAGAAAGCGATCGACGAATCGCTCGAGGCGGAAATCGAATTGTTATGGTTGACCGCAGAGGTTCGCCGCGACCGGCCAACCGTTGGCGATGAAGTGAGCACTGTCCTGTGGTATTTCGAGACGCGGCTGCTCGATGCGAGCGCTCGCGCCCACAGTTCTCTGGTTCGCGCGTTCGAGAACGAGTTCGCCGTGGAGAGAAGCGACCTGCGACGCGACTCCACGATTCGCCTCGGCACGTGGGTTGGTGGCGACCGCGATGGCAATCCGTTTGTTACACCCGCAACAACAATCGCGGCCGCGCGTCGCGCAAGTCACGTGATTCTTGGACAGTATCAGTCGGCAATTGAAGAACTGGTTCGAAGGCTGTCGCTCTCAGCCCACATCGTCGAGCCGACGGACGAGCTCGAATCGTCGATTCAGGAAGACAGAGCGCTTCTTCCTCACGTATGGGAAACAAATTCGCGGCGAAATGAAGATGAGCCGATCCGCCTCAAGCTCAGTTTCATCGCCGGACGTGTTGCGGCCACCCGCGCGGCCGTCGCGGCGCGGGATGCGGGCGAGTCACCGGCCATCGCGGCCGCTTATTCGAATCCCGCGGAGCTAGAAGCGGACCTCGCGCTTGTCAGCGATTCTCTCTCACTCGCTGGAGCGTCGCGCACGCAGCGGACGGTGCTCGATCCACTAATTGCTGGGGTGCGCACTCACGGGTTTCACGGCCTCATGATGGATATCCGCGATCACTCGGATTCGCACCGCGCTGCGCTGGACGAGATCATGGAAACCGTCGGGCATGCGAAGCTCGACGACGACGGATTGAGACATGAGCTGAATGGTCGTCGGCCACTCGTTGGACCGAATCAGAATCTCACGGAAGCAACCGCCAGAGTCGTTGAGACATTTCAGGCGATTCGCACGATTCAGCATGAGCTCGGCGAGCGCGCCTCATCGACCTACATCGTGTCGATGACGAAGTCGGCGTCCGACCTTCTGCGAGTCCTGTTGCTCGCACGCGAATGTGGGCTGGTCGATCTTGCCGGGGACACGCCATCATCCGCGATCGATGTCGTGCCGCTGTTCGAGACGCTCGGCGATCTCGAACACGCGCCGGCGGTCATGCAGGAGCTTCTCGACGATGAGATCTATCAGCGCCAGCTTCAGGCCCGCGGGAATCACCAGGAGGTGATGATCGGATACTCCGACTCGGGCAAAGATGCCGGCATTCTCGCATCGTCGTGGGGTCTCTACAGAGCGCAGGAACTGCTCGTTCCGATCTTTCGCGAACGAGGAGTTACCCTTCGCCTCTTTCACGGCCGCGGTAGAAGCGTCGGACGCGGCGGCGGTTCTCCCGTGTATCGCGCACTTGCCGCACTTCCTCCGCATTCGGTTGACGGACGAATCAAGATCACCGAGCAAGGAGAAATCATCTCGCAGCAGTTCGGCCTGCTCGAGATCGCTGAGCGAACGCTCGAGGTGACGTTGTCGGGCGTGTTGCTGCAACGGTTCACCGACTGGCGCGACGGCGTGAGCGAAGCCGAGATCGCGACATTTCGGGGTACCGTCGACCGACTTTCGGCCAGGTCGTACGAGGTCTATCGCCGTCGAGCGCATGAGAATCCAGCGCTGTTTCAGCTGTTCGAGAAAGCGACACCAATCGCGGAGCTGGCGTCGGCGCGCTTCGGATCACGTCCGGCCTACAGGCCCGGCGCGGCAACCGGGATCGACGGGCTCCGCGCGATTCCGTGGGTATTCGGGTGGACGCAGAACCGCTTCATGCTTCCGGGTTGGCTTGGTGTTGGGACGGCGCTGTCAGAGATCGAGGGCGAACCGGATGGCCTCGCGCTGCTTCAGCGAATGGCGAAAGCGTGGCCGTTCTTCGACGATCTGCTCGCGAAAATCGAGATGGTCTGCGCCAAGGCCGACATGGAAATCACCCGCGCCTACGTGTCCCGGCTTGGCGCTGACATGAAGGTGCTCGACGAGCTCATCGACGAATTCGAGAAGACAGTCAACGCGCTGATGTCGATCCGCGGGGCCGGTCACCTGCTCGACGATAGCGTCGTCGTGCAGGCGGCGATCGCGCTTCGTAACCCGTACGTTGACGCGCTATCGCTTCTTCAGATCAGCCAGCTCCTGAAGAAGCGGCATTCCGCTAACACTGACGGCGACGAATCCGAGCGAATCGAGAGTGTTCTTGCGACAACGGTAAGCGGGATCGCGCAGGGCTTGAGAAACACCGGCTGACCGGCGTTCCCGGCGATGACGTTATCGGCCTTGCTCGAAGACAACGTCAACCGGAATTCCCTTCGTCTTGAGCCGCCCGAGATCGCGTGCGAGCTCCGCCGGAATTGACCCGTACTGCTGCTGAAACGCGCCGAGCCCGGCGTAGTCACCATCGCCTTGCACGGTGAGAATTTTCTGGGCCAGCGCATTCATTCCGGCTTCCATCTTCGCAAAATCAACGCGGTACTTGCCCGTTGTCGCATCACGCGTGAATGAGCCTTGCTGCTGCAGAAAATTGAACGCGGCGATGTTGGCGCGGCCGTGCGCATCGGCACCGCCGAATCGAACGGACCGAAACAGGCCTGCGAGAAAGCTCACGTAGTTGCCGTGGATGTCCTCACCCGGAAGCTGCCCGTCCTTGCTCAGGCGCTGCACCATGTACAGTCCAAGGATGTCGGCCTTGCCTTCCTCGACCGAGCTGTAGCGCTCCTTTAGCGCCATGCGGACTGTGCCTTTTCCATTGAGCGTGTTCTTGATGCCAAGTCCATGCGCTACTTCGTGAAACATCGTGTTCTCGAAGAACGCGTTGAAGTTGAGCAGCGGCAACTGGTCATCGGCGATCAGCTCGGTCGCGATCGGCATCATGATCTTG
>JBBSFT010000185.1:0-4664 GCA_038254845.1 Gemmatimonadales bacterium | reverse complement strand
CGCCGCCAAAGAGCGGCACCATGATCATTTCCAACATCATGAATGCTGCGCCGCCAATAAGACCTGCCCATACGGCGGCTTTCCACCGCACCGGTTGGTGTACGACATTGCCGTCGGTCATGATTACCTCGTTATTGTAATTGCCGGAAAATCGCCTGCAAGTTCTGCTGCGTTGCAAGTTCTATGCGTTACGAGAGCGTCACCCCCAGTTTACGGGGAGAATTGTCCAAAGAATCGCCCAGATACTGAGCGCAGCGATGCGGGCATCCTCGCACGCTTTGCGGATGTGTGCGGCCGGCGGTGCGCGTGATCCCGGATGCTGTCATCAGCCACGCGCCGGGATTTTCGGGTATGTCGTCTTCGGGCCAGAGTTCGAGCGCAGTCAGCACGGCGTCCCGGGCTATCCGGTCTTCAACGCCCCGGTGACCTTGTAACTATTGAGGATGATGCCGGACGGCATTGCTTTCGTGCTGACGAGCTCGAATGAGGATGGCGGGGTTCCCTCTGCAAAGAAGCGCTTCCCCGTACCCAACAGGACCGGATAGAGGAGCAGCAGCGCTTCATCTGCAAGCCTATGTTCGAGCAGCGTCGATGTCAGCGTCGAGCTACCCGAGAGAATAAGGTTCGGCCCGTCCTGCGACTTGATGCGCCGAATGCCCTCGACGATGTCCGGTCCAAGTCTCTCGAACGGGCCCCATTCAAGACTCTCCGGACGGTGGGTGGCGATATATTTTCTTGCCGCATTGAGGCCGTCCGCCATCGGACTGCTCGGCGCCGTTGGCCAGAAGCCCGACCAGATATCGTAGGTGCGACGGCCAAGCAGCAGATCGAAGCTCTCGCCATAGGCGGCGAGGATTGCATCTCTGCCAGCGGGGGTCCGATAGGGCGCGGTCCAGTCGCTGTAGGGGAAATCGCCGTCATCGGCGGAGTGCTGGATCACGCCGTCCAACGAGATGTGTTCGATGATTTTGAGCTTTCTCATGTGAGTCTCCGTGTTCTTCGGTTGGAGTTTCTATTCTGTTGGCATGGCGAGGAACTCGCGCACTCGACCGATGCGCGGCAGTCGACGACGGCTTTGCGTCCCCACGCCACGGCTTCATCCATGTTGGCTGCGTCGACTATCCAAAAGCTGCCAATGTGTTCCTCCGTCTCAAGGTATGGTCCATCGGTGATCACCACTCTTCGCCGGGCTGCAGATGACCGCGTCGCACTCAGGGCAGCCAAGGCGTAAGTCTTGAACCTCGAGCCAGCTGCGACGATTCGTTAGGAAGCGCGGTAGCGATTCGACGGCTTCAGCAACTGCATCAGCCCGGTCTCGCGCAGCCGACCCTTCATTGCGGTGGCCAGTGCCGCTTGCATGCGCGCGGTGTCGGATTCGTCCAGCCATGATCCAGGTTGCTGACGTCAGCTTGCAGATTGTACTGGACCGCACCCGCGATCAGTACCCTTCGTCGCTCGCAATTATGCGGTCGGGCAGGCGGCGGGCGAGTTCCTGGCCTGCGGGATCCTCGAGCACGGGTTCGCGCGGATCCGCTGCGACGACTGTGCGCGCGAATACCTGATGGCGTTCCGGCGTGACGAGGGCTCCGGTGTGGTCGCGACGTGCATCAATCCGGCGAGACTCCGGCAAGTTTGCTCGGCGAAGTCGCCTAACCCAGTTCCCTGGGTCGCAGGGTGCGATCCACATCTCCCCCCAGCCGGACGACGATTGCGGGCACTGCGTCGACGTCGGCAGCCGTCGTGTTGAAGTTGACGATGCACGCGCGCAGCACATACCGCCCCCGAATCACCGCGTTGGACACGAACAATTCCCCCGACTGCTGAATCCGTTCCAGCAGCCCTTCATTGAGGGTGTTGAGATACTCCCCCACCTCCGGTTCGCCGGACCTCCCCCGCAACTCCTTCGGCACATAACGAAACGTCAGGATGCTGAGCGACTGCGTGAAGGGTTCGAGCTCGGGATGCGCCGACACCGCAGCGTGCATCCGCTCACTCAATCGAATGTCGTCGCCGATCATCCGCACGTACGCCGCACGCCCAACCTGTTGCATCGCCAGCCACACCTTGAGCGCGCGAAAGCCGCGCGAGTTCTGCGGTCCGAGGTCGACGTAGTTCGTCGCTTCCTGCCCGAAGTGGTAGTAGGGAGGATGGTAGGCGAAGGCTGCGCGGAGCTTGTCGGGATCTCTAACGATGGTGCAGCCTGCCTCGAGCGGTGCATACATCCACTTGTGGGGATCGACGGCGACCGAGTCGGCGAGCGAGAGCGCGCGAAGATCTGCTGAAACGCCAGGAATCGTGGCGGCCAGTGCGCCATACGCGCCGTCCACATGAAACCAGATTCCCGCCTGACGACAGATCTCGGCGATCTCGGGAAGCGGATCGATCGCCCCCGTGCTCACCGACCCCGCCGTTCCGACAACGATCATCGGCAGATCGCCGCGGATTTGGTCCTGTCCGATCGCGTTGCGCAACGCGCTGGTGTTCATCCGCAGATCGTCGTCGGTCGGAATCCAGCGAATCGAATCGGTGCCGAGTCCCGCGATGTCGGTGGCTTTCTGAATCCAGGTGTGCGTCTCCGCCGAGGCGTAGACGCGCAAGCGGGAGGCGGCGCTCCCAGCGGTGCCTTCCTTGCGCACGTTCCACGTGGCCGCGGCCGCGCGCGCAGCGATGAAGCCGACAACATTGGCCATGTTTCCGCCGCTCACCAGGAGCCCACCGCTGGGGGCGGGAAACCCGATGAGATCGGCGATCCAGCGCACCGTCTGTGCTTCGATCTCCGTTGCCACCGGCGCGAGCCGCCAGGATCCCACGTTAGGGTTCGCGGCCGCGGCCAGCAGGTCGCCGAGCATCCCGATCGGAGCGGGTGACGCCGTGATGTATCCAAAGAAGCGGGGATGGCCATTGAACAGGGAATGATCGAACAGAAGTCGCGACGCGTGGGCGAGGAGCGCGCCCGCCTCCGTCCCTTCCTGTGGGAAAGGGCGGTCAGCGTCGATCAGCGCCTGCACGGCGGCTGGCGACTCCGACGGCGTCACCGGACGCTGCGCCAGCGACTCGAGGAAGCTGGCGATCGAGTCGACCAGCGCGTGGCCGGCCCGTCGAAATTCATCGGCGGTCATGCGAAGGGGCGCATCGCGTGATTCATCGCCAGCGACGGTCACGTCAGGCATGTCGTTGCCCCGCTCAGCGTGCAGGGTAGGGTCCATCGGCAGTCTCCGGATCACGGTGCGTTGCAGGGCTCTCGATCCCTTCGAACAAGTCGGTTTCGAGTGGCGCCCTGACGATGTGACTTGCAGTCTTCAACGACGAACTATCCAACACGTATGAGTTTCCGACAATGGTGGTGCCGGATGACGGTCAATCGATAAGGTATCCGACGCATTCGAGCCGCCGGCACGAATCCGATAATGTCGATGCTTGTCAGTGCCGATCTAGCTCGGATACATCCACCGATAACGGGGTTGGATCACAGTCGAATCAGACGTGATCGTATCAACGGGCGACGATGCGGCTGGCATCAATGCGCCACAACTGGCCGAGTGTATGATCCGCGATCCACAAGGCGCCGGCACCCCATCGAATCGCGTCGATGCCATCGCCGCCGACATACTGATGCGTGACGGTGTTCGTGCGTGGATCGATGCGCGTCACCGGCATGCCGTCTACGCTCAGCCAGACCGCGCCACCACCCGCGGCGATATCACCGGCGAGCGTCGGGGCCCAAGCGGCAATGCGGGCGACCTCGCGATTGGTTGCCGGATCGATTCTGGATACCGAACCGTCATACCGATTCTGAACCCAGATCGCGCCTTCGCCCGCCGCCATGAACTTGGGTGAGCGACCAACTGGAATCCGCGCCAGGGTTCGATTCGTGGCCGCGTCAATGCGGACGACGACATCTTCGGCGCTGCTCGTAACCCAGACACTCCCGAATCCGGCAACGACGACATCGGACCGTTTTCCCGTCACGATCCGAGCTTGAAGCGTGCCGCTCCGCACATCGAGCCGCACGATGGACGTCGAGTTGGAGTCGCTCGCGTTGTCGGGAACCCAGAGTGCGCCTTCGGCAAAGGCGACGGCTCCCTCTCGACCTTCTTTTATGGGGACGGGGATGCGGCGAACGACGGAGTTCGTCGCGGGATCGATCTCATTCACAACTCCGTCACCGCAGGTCGGAACCCATACGCGACCGAGCGCAATCACGAGGCCGAGACAGCCGTCGCGGCCGAGCGAGATGTCGGCCCGCACTCGGTTCGTCGCTACGTCAACACGCGACAGGCGACTCGGTCGATAGTTGACGACCCAGACCGAGCCAAACCCGAACGCCATCCAATCGGCCGACGAGGGCAGATCGATGCGCGCCGTAACGGGGAGCGAGTCGAGGGATAGTCGCGGATCGCCCGTCGGCGCAGTCTGGGCGATCGCGACATGTAGAGGAAGAATCAACAGCGTCGCAATGCCGGTCCGGAAAGCAAGCCTCGCTATCACACCCTCTCTCTCTTGATTCCGTGAGTTGGATGAAGCCTAGAAAATATGACTGGGCTGGCCTCCGGTTTATCCGTGGATTAGCTCCTCGGTGTGAACCGGAGTTACCAGAGCCACATGCGACGATCTGTCTGTCGCAAAACACGGAGACCAGCCCATGTCATCGTTTACGAGTTCTG
>JBBSFT010000184.1:0-4710 GCA_038254845.1 Gemmatimonadales bacterium | reverse complement strand
TCGCACCTGTTCAAGCCCCGCGACGTTTATCGTGCCGGCTTCAACGGCGGTGGTGACGCCGGCACAGCGGGTGGTCATCCGACCGGTCAGAATCCGCCGTCGGGAGCAGTTGTCTACTACTGGCTCAAGAAGCCGGGACAGACAGTGACGATGGATTTCCTCGATGCGAAGGGGGCGGTGATCCGCAGCTTCACCAGCGTTCAAGATCCGATTGTCGCGCGCGATTCGGTGAAAGCGGACAGCATCAAGACCGCGCGCGCCGACAGTCTCAGGAAGGCTGGCGTAAAGGCGGACTCGACGACGCGCTCGGAAGCGCGCAGCGAGGAGACTCCGCCGCCCGACGACGGCCCGCGTCGCGCGCCGCCTCCGCCCCGCGTGTCGAACAAGGCCGGGCTCAACATGTTCGCGTGGAACATGCGCTATCCGGACGCATCTACGTTCGACAACATCATCATGTGGGCGGCGGACACGAACGGTCCCGTGGCAATCCCCGGGACATATTCCGTTCGCATGCACGTGAACGGGACGACCGAATCGCAGACGTTCAGGCTCGTAAAGGATCCGCGGAGCAAGGCAACTCAGGCGGATTTCGAGGATCAGTTCGCGTTCATGCTGAAGGTGAGAAACGAGACGTCGAAAGCCAATGATGCGGTGAAGACAATTCGCAATCTTCGCGCGCAGATCGCCGATCGTGACAACCGGCTGCCCGCGGACAAGCGCGCGGCGTTCGAGTCGGCGACAAATTCGATGATGACGTCGTTAACGCAGGTTGAGCAGGAGATCTATCAGACAAAAAACAGGTCCGGACAGGATCCGCTCAACTTTCCGATCAAGCTCAACAACAAGATTGCGGCACTGGCGGGGGTCGCGGCGAGCACCGATGCGCGCCCCACCAGTCAGACGAGGCAGGTGCTCGACATTCTGTCAGCTCAGCTCGAGACGCAGCTGGCGAAAATGCGGATATCGATGGGAGCCGGGATGACGGAAGGGAATCGCGTGCTTAAGGCAGCGGGTTTGCCCGAGTTGGTTGAGAGCACCGCGGAGATTCGTGCCGTCGGCACGAGTGCGCCGATGGATGATGACGAAGTGCTGGAGAGTGGCATAGAACACTGACGACGCTCCCTCTATCTCACCACGCGATCGAACCGCACCGGATTCTCGACTGGATAGGAGTAGTGCCACCACTCCTTCTCGTAATTCGAGAAACCCTGCCGCTCCATCACCTTCTTGAGAAGCTGCCGGTTTTTCGCGAAGACACCGGTAGCGTTCTTCGTGAATGCCGCCGGCGCGAAGTAGTCGAACCGCGTCCCCATTGGCAACTCTGCCCGCGTTCTCAAATCGACCAGCGTGAGATCGACCGCGACGCCGAGATTGTGCTTGCTCCGGGACGCGATGTAGCCGTCGCGTAAAAGATCGGGACGATGCGCGGTCTCCGTCCACGTCACCATCGCGTTCGTGGCGCGGACCGGCCGGTACGCATCGAAGATCTTGAGGCCAAGGCCCTGGAGATGAAGATCGGCGTTGACGAGGGCGAGAGCCGCGGCGGCCTCGTCGCGCAGGTACGCGCGATTCGCCTCGTAACCGGGCAGGACTGCGCCGGTAAAATTGTTTTTCGTCGCGTACCGCATCTCGACAACGATGCTGGTGTCAACTCCCTGAACATCCACGAGCAGAGAATCGGCGACGCTGTCGGCGACGAGGGCGAGCTCCGGCGTGTTGACCGGCTCGGGAGGTGTTCTGCGCAGAATGCCGCAGCCGCTGATAGCAAGCAGCAGGGCGAGCCCGGAGAAATGACGGCGGTTCATGCCCGGTAACATATGCTCGTATATTCTCCGTCGCCCATCCTCAACCCCCGTCGCATGAATCGGTTTGAGATCGTCGCCGCGGTCTTCGGCGTGATCAGCGTTTTCCTCAGCGTTCGGCAGAACATCTGGAGCTGGCCGACGGCAATCGTGAACGTCGGGATGTACATCGTTGTCTTCTATCGCTCCAAGCTGTATGCCGACACCGGCCTTCAGGTCGTCTACGTGGTCCTGAACTTCTATGGCTGGTATCAGTGGCTCTATGGAGGAAAGAATCGTATCGAACTCCCGGTGAGCCGGATGGCGGCGCGACTGGCCACGTATCTCGTGATCATCGGCGCTCTGTCGACCGGATTGATCGGAACCATTCTCTCGCGAAATACCGATGCGGCGTTGCCGTACATGGATGCGCTCACCACGAGCACAAGCCTCGTTGCGCAATGGATGATGACACGCAAGCTGCTCGAGAACTGGATCGTCTGGGTCGCGGTCGATGTCGTGTACATCGGGATGTACATCTACAAGGACCTGTATGTGACATCAGGGCTCTACGCCGTGTTTCTGATTCTGTCGGTGATGGGCTACATCGAGTGGAAGCGATCGCTCACGGGTAAGCCTGCGACATTGGCCCCGGCCTAGACGGGCGGAATTGCAACCGGTGGCTCCTCGACACGTGTGCGCCGCGTCCGCGCCAACATTCTGATCGACGCAATTCCCGCCGCGGGCCCGAGCGACAACACGGCAAACGCCCATTGCCAGCCAATTCGCGAGGCGACTACCGGCAAGCCCTGGATGGTCACCATCGTCAGCAGAAACCCGAGCGATGTCTGCACGGTGAGCGCCGTGCCTACGGCGTGCGACGGAACGGACTCGGTTACGAGCGCACTGAACTGAGCGCTGTCCGCAACGACAAAGAATCCCCACACGAGCGCCACCGGCGCCACCAGCCACATCGACGTCCCAAACACGAAACCCACGAGCAGACAGCATGCACCGCTCGCAGCCAGAGCAATCGTGACAAGGCGCTCTCGACCAGACCTGTCTGCCACGAGACCACCCCATACACAACCCGCTCCACCGACAGCGATTGTTCCAAACGCGACAAGTGACAGAACCCGGCCCCCTTCATCGCTCGTGTGAGCCGCGGCGGCACTCGCGGCAAGAAACGCCGGAATCCATGTCCAGAACGCATACAGCTCGAACATGTGCCCGAGATAACCACTGGTGGCCAGCCGCCAGTCGCGAACACGGACCACCGCGCCCACCAGGCCCCATGAAAATGGACGCGACGCAAACGGATACGGTCCATCACGGTAGCCCACCGCGACAAGCAACCCAGCAATAACTGCACCGGCCGAGGCGGTCAGAATCACCTGACTGACACCGACATCGGGAAGCGAATGCACGAGATAGGGAGTTGCCTTCCCGACTGTCAACGCACCGACAATCGTGCCGATCGCCAGCCCGCGCTGACGCTGAAACCAGGTCGAGATCATCTTCATCGCCGGCGGATACACGCCGGCAAGCAGAAAGCCCGTCAGGAACCGCAAAGCCAGCGCACCGTGAAATCCCGAGACGACGACGAGTCCGGCGTTGACGGCCGCCGCGCAGCTCGCCGATACTGCGAACAGCCGCTTCGACGGAATCACATCGGCGAGATTGAGCGCCGCCGCGATTGCCGTACCGACAACAAACCCGAGCTGCACAATGGCGGTAAGCCAGCTTGTCTGCTGCGCGCTGAGGCCCCATCGGACTGCGAGCTGCGGCGACACGGCGCTCGCGGCAAACCACAGCGACATCCCCAGCAGCTCGGCCGCTGAAAGTACGCCGAGCATTTTCCATCGTCCGGGATCAGCGTCCTGTTGCATCGATCCGAACATATTGAAAAGCCGACAAAAAAAAGAACGCGCCCGTTTCGAAAGAGGGCGCGTTCGCGGCGTGTTCGGTGTTGCGGATTGTTGAGGGTCACTCGGTATCGACAACACTCGCGCGCCGTGCTACGTCAATTGACGACTACCTGTTCGTTCCGTCACCGGCTTTTTTTCGCTCGTGTGCCGGCCTCCACTCTCTGAGACCGAGCGAGCGAACGTCTTTGAGAAACGTCGATTCGCCAGGTTCGATCGCCGGCCAGCTCCGTATGTCATCCGGCGCGATTGCTCCAATGAGGTTCGCCATGCCTCCGCCCCGGATTGTCTTCGCCAGCGGGCTATCGTATTCAGCCACGACCCGGTAACGACGTCCGGCCTCGATCCTGACCGGATTGAACGCGAAAAACTTACGCCCCACCCCTTTGATTCTCCCGTTCCGGTCCCGCTGCGCGGAAAGTCTCACGAGAGTCGTCCCGCTCACCGCGTCATCAAGCCGGACAGCGGCGCCGTAGTCATGCAAGTGGCCTCCGACCGCGAGCAACCTTCCACTCACCGGTGCGACGAAGTCGAATGCCTTTGATGATTTGCCCGGCACGACATCAAACGTGTCATCGCCGCCGATGTCGTTGTTGACGTCGAGGTAGACCGGCAGAACGGCGATCAGATCTTTTGACAGGCTTGCCGGCACCCAGCTCATTACGATGCGGAGCGACAGGCCAGTCAGATCGCGACCCGTGTCGTTGTGCCACGCCGCATAGAACGCCAGCCGCTGACCGCGCTCGAGGGGGATCGCGAGTTTGCCGGGGAGATTCACCGCCTCGGTCTCCTTCCCGATCGCGAACAGCCGCTCGGTTGCGGAATAGAGGAACTGGCGCCTGTCGAGATTGATGCCGATGACGTGATGAAGCAACGATCTCGGCAACACGTTGCCTCGGGAATCGATGACGTCGAAGCGGAATGCCTTTCCGTATCCATCAACCGGCCAGTCGAAGCGGAACAGCTTCAGCTCGTCGCCGTGCCCCATGACCATCGGCTCGTCC
>JBBSFT010000183.1:0-4757 GCA_038254845.1 Gemmatimonadales bacterium | reverse complement strand
TGCTTCTCGCTCTTTCTCTCGCTCTGCCGTTCCGGCTGAACGCCACAACTGCGCCCCCGACGGGCCTGTACGTCGCGACACTTCTCAACTCTCATGCGCTCCCGCGTATCGAGCGTGTTCCGTCACAGGACGGATGGGAGCACTGGTTCAAGCTCGAGCAGGGACTCATCACGCTCCGCCCCGACGGCCGCTTCATCGCCTCGTTCAAGTACTATCGACAACACGTTGCACCGCGTGCCGCGGTCAGGCCCGGCCCGCTCCTCAACGAGACCTACAAGGGAAAGTTCTCGGTGAAGGGAACCCAGATCACGTTCCTTCCCGACGCGAACAAGCAAAGCCGCCACCCACCTCCGATTGTCGGCACAATCAACGGTAACAGAATGAACATTCCCTACATCGTCGCCCAAGGCCAGAGCACTCACCCGCTTCGCATGGACATGCAGAAAGAGGGAAACTGGTAATGGTCCGACGCGTTCCGCTCGTCGCGTCGCTCCTCCTGCTCGCCGCCTGTGCACCGGCAACCGTGCCAACGCCGGCCACGGCGCCGCTCCGCTTTCTCCTCGTCAACGACGTCTACTTCGGCGACACACTCCGTGATGGCTCCGCGGGCCTCGCGCGAGTCGCCGCGCTCCGCGATTCACTCGCGCGCACCGGCCCCGTCGCATTCGTCCTCGCCGGCGACTTCCTCAGTCCAAGCCTCCTCAGCAAGTGGTATCGCGGCGAGCAGATGCGGCAGGAGCTCAACGCCGCCGACGTCGATCGCGTCACATTCGGCAACCACGAATTCGAGCTCGATCGCGATACACTCATCGCCCGCATCGCCAACTCGCGCTTCAAGTGGACATCAGCGAATTGCATGATGGCCGATGGCAATCCATTCCCCGGCGTCTCGCGGTGGGACACGAGCACCGTCAACGGAGTGAAAGTCGGTGTCTTCGGTGTCACGATCGTCGAGAGCTACCGACGCTACGCAAAATGCAGCAACGCCGACAGCGCCGCCCATTGGGCGGTTGCATCGCTGAAGGGGACCGGAGCACAAGTCATCTACGGCCTCACTCACCAGACAAAGGAAGCCGACAGCCTCCTCCTCCTTCGCGAGCCGGACATCACCTTCATCCTCGGCGGCCACGAACACGAATGGCACCGCATTCTCGCCGGCGACCGTCGGCTGCTCAAGGCCGATGCCAACTCGCGAACAGCGCAGCTTCTCACACTCACGCGAAGCAGCAACGGGTGGAATCAACACGACGAGCTCATCAGGATCGACAAGCACCTTCCCTTCGACGCATCGACTCAGGCTGTCGTGAGCGTGTGGAACGACAGCATCGCAAAGCGGCTCGGTCCGGAAAAGGTGGTTGCAACAACTAATTTCCCGCTCGATGGAAGAGATCAGGTAAACCGCGCTCGCGAGTCGCCGCTTGGCGATGTCGTCACTGACGCAATGCGACTCGGAACCGGTGCAGATGCGGCAGTCATGAATTCCGGAACGATGCGCATCGACGATGTGCTCCCTGCCGGACCGATCAGCAACTATCAGCTCGAGTCAATTTTCCTGTTCGCGGACGAAACGAAGATCCTGACCTTTCCAATCACCGGATCGCGGCTGCGCACCATTCTCGAGCACGGAGTGGCCGAGGGTTCTGTCGGCAAAGGCCCGTATCTTCAGGTGTCCGGTGTCAAGTACACGTGGGATCCCAGGCAGCCAACGGGATCGCGCATTATTGGTGACATCCGCCGGTCGAACGGCACTGTCATCGGCCCGAATGACACGATCCGGCTTGCCATGAACGTGTACCCGGCGTGCGAAGGCGGCGACGGGTACTCGGTGCCCGAGGCAAAGCCGGCGTGTGACATGCGCGACGCCGCCCCTCGCGCAGCAGATCTCGTGGTCAGACACTTGACGAATGATCTCGGAGGAAAAGTCACGGCACCGGCGGCGGACAGAGTGATTCGACGATAACTGCGGCCGGGTCACAACTTTGGTACAGCTTCGGCACTCACGTTCGGCATTGCCGCGAAGCATCTTCCGCCCATCAGCTCAAAACTCTCGACTCACACTACCCAGGTCATGACAAATCGCAGGGATTTTCTGAAACAGGGAACGCTCGTCGCCGGCGCAATCGCGGCCGAAGCAGCGTTCCGAAAGGCTCATGGAATGCCGCCGTTACCGAAAGAGCCGGAAACTCCGGCAATGGACGCAGCGACCCGCGACCTCATGATGGACGCGCTCAACTCCGCCAAGCTCGCGGGCGCGAGCTACGCCGATGTCCGCATCGGCCGCTATCTTCAGAACTTCGTTCAGACGCGTGAACAGCAAATCACGAACGTCGTGGACACCGACTCGATGGGCGCCGGCGTTCGCGCGCTCGTCGACGGTACGTGGGGTTTCGCCGCGACGCGAACGATGACGAAGGACGGCGTCGCTGACGCCGCGAAACTGGCTGTCGCGGTCGCGAAAGCAACGCGCGTCGGGCGCGACAAGGCCATCGAGCTCGCTCCGACTCCGTCATATAAGGATGTGAGCTGGAAGAACGCGTTTACCGTCGACCCGTGGACAATCCCTATCGAGCAGAAGGCCGACCTTCTTCTCAGGGCCAACGCCTCGGCGATGAAAGCGGCGAACGTGAAGTTCGTCTTCAGCGGAATGTTCTTCCGAAAGACCGAGCGCAATTACGCGGATACGAACGGCTCGGTCGTGAACCAGACAATCGTCCAGAGCTGGGCGCCGATGCAGTTCACCGCAGTCGCGCCAGACCAGTCCGATTTCCAGAACCGTGGGTCCGTTTCGCCACCGATGGGCCGTGGCTACGAGTACATCCTCGCGCAGGATCTCATCGGGAACTCGGTCAAGTGGGGCGAAGAAGCATCGCAAAAGCTCAAGGCAAAACCCGTCGACGTCGGCCGCTATGATCTCGTGCTTCATCCGTCGCATCTCTGGCTCACGATTCACGAGTCGATCGGCCACCCGACCGAGCTCGATCGGGCGAGCGGTTACGAGGCGAACTACGCCGGCACCAGCTTCGTCTCCCCGCCGGAAAAAGTCCTCGGCAAGCTCAAGTACGGACCCGAGTACATGAACATTCAGGGCGACCGCTCGCAGCCGGGTGGACTCGCGACGATTGGATACGACGACGAGGGCGTCAAGCCGGATGATTTCCTCATCATCAAGAACGGAATCTTCAACGATTACCAGACCACACGAGAGCAGGCCAACTGGCTCAAGTGGTGGTACGACTCGAAGGGAATCTCGACGCGCTCGCACGGCTGCTCGTATGGCGACGCGTGGTCGAGCATCCAGTTTCAGCGGATGCCGAACGTGTCGCTTCTTCCCGGAGAAAAAGAGCAGAGCTTCGAGGACCTCATCGCTGCCACAGATCGCGGCATCGCGATCATCGGCGACGGATCATTCTCGATCGACCAGCAACGCTACAACGCGCAGTTTGGCGGACAGGTGTTCTACGAGATCAAGAACGGCAAGCTCAACGGCATGTTGAAAGACGTCGCGTATCAGATGCGGACACCCGAATTCTGGAACTCGATGGACATGATCGGCGGCAAGAGGAGCTACGAGATGGGCGGCAGCTTCTTCGACGGCAAGGGTCAGCCGCCGCAGATCAACGCCGTCAGCCACGGCGCCGTTCCCGCCCGCTTTCGCAACGTCAACGTCATCAACACCGGAAGGAAAGCATGAGGGTCCCGAAGCGATTGATACCTGGGGCTGCCGACGCGGATCTCCTGTCGCAGGACCAGTCAAAGGAAATCATCGACCGCGTGATCAGGATGTCCACCGGCGACGCAATCAGCGTGAATGTGTCGAGTGGTGTCACCACCAACATCCGGTTCGCCGCGAACCAGCTTTCAACCGCCGGCAGCGTGGCCGACGCCAACGTCGCGGTGACGAGTACGTTTGGAAAGAAGAGCGCGACGGTCGTCACGAATACCCTCAGCGACGAGTCGCTTCGACGAACAGTGAAGCAATCGGAGGATCTGGCCAGGCTCTCGCCCGATGATCCGGAGGCGATGCCGAATCTGGGGCCGCAGGCCATCAAGACGGTCACCGCCGATTTTGCATCGACCGAAGCTATCAACGCCGGCGATCTCGTGCAGGCTGCCCTGACTGCGCTCGAGCCTGCTCGTAAGTCGGGAGACTTGAATGTCGCCGGTTACCTCGTCGTCAACACCGCGACCAATGCACTTGGCAACAGCGCGAAGCTGTTCGCGTACCACAAATCGACAAACGCCAACTACACGGTCACTGCTCGCACCTCGGATGGAACGGGATCGGGATGGGCAGGGGCCGAGCATCCGGACTGGAGACGGCTGGACATCAAGGGCGTCAGCCAGCGCGCAATCGACAAGGCAAGACTGTCGCGCAATCCGGTCGCGATCGAGCCGGGTCGCTACACGGTGGTAATGGAGCCGCAGGCAGTCGGCGATCTCGTCCAGCTCATTGGGGGATATGGAGACGCTCGATCGTCTGACGAGGGTCGGAGTCCGTTCACCAAACAGGGCGGCGGGAACAAGATCGGCGAGAAGATCGTGGATCCGCGCATCAGCATCACCGCCGACCCGTTCAATCCGATGATTCTCTCCCAGCCGTGGGACGGCGACGGCCTGCCCCTCGGCAGGCAGACATTCATCGATCACGGTGTGTTGAGGGAGCTCTACTATTCGCGCTTCTGGGCGAAAAAGATGGGCAAGCAACCGACCGGCGCGCCGACATCCTTCATCATGAGCGGTGGCACGACGTCGCTCGA
>JBBSFT010000182.1:0-4764 GCA_038254845.1 Gemmatimonadales bacterium | reverse complement strand
GCGCGCGACACGGCGTGATCGTCATCCTGTTCACGGGTGGGACCATCGCGATGCGGAATGACATCGCCGGCACCGGTGCGGCGCCGTCACTCACGTCGAAAGAAATTCTCGCTGCGACTCGCGGCATCAACGCCGTCACCGGAGTTGAGACGGAGGAATGGGGTTCATTCCCCGGTCCGCACATGACCGTGGAAAGAATGTGGGCACTGCGCAACAGAATCCGCGAGCATCTCGCGCGGCCTGAGGTGACTGGAGTTGTCGTCACGCACGGAACCGACACGCTCGAAGAAACTGCGTACCTCGTCGCCCGGTCGCTTCCTCCCGACAAGCCCATCGTCTTCACCGGTGCGATGAGAACAGTGAGCGACCTCGGCTGGGACGGACCGGCGAACCTGCTCGAAGCCGTTCACGTTGCAGCCAGCGCCGAGACGCGCGGGTTTGGAGCGATGGTGGTGATGACAGGACAGATTTTCGCCGGGCTCGACGCAACAAAGACCACCCCGCACCTGCTCGATGCCTTCGAGAGCCCGGGACTCGGGCCGCTCGGCGTTCTCGACGAGGGTGAGCTGATCCTCTCGCGTGAGCTGCCCCCGCATCCGCTCATTCTACAGCCGACGGAGTTGGCGACGCCGGTTGACGTAATTTTTGTGGCCGCGGGAAGTGATTCTCGACTGCTCGATGCGTCGCGCGAGCAGGCACGTGGGGTCGTGATTGCCGCGATGGGGCGGGGAAACGTGCCTCCCGCACTCGTGCCCGGAATCGAGCGGTGGATCGCCGAGGGCAAGCCAGTCGTGCTGACATCGCGAACGCAGGGCGGTCGCGTGGGGCACACGTACGGGTACGCGGGGGGCGGGCGCCGCCTCGAGGAGCTTGGCGTGATTTTCGGCGGCTCGCGACGCGCGCAGCAGGCGAGGATCGATCTCATGCTCGGCCTCGGCGCCGGTATGTCGATCGATGGATTGAGCGCGATGTTCCGGGATGGCTGAGTGAAATCAGCGCTCAATCCGCCGCGGGCCGTTCGAAAAATTGCGAACACGCTCGAGAAGGCGGGGTTCGAGACGTGGTGCGTTGGAGGCGCCGTGCGCGATGCGATTCTCGGGCATGCGCATCTCGACTGGGATCTGGCGACTGCCGCGCATCCGAAGCAGGTCCGGAATCTGTTCGCGCGCACGGTTCCCGTCGGCATCGATTTCGGCACGATGGGCGTGCTCGATGAGCACGACGTGATGCACGAGGTTACGACTTTCCGAAAAGACGTGCATACCGATGGCCGCCACGCTGTCGTTGATTTCGGCGCATCGCTTGACGAGGATCTGGCGCGCCGCGACTACACGATCAACGCGATTGCGTATTCACCGAGCACCGGCGAGATCCGCGACCCGTTCGGTGGACGCGATGATCTCGCGCGAAAACTCGTGCGCGCAGTTGGTGAGCCCCACGAGAGAATGCGTGAAGATCGCTTGCGCGCGCTGCGCGCGATCAGGTTCGCGGCGAGGTTCGGGTTCGAGATCGATCCGGCGACGTGGGATGCAATCGTGGCGAGCGCACCGCATATGTCCCGATTGTCAGCGGAGCGAGTGAAGCAGGAGATCGAGAAGACGATGGAACAGGTACGGCTGCCGTCTCGCGCGTTCGGTTTGTGGAAGGCCAGCGGGGCGTTCGCGACGCTCATCCCGTCGCTGGCGAGTATTAGCGACATCGAGCTGGCCACGCTCGATCATCTCTGCTTGCCGATCCTTTCCGGTCGACCACAGCGGCGGATTGCGCGGATGGTCGGTCTGTTCGCGGCAGCGCCCGCCGGAATCGTGCTGGACACTCTCAAATCGCTTCGATTCTCCAATGCGGATGCGGCGTGGATTTCGGGAATTGTATCGCGGTGGTCATCGATGGAACCGGAGCTTCGCGCGGGGATTGGCGGTCCCGTGCCGCCCCCGGACGCAACCCTTCGCCGCTGGGCTGCCGCTGCCGGTCGCACGCGTCTTGCCTCAGTGATGCGGCTGGCAGCGGCACGCTGGGCTGCCGAGCGAGATGCGGAGACGAGTGCTCCCGATAAGCGCGACGTCGCGTCAACGTATCGGCGTGCGGTGAGGATTGCGTATCGGGATTATATCGAAGTCGGGGATCTGGCGGTGAACGGTCGCGATCTCGAAAAGATCGGCATGTCGGGGCCTCTCGTTGGCCAGACATTACGCAACTTGCTGGAACTGGTTATTAATGACCCGGCTGCGAACTCGCGCAGCGGGCTCCTCGACGCTGCTGCGAAGCTTCTGGCTGAGCTCCGCGGTGGCACTGGCACACCCTGGCTCCCTGAATGATGCTCTTTCGCGGAAGAAATCCTGATGTGACGGTGTGGAAGCGGTTTCGGTCGGGCGTGGATGGGTTCACGTTCATCAAACAGGGCGACCACTACGAGGCGTATGTCGGTGCGAACGCGGAGCGTGTGGTGGATCTGTTTCACACGCTGAGCGAGCTGCTCCCGCCGGCGGTTGACGTGGTCCTCTCCGACCTTCGCTCCGAGGCGACATGGACGGGTGACAGTATTGCGCTTCCCGACGTGCGTGATGCAGTAGCCCGGCTCAAGGTTCCGCTTGCAACATATGGCGGAGTCGAATTTTCGCTGTACAACGAAGAAGATCAGATCACGCTGACGCCGCAGCTCGAATTGTTCATCTATTCGCGTTCGGACCGGTGGGTGTACCTGCTCCAGGGCAAGGGACTCGAAGAAAAGGCAGCGCTTGCCGACCGCTCGTGGAGGTCGCAGTCGTGGGATCGCGCTCCGGCTCCGACGCTTTCCGCGGCAATTATGGCCGCGGCCGAGCGGCTGTCGTTGACATCGGCGTGAATTCGCAGGCACTCGCCTATACACTGATCGCGGCGGGAGCAAACATTGCAGGTGCGGCGGCGGTAGCGTCGCGATCGCGATGGTCTGTTCCGGCGCTCGAAAAACTGATTGCGCTGTCTGCCGGGTTCATGGTTTCGGTCGCGCTTCTCGATCTCATTCCCGAAGCCATTCATCAACACGGCGCAGCTGCGGGCCTGCTGATTCTCGGCGGATATCTGCTCGTGCATCTGACGCAGCACACGTTGACGCCGCATTTCCATTTTGGCGAGGAAGTTCACGCGGTCACGGGCGCAGTGAGCATGTCAGCTCTCGTTGGCCTGTTACTGCACACGTTTGTCGATGGCGTGGCGATCGCGAGCGGTTTCGCTGTCGGCACGTCTCTCGGCGTGCTCGTGTTCGTCGCGATTCTGCTGCACAAGCTGCCCGAGGGATTGGCTATATCGAGCCTGTTTCTGGCTGCCGGATCGAGTCGCAGGCGCGCATTGGCAGCGGGAGCGTCGCTCGGACTTGCGACTGTGATCGGAGGAGTTCTCACCGAGACTGTCGGTGGCTTGTCTCGATATGGACTTGCAGTCGCCGCCGGCGTGACCCTTTATGTCGGCACATCGAATCTCGTCCCCGAATTCCAGGCGAAGCATGACTGGCGTCTTCAAGGAAGCTTTTTTGGCGGGTGTGCATTGTACTTCGTGGCGCGGAATCTGATAGGTTCGCTCCTATGAGGGCGCGCAGCGGTTTGGTCTGATGCCAAAGAGTTTTCGGAGGCCGGCGGCGGGTATGCGCGGCGAGCGCGAGTCGTCGCTGTTCACACCCCCGGCGTCGGCTCAGCCGCTTGCGGCGCGGATGCGTCCGCGCACGCTGGACGAGGTTGTCGGCCAACAGAAGATCCTGGGCCCGGGGAGGCCCCTCCGCGGCGTGATCGAGAAGGGCGCAATCGGATCGATGATTTTCTGGGGTCCGCCCGGATCAGGCAAGACGTCGATCGGCCGGCTCATCGCGCGCTACACCGATCGTGAATTTGTGCCCTTCTCGGCAGTGACCGAAGGAGTGCCGCGCATTCGGGAGATCATCGCCGCGGCCGAAGAGCGGCTCGAGCTCGGACGGCAGACGGTCCTGTTCGTCGATGAAATTCATCGCTTCAACCGGGCGCAGCAGGACGCATTTCTTCCGCATGTCGAGAGTGGTACCATCGCGCTCATTGGCGCAACGACCGAGAACCCGTCATTCGAGGTCAACGGCGCACTGCTTTCGCGAATGCGCGTGTTCGTGCTCGATCCAATCTCGCGGTCCGACTTGAGCGAGCTGATTCGGCGATCTATTACCGACAGCGAGCGCGGCCTCGGAAAACTCAATCTCGAGATCGACGCCGATGCGATCGACCTGATTTCGACCGAAGCGGATGGTGACGCACGACGTGCGCTGACCGTGCTGGAGGCGGCATCAGTTCAGGCAGGCGCGGAGGGGCGCATCACGGTCGGTGTGGCACGCGACGCGATGCAGAAGCGCTTTGCGCAGCACGACAAGAGCGGCGAGTCACACTTCAACATGCTGTCGGCGCTTCACAAGTCTCTGCGCGGGAGCGATCCGAACGGCGCGCTGTACTGGGCTGCCCGGATGATCGAGGGCGGTGAAGACCCGATGACGATCTTTCGGCGGGCGATCGCGATGGCCGCTGAAGACATTGGCTTGTCGGATCCAAATGCGCTTCAGCTCGCCGTCGCGGCCCGCGATGCATATCACATGCTCGGGCCGCCGGAGGGATACCTGGCGTTGTCGGAGATGATCATTTATCTGGCGACGGCGCCGAAATCGAACTCGGCGTACCGGGCGCTGACGGCCGCGATGGAAGCCGCGCGGGAGACGCCTGGCGAGCCCGTTCCCATGCACATCCGGAACGCCCCCACCCGCTTGATGAAGGAACTGGG
>JBBSFT010000181.1:0-4893 GCA_038254845.1 Gemmatimonadales bacterium | reverse complement strand
TCTGTTCCGGGCGGAGAAGCGGCAGTGGTTATCGGTGAAGTGCGCGACGCGCCCGCGCGCACCGTGATGTCGATTTCGGGCTACGGAGGAACACGTGTCGTTGACATGCTCGTCGGCGATCCGTTGCCGAGGATTTGCTGACGGAAAATCAAACGGCGTCGGTGGCCGACAGGCTGCTCGCTCGCAATCCGGTTTCAGATGCACTGTTTGCAACGGAGGCGCGACGCCTCGCGGAGTCGTGCGAAGAAATGGCGCATCGGTTTCTCCGCGGCGGGAGGCTCCTTGCTTTTGGCAATGGGGCGAGCTCTACCGATGCCCAGCATGTCTCGGTTGAATTCGTCCATCCGGTGATCGTTGGCAAGCGCGCGCTTCCGGCTCTCGATCTGTCGGCGGCATTTGAACAATGGGCTCCCTCGATCGCTAAGCCCGACGACATGGCGATGGGATTTGCGCCGCCTCGAGGAGATACGGCGATTGACGAGACTCTGCGCGGCCTTCGGCAGCGTGGAGTCTACACCTTCGCGCTGAGCGGGCAGGACGCCGACTTCGCGCTCGAAGCGCCGAGCGACGACACGTTCATCTCGCAGGAGCTGCTCGAGATTCTTTATCACACGCTCTGGGAAACCGTCCACGTTTACTTCGAGCACGCGGAGCAGGGTCACGATGTTGGCAACGCGGGATTTCTCTATCCATTTCTGGGAAAAGAGAAGCAGGAAACCGGATCCGTGCTCGACAGTGTGGCAACGTCGATCGTGACCAAGGCAGCGGACGTGAATGTGTTGCGAGAGCAGGTAGCGCTGTCGCAGTCCGATCGAATTGCCGATGCGGCAACTGCAATCGCTGACGCTGTCAACAGAGGGGGCAAGCTCATTCTCCTCGGAAATGGGGGGTCGGCGACCGACGCCAATGACCTCGCTCTCGATTGCGTTGCTCCGCCGGCTGGGTATTCGACCATTCCTGCAATCTCACTATCGATGGAGCCCGCTAACATCAGCGCGATCGCCAATGACATTGGAGCGGATGCGATCTACGTCAGACAACTGATCGCTCAGGCAGCACCTCACGATATCGTCGTGGCGTTATCGACGAGCGGCGGGTCGTCGAATATCATTGCGGCTCTCGGCGAAGCGCGAAAGCGTCGCATGCCGACTGTTGCGATTCTTGGCTACGACGGCGGCGAGGTCGTGCGACGCGGTCTCGCTGATCACGCCGTCGTCGTCACCAGCGATTACATCCCGCGGATCCAGGAGGTTCAGGCATCCGTGTACCATGTGATTCGCGACATGCTGGAGCAAATGGTCAATGGCTGACGAAGTTGTCGAGTTGTTCGGAGGAAGCGGATGTCAGTACACCGCCGAGCTCAGAGAGCAGTTGCAATGGGAAGAGCGTGAGTTTGTGGAGTACGATGTCGAGACGGACACTGACGCTCTTCGGCGGATGATGGATCTCACCGGCGGCCAGCGAACCGTTCCAGTGCTCGTCGTGAATGGCCGTGTCAAACAGATCGGATGGCACGGGCGCGGTTGCATCGTCGCTCCCCCCTGAAATGACCGATATGGTTGCACGCTCGATTCGTATTCGCGGGGTCGTTCAGGGCGTCGGGTTTCGGCCACACGTTTATAGCGTTGCGCGGAAGCATGCGATCGCGGGCTGGGTCGTCAACGATGCGGGAGGAGTTTTCATCCATGCCGAAGGCGACCCCGCGGCGCTCGATCGCTTCAATCACGATGTCACCGGCTCTGCTCCGCCCGCGTCGCAGATCGATTCAATAGAAATTGCTGACGCTATTGTCGCCGGCATTGTCGGATTCTCAATCGGCACCAGCAATCGCGGCGCAACGCCGACCGCCGGCATTTCGCCCGATTTGCCAGTCTGCGACGACTGTCTCTCGGAGATGACCAATGTCGCTGACCGGAGGTTCGGGTATCCGTACATCAACTGCACAAACTGCGGGCCGCGTTACTCGATCGTGCTGTCGCTGCCGTACGATCGAGCGACAACGACCATGGGTTCGTGGAAAATGTGCGCTGACTGCGAAGCGGAATACGAAGATCCCGCCAATCGGCGCTTTCACGCTCAGCCAACAGCGTGTCCTGTGTGCGGGCCGTCGTATTCGCTCAAAGATTCCAGCGGCAACACAACTGTTGGCGGGAGCGATTCAATTCGCCTCGCCGCTGCGATGCTTGGTGAAGGGAAAATCGTCGCGATAAAGGGCATCGGTGGCTATCACCTCGCGTGCGACGCCGGCAATGAAGCCGCCGTGTCCGCGCTTCGCGAGCGGAAGTTCAGAAAGGAGCGGCCGTTCGCTGTGATGGTGAAGGACATCGCCATCGCGCGCGAGATCGCACATCTGTCAACCCAGGCCGAGGAGCTTCTCCAATCGCCGGCCAGGCCCATTGTCCTGGCGCGAGGCATCGTCAATCTGCGCGGAGTCGCGCCTGGTCTCGATGAAATCGGCGTGATGTTGCCGTACACACCGGTGCATCATCTGCTGTTCTCTGCCGGATCGCCGGATCGGCTCGTGATGACCAGCGCAAACAAATCGAGCGAGCCAATCGCCTATCGCGACGCGGACGCACTCGACAGACTCGCCGGGATCGCCGACCGATTCCTTGTGGGCGAGCGGGAGATTGCCCGAAGGGTCGATGATTCAGTGGCGAGAATTGGTCACGCCGGCACGGCGCTCCTGCGACGGTCGCGTGGATATTCTCCGGGGATCGTGGCGCGCATTCGTTCTACTCGACCGGTTCTTGCCGTTGGGGGTGACCTCAAGAATACGATCACCCTCGTTCGAAATGGCGAAGCGGTCATGAGCCACCACATCGGCGATCTCGCTCACATGTCCGCGATGGATGAGTTCCGTTGCGCAATTGCCGACATCCTCGCGATGTACGACATCGATCTCGAGAAGGATGACGTGTGCATCGCCCATGACATGCATCCGGAATACACTTCGACTCAGTATGCAATGGGTCTCGATCGTGCCGCGCACCGGGCCATTCAACATCATCGGGCCCACGTTGCGAGCGTTCTGGCTGAGCACGGAATGTTGGGCGAGCGTGTGGTTGGGGTTGCGTTTGATGGGACAGGCTACGGCGACGACGGCACGATCTGGGGCGGCGAATTCTTCGTTGGCAGTGTTGCCGAGGGGTTCGAGAGGGTCGCGCATTTGCGGCAGGCGGTTCTTCCTGGCGGCGATGCGGCGGCGCGCTATCCGGTGCAGGCAGCGGCGGGATTTCTGGCGGAATTTTCGGACGAGTTCTTCGTGGGTCTGGCTGACACCCAGGTCAACTTGTCAAAAAGATTTCTGCGCGCGCGCGAGCTTGTGGCAAAGAATGTCAGATGCTTTCCGACGACGTCCGCCGGCAGGCTGTTCGATGCAGTTGCTGCGATTCTGGGCTTTACGCGTGAGGTGACATATGAGGGTCAGGCGGCAATCTGGCTCGAGCAACTTGCACTGAGCGCGCAGGACGGTCCCGGTTATTCAATTCCGTTTGTCGATGAGGAGCTGGACTATCGCGAGGCACTCCAGGCGGTTGTCGATCAACGGCGACGTGGCGCCGATGTCGCCTCGATCGCGCGCGCGTTTCACGCCGGTCTTGCAAGAGGCGTTGCGACCGCGATCGTCACGCTCGCGGACGAGCACGGTGTCAAGACAGCGGCCTTGTCGGGGGGCGTATTCCAGAATGAGCTTTTACTCGCCTCTGTCATTCAGAATCTGCAGGGCACGAAGATACAGGTGCTGACAAACCGGCAGGTTCCCGCCAACGACGGCGGCTTAAGCCTCGGGCAGGCCGCGTTGGCCACGTGAAATATCGATGAAACCGTGACCCCTGAGCGTTGAATCGAGGGGCGCGCTCCCGTAATTTGGAAGCTATGCTTTTTCCGGGTCTGGATCGGCGAATCGCTGAGATAACGGAGCGAATTGCCGATGCGGCAAAGCGGGGGGGGCATGGACAGGCAACGACAATAGTCGCCGTTACCAAGACTCACGGGCCCGATGCGCCCCTGGCTGCGTTCGACGCCGGACTCCCCGATGTCGGCGAGAACAAGGTCCAGGAAGCGCTTGGAAAAATGGACGATGTTCAGGTGCCCGCACGCTGGCACCTGATTGGGCATCTGCAGCGCAACAAGGTGAAATCTCTCGACAGGTTTGTGCTCTTCCATGCCCTCGACAGCTCTCGCCTGGCGGACGCGATCGATCGATTCGGGATTCAGCTGGGAAAGCCGATAGGAGTGCTGATGCAGGTGAATCCGGCGCGTGAGGAAACGAAGGGCGGGTTCGACGTGAAGGAGGTTGCCGGAGAGGCTGACCGGCTTGCCTCGATGAAGGGAATTCTTGTACGCGGTGCAATGACCATCGCGCGCAACGGCGCTGATGAGTCGGAGCTCCGGGCGACTTTCGGCGCGGTGCGGGAGACGAATCGCGTGTTGGCCGATGCCGGACATCCGGCGACTGAATTGTCGATGGGAATGTCCAGCGATTACGAGCTGGCTGTCGAAGAAGGGGCGACGATGGTGCGCCTCGGATCGATTCTGTTTGGAGAGCGTGGTAAATGATCGACCACGCAGCCGCGCATGCCTGTCGTGCTCGGCGTCGGAGACAGCATTCATCTCGAATTCGATTTCAACTTTGTGGCGGCTTGGGTGCATTAGCCCAAGGAGGAACAGATCGCTTGAAAAGATTGCTGCAGCAGGCGGTTCACCAGGAACCTGGCGCGAGGTATGCGCGTCTTTCTTTAGTGTCGAGTCGGTTTTCAGGCAGGCGAGCTGCCTGCCCGCGCACTCTTAGTTGAGACGAGGACTTCAACTTGCCCGCGCTCTTTCCGCGATGGACCAACACCGCAGTGCGGACGGTTCTTATTTCACTCGCGGTCGTGCTTCCCGGGGTAC
>JBBSFT010000180.1:0-4922 GCA_038254845.1 Gemmatimonadales bacterium | reverse complement strand
AGCGGTGGCATGCAGGCTGGCTGCTTTGACGGCTGCAGGAATTCCGCCATGTGATCCGAGCGAATCTGAGGGACCCTATTCGCTGCAAATGGGACGCTCATCGACTGGTCTCGTTTGGACCGATGATTCACGCAATGGGATCTACTCGCTCGTGCGGCATGACACACGCAAATAGGCTGTTCGTTCTCTGCTCGCCTGCACACAGGACGGTGCGGTGAACTCGCACTCGTGACCGCACTCTTTTCATTGCCCGGTGAATCAGGCACCCTGCGCCACTCGCTTCATAGCACGCGCAAATCTCGCCGTCTTGGGGCTACCCGGGTCGCAATAGTTTAAGCGTCGGAGGCTCAAATGAAATTCGAATTCAATGCGATCTTTAGAGAAGCTCCCGGCCTGGTGTGAAGCCGATTGACCCGATGTGTCATCGACACATCGCTGCCGGCTTCTTCGCGAAGGTGGCAGCCATTCGGTTTATCTGAATACCAAAAGCTTCGCTGGTCATTTCCATCGTGACCGAACGCTGCGCTTCACGCGTGCGTGCTCAACTACTAGAGCCGGCAGCCCGGTCGCTCTGGCTCTGGCCGACGCTCTGCAACTCCGCGTCCTTGCCGCTGCCACCGTGCCCGCTCTGCCCATGATGTGGGGAGCCGGCGTCGCCAGGCTGCTCGCTCTTGTCGCCTTGCACCGGCGGCAATTGCTGGGAGCCGGGGACCGCGTCGGACGATCGGCTCTCGTCGAGGACGCTCGGTTCCGGCGCTTTGGGCGTACGCTCATTATTGCTCATCTCTCATCCTTTTTGTCAGGGTCCCGGGAGCCGCGAGTCAGCACCCACCCGGGTACTGGGCAACGAGCATGCCGGGTGGCCGGATACGATTTGTAAGGAATTGCGACCACTCGACGGTTGGCACGCAGGTTGAATACACAATCGTGCAGCCGCCGCAATTCTGCAGGCGATCGCTGCGATCCACTCTGGGATCATGGGGACATCACACACAATGGCAAAGAATACGGGGAAGGGACATCGCGAAGGATCGGTCGACGACAGTACGCAGTTCGAGACTCCATGGGGTAACAATGCGAAAAGAGATGCAAGCACCGGCGAGATACTGGACGTAAAGACCACCGATAAGTCGAAATTCAAAAGTGTCGCTGAAGAACCTGACCATCGTCGGACCAAATCGGAGTAAGAATGTCCACGAGAAGCGGTGTCTCTCCCCGTGTCTGCTTGCAGCCGCATGACTCCTGTCGCTTCGATCGATGATGCCACAACTGCCTCTTGCGGCTGAGCGAGTGTCGGACTTACATTGTAAGTCCCAAGTCCGGACCTCTCATGCGCTCCAAAATCGTTCGCATTGGTAATTCCCAGGGCGTCCGGCTACCCAGGTTCTTGATCGAGCAGGCCGGCCTCGAGCAGGACGTCGAGCTCCGGGCTGAAGCCGGACAGATCGTGATTGCCGCGCTTCGAAAAGCCCGGGCCGGCTGGGCGGAGGCTGCACAGCAAGCCCGGGCCGCCGGAGATGATGCGCTCGAGTCTTCCGGCCCAACCCGATTCGAGCAGACTGAATGGGAGTGGTAAAGGCGGTCCCGCGCGTCCCGAGTCGCGGTGAGGTCTTTCTCGTCGAGTTGGATCTGGCGCGTGGCACTGAGATTCGCAAGACGCGCCCGTGTGTAATCGTCTCACCTGATGAGCTCAATCATCATCTCCGCACGACCATTGTCGCCCCACTCACGACCGATGGGCATGCCTATCCGTATTGGGTGCCGTGCCGCTTTCAGCGGCAGTCCGGCAATATTGTCTTGGATCAACTGCGGACAGTGGACCACGAGCGGCTGCGAAAGCGCCTCGGCGTAGTCACGCCGCACACCCTCCACGCTGTGCTCCGCGTCTTGGCGGAACTCTTCGAGATCTAGCGTGGGTGTGACATAACGTGAGTTGCATTTGTCAAAGGAGAGGCGGCATCGCCGGGAAATCCTGCTGATATGCGCCGATCACCGAAATTCTTCGGCAGCGCGGCAAGAATTGGATTCGTCGGCAGCTGGCTCATTCCAGGCTCGGGGATTCCGCGCCGGACCACGACCATCCTGATCACGAGCTTCTTGCTCGTTTTCTGCTCTTGAGCTCGATGCCGGTCTGCGTCGATGTCGATAACTCCACGCTGCCGTTCGACGTCTCTGTCGCGAGGACCCTGTGGAGAACGCATTCGTCGAGGGCTTCAACGGAATCAGGGACGAGTGCCTTGGCGTCGAGTGGTTTACGAGCAAAAGATTGCGAATGCTGCGCATTGAGACTTATTGTATTCGCCTGCAGATGGGCAACCTTCACCTGCTCGACGGTGGCATGAACGCCTGGCACGCGGCCCGCATGACCGTGAACCGCCGCGCAAAGCGGATGTCACTCGAGCGTCAGGTGCGCATTACGGATGGGCCAATCGTCGCAACCTCCGCCATTGTCGCCCTCGCCATCAATCCGCTGTTCGCTGTCATCTCCGCGGCGATCGGATCCGGACTTGTCGTCGCCGGTCTGACCGACGTGCACGATGGGGAATGCTTCGCGCCCGCCTGCCGTACAATCGCTCCAATTCCTACGACACCGATCCAATGATTCGCGCGCTGTCGGCCGGCATTTCGCCGCAATCAGTCGCGATTGCTCCACTGCAGCCATCGCCCAACGCATAATGCGAGCGTCATGATTGTCCTCGGGTACGCTCTCGCTGCGCTCATCGGACTCTCGCTCGGTCTCATGGGCGGCGGCGGATCGATTCTCACCGTGCCGATCTTTGTCTACGTGCTTGGTTTCGACCCGAAACTCGCCATTGCGATGAGCCTGCCCGTCGTCGGGGTTACGAGTCTCATCGGAGCGATCGGTCACTGGCGCGCGGGCAATGTGCGGCTCGGGACAGCTTTCCTTTTCGGCGGCATCGCGATGATCGGCGCGTATGCAGGCGCGCGTCTGGCGGTTTTCGTCAGCGGAGTCGTTCAACTGACGTTGCTGGCCGTCGTGATGCTTGCTGCTGCAATCTCGATGTTTCGATCGGCACGTCGCGCGCCCACTGGCGCCAACCCGGACACGGACGAGCGGCCAATGTCGCTTCCATTGTTGATTCCTGTCGCGGTCGTCGTGGGACTGCTGACCGGGTTGGTCGGCATCGGCGGCGGCTTTCTCGTTGTTCCCGCGCTCGTGCTGCTCGGTCGCGTCCCGATGAAGAAGGCGGTGGGCACCTCGCTGTTCGTCATCGCGATGAATGCGGCGTCAGGTTTTGCCGGATACATCGGCACGGTGCACGTACCGTGGGGGTTCATGGCAGGATTCACCGCAGTCGCCGTCGTCGGGATTCTCGGCGGCACCGCGCTCGTGCGCTTTGTCTCGCAGCGCGCACTCAAGCAGGCCTTCGCCGTGTTCCTGGTTGTGATGGGCACGTTCATTCTCTACAAGAACCGGAGCACGTTCCGCGGAACGCCGGCTCCGGTTACGCAACGGACACACTGATTATGCTGCTTAAACGATTCTATGATACGAAGCTGGCCCAGGCGAGCTATCTCATCGGCTGCGCCGCGACTGGCGAAGCGATCGTCGTCGACGCCAACCGCGATGTCGCGCAGTATCTCAGCGCCTCCGATGACGAAGGCCTGCGCATCTCCCACATCACGGAGACACACATTCACGCCGACTTTGTCTCGGGCAGTCGCGAGCTGGCCGAGCGTTCCGGCGGCCAGCTGTTGCTGTCGGGCGAGGGCGGGCAGGACTGGAGCTACGCTTTCGCCAATGCGGCAAACGCGAGACTGCTGCACGACGGTGACACATTCATGGTCGGCAATCTCCGATTTCAAGTGATACATACGCCGGGGCACACGCCGGAGCATCTCAGCTTCGTCGTGACCGATACGCCCGCAACGGACAAACCGATCGGCGCGATCACCGGAGATTTCATTTTCGCCGGCGACGTTGGGCGCCCGGACCTTCTCGAGAAAGCAGCGCACATCGAAGGCACGATGGAGGCGGGCGCGCGCGCACTGTTTCGCAGTCTTCAGCGGTTCAGGAAGCTGCCCGATCATTTGCAGCTTTGGCCCGGGCACGGTGCGGGCTCGGCCTGCGGCAAATCGCTCGGCGCGATTCCATCGTCAACACTTGGCTATGAGAAGATCGCCAACTGGGGGCTCAAGGCCACCGATGAAGACGAGTTTGTCGCGATGGTGCTCGCGGGGCAACCCGAACCGCCGGCGTACTTCGCCGACATGAAACGGATTAACAAGGAAGGTCCGCGAGTTCTGGGAGGGCTTCCGCATCCCTCGCTGATCGCCGACAGCAGACTCGGTGATCTCATCGCGCGCGGTGATCTCGTCGTCGACACGCGGAGCGCGGCCGAATTCGCGGCGCGCCATGTGCCGGGCACGATCAACATTCCGCTCAACAAGAACTTCAGTACGTGGGCGGGCTGGTTCGTCCCGTTCGACCGGGATTTCTACCTGATTGCCGGCGAGAACAGCGAAGAGGCGATCGCCGAGGCATCGCGCGACCTGGCGATGATTGGACTGGATCGGGTCGGCGGCTATTTCGAGCCGGGCGCAATCGATGCGTGGGAATCGACAGGGCGGGAGATGGGAACGATTTCGCAAATGAGTGTGAGCGAGGTTGCGCGTCGCGTTGCCGCCGGTGATGTCACAGTGATCGATGTACGCGGACAGTCGGAGTGGATGGCTGGACATCTGCCCGACGTGAGGAACATTCCGGCCGGATACATCGCGAATGATCTTGCGAGTCTTCCGACGGATCGTCCGCTCGTGCTGCATTGCCAGAGCGGCAGCCGGTCGGCGATTGCAGCGAGCGTACTTCGATCGAGGGGCCTGAGCAACGTGGTTAACATGAGCGGCGGCTTCGCCGCGTGGTCCACGCAGGGGAATCCAGTAGTGGTCGAGCGCGCGCT
>JBBSFT010000179.1:0-4941 GCA_038254845.1 Gemmatimonadales bacterium | reverse complement strand
TTAAAAGTCCGTTGCTCTACCAACTGAGCTACCGGGTCTACGAACCATCGGCCTGTAAACTAGCCGTAGCGGGAGTCGGATCGCTACGAGAAGCAGGTAAAAAAGAAGTATTTCGATGGGATTCTGGTTTTGGGAACGCATTGTGCACAATACCCTACTGACTCCGGATACGGAGCAGAAATCCGATTCACTCGACTGCGCGTACAAGTCGGATGCCATCGGTCCGGATTAGCTACTCCGGCGAGAGACACCTGAATGGGTGTCTTCAAATAACCTTCTTGTAGTCAGGGGGCTCCATGAAGCAATGGATCGGAAAACACAGGGTACTAGCGCCATCTCTGCTGGTTGCGGGATTGGCCGCAGTAGCGGGCGGGACGGTGCTCGCGTCTGATCACCAGCAGACAGTATTTACGGAGACGAGTCCGCGCTTCGACATCACGGACGTGCACGCGTTTCCGACGACCGCCGGCCGGATGGCTATTGCCGTCACGACCAGCAGCCCGCTTCTCCCGTCGCAGCTTCAGAACCACGGCTTTGGCGACGTGAGCGAAGAGATGTATCAGATCAAGGTTGACAACACGGGCGACGTCCTCGAAGATCTCGTCTTTCAGGTGACCTTCACGGGAACGGTGCCGAATCAGATTGTAACCGTCAGAGGACCAGTAGCACCGGACCAAACCGGCACCGCGAACACGCTTCTCAGCACGCCTGTCGTGGCACAGGGATCAGTTAATACGACTCTTGGCTCCGCAACGGGCATTCAGGTTTTCGCTGGCCCGAGAGACGACCCGTTCTTCATCGATCTCGAGCAGTTCTTCCGCATCATCCCGGATCGCAAGCCGGCATTCTCGCAGCCGCTCGCTTCCCTTCCAGACACTCCGACAGCATCGTCGTTCCGTCCGAAAGGCTCAGCTGTTGATTTCCTCCGGGGCATCAACGGGCTGTCGATCGTGATCGAGCTCCCGACGGCCCTGCTCACCGCGGGGGGTCACAATTCCCGCCTCGGCGTGTGGGCAACGACCAATCGTATCGGCGGCTATCCCGCCGGCCATTAATCAGCGGCCATTCAACCACAAACAGGAGCTAACAATTCATGTCGAACAAAAGGAATATCTTGGCCGCGACGGTCATCACTCTGGTAGCGGCTGGCTGCAGCCGAGATGCTACCACGAATGCGGTCGCCGGACCGGGTACACGTGCCGCGGTCGGCGTAGGCCCGGTTTACACGCAGGTTGAGGAGCTGGGAAACCCGCTCGTCAGCGAAGTCACAATCGTGAAGGCACGGCATCCGCTGTATGATCAGACGATGCCGTACAACACCGCCGCCTTCAGACCGGAAACGGAAGCATTTATCGTCAACGTCGGTGGACGCCCGGCGAGCTATGCATCCGCGGTCGCCGGGATTCTTTATCCGGACGTGCTCGTGATCGATACCTCGAAGGACCCCAACACCGCTGGTTACCTTTCGTGGACCCCGCCGCCGCTCGGCGTCAATGGCTGGGGTGGTCGCAAGCTCACTGACGACGTAGTCGATATCTCACTATCGGCCGTTTTCAGCTCGCTTCTTACACCTGATGGACACAGCTGCGCACCGTTCCAGCTTCCGCTGTGCACGGACAATGTTGACGCGAACGACAAGCCTTTCAGCGCCACGTTCCCGTACCTTGCTGCACCAAGCACCTGATCTGAACTGAGTACGCGCCTGAGATGAGTTTCCTCAAGTCCAGGCGCGCACTTGCCCTGCTGGCCGCGGTCGCAACAGCGATCGCGGTCGGTGTTCGTTTTGAGACCACGCGCGCCTCCGCCGCTGAAGCGGCCCGCGCCGCGTCATCAGCCCGCGTCCTCGCTGCGGGCGAACGGTCCCGGCTCGAGCAGGACATCAAGTTCTACGAGAAACGGGCCGCTGAAGATACGATCAGCGCCGGCGATCGCTCCGCTCTTGCCTCACTCTACCTCGAGCGTGCGCGCAAGACCGGCGAGTTCTCCGACGTGCTGCACGCGGAGGCCCTCGCCCGCAAGTCGCTCGCCCTCCGCATGGCTCACAACACCGGGACCAAAATGGTCCTCGCGTCTGCACTCCTCGAGCAGCACCGGTTTCAGGAAGCCCTGGTGCTCGCGGATGAGCTTCTCGACGAAGAACCGTCAAATCTCCTTTACGAGTCAGTCGCCGCGGAAATCAGACTCGAGGTTGGAGACTATGACAAGGCAGCGGTTCTTTTCAACACGCTTAGGAAAAACGAGACGTCCCTTCTTATCGCACCACGACTCGCGCGCTGGGAGGAGATTCGCGGCCACGACAATGTCGCGTATCGGCTGCTGAAAGGCGCGCGCGACAGCGTGGTCAACCGCACAGACCTCTCCCGTGATCAGATCGCGTGGTTCGACGTCAGGCTCGGCGAGCATCAGATCAGGGCCGGCGACACACGCGGTGGCGAAGCATCTCTTCGCGAAGCGCTGACGCTCGCGCCTGACGATCCGCGTGCACTGGCCGCGATGGCACGATACGAGGGTCTTCAGAAAAATTGGTCGCGTGTCATCGAGCTCGGCGAACGGTCGCTCACGAACTCGGTCGATCCGGGAACGCTCGGCCTTCTTGCGGACGCGTATCGAGCGAAAGGCGACACGGCACACGCGGCAGAGTATGATCGGGTGATCGACGCGGGATTCGTCTCTAAACCGGGGCCATTCCACCGGTCGCTCAGCCTGTATCTGCTCGACCAGAAGCGCGATGTTCCGCTCGTACTCGAGAAAGCGCAGCAGGAAATCCGCGACCGGCATGACATCTATGGATACGATGTGCTTGCATGGGCGTTGTATCGCTCGGGAAGAATTCCCGAGGCGAAAGCCGCGATGGCACAGGCGCTTCATATGGGAACGACCGATCCGCTGCTTCGGCACCACGCTGAGGAGATCGCCGGCGCAACCAGGTAGTGAACGAGCTCGGCACTTTTATTCAGTTCGGGTTCAGGCACATTGTCGACATCAGTGCGATGGATCACATTCTCTTCCTGCTTGCGCTTGCCGTCGTCTACTACGGGAGGGACTGGCGCGACGCGCTGTGGGTCGTGAGCGCGTTCACGATTGGACACTCGGTAACCCTGGGATTGTCAGTCAGCGGAATCCTCGATCTGCCGATCAAGCTCATCGAGTTCCTGATTCCTGTGACGATTGCGCTCACATGTGTCGAGAACCTCATCTTCGTTCGGCGCGAGCCTCCGCGGTGGCGACATCAGTACCGCCCGCTCCTCGCCGGAATGTTCGGCCTCATTCACGGAGCCGGTTTCGCGGACTACCTCAAGGGAATATTTCCTGGGCATGTCGCGATTCCACTGCTCGGATTCAACGTCGGGGTCGAGCTGGGTCAGTTGCTCCTTCTTGTTGTGTTCGCCGCCGTTTTTTCGCTCACCGACTATCTCGTCTTCAATGTTGCGGGGCGAGCGAGAGGAGCGCATCCGAACTACAGAATTGCGATCGTGTCGATGATTGCGTTCGTGATGGCGACCGGGTGGGCCATTCAGCGGTACCCGAAGTGATGCGTATCCGCATCGTCGGGCTCGCGCTCGCCGCGCTTATTGCGCTCAGTCCGTCAGTTGCGGGCGCCCACCCGCTCCACACGACGTATGCCGAGCTGACGTTTGGACCCGGTCGTGGCACTGTCCGCGCCATGATCAGACTATTCGTGGACGACTTCAGCGCGACGGTGATCCGGAATTATCCGATCGCCACGCGTACGCCGCGCGACTTCGAGCGCGCAGCCTATACGTACGTGGCTCACCGGTTTCGCCTCATCGACCCGCGCGGCGCGGGCTATCAGCTCGGCTGGTGCGGGCTGAGGAGGGAGTCGAATTACATCTGGGTCTGCATTGGAAGCGATAATTTTTCGGCGACCGGCCCACTTCGCCTCGCCGACCAGCTAATGCACGAGGTCTTCGAGGACCAGATCAATCTTGTAAGAGTCTCGGCAAACGGGAAAAGCGATCACATGCTTTTCTCGGGCGATGACGGGCCAAAAAAGCTGAGTCTCTTCTAGACGATCATTGAATCGGCTCGATGAGCGATGCGGGGTGAATCTCTGCCCACCCATTGTGTCCGTCGATCACGTAACTCCCGGTGACGCGCACATGCGCGCCAACGGTCGGGATCTGAACCGGATTGTGATAACCCGTGCATACGCCCTTCACCTTCTTCAGCTTGACCGGATTGGCGCAGACAATCTCGACAACGAGAAGTCCGTCCTTCTTCTTCATGTTTCTCTTGTTGAGCAGTTTTTCCTGGCCGCGGTCAAGCTCGAGGAGAAAATGCTGGTCGCCATCATCGTCAACGCTGGATTCCCGAATCGTCCCGGTGACGACGAGACAGCTTTTCATCTGGACGAGGCGCGACGGATTGTACACATGCTTCCAGAGCGCGGCGTCGCACCTGCCGGCCGGCTCGGGCGGTCGCGCAGCTGCGATCGCGACAGAGAAGAGAGTGGCCGCGAGAACGGCTGTCAGCACGCGCACCGGCACAGCAGATGATATACTCATTTGTTGAAGCTACTCGGTGGACCGCTCGCGTGTTACCGCGGGGCCGCTGGTGTCACTTTCCCGTGGAGGTCACGTAGTTATGTCCAACCCCAACAATTTGCCCATGACGAACCCAAATCCATCCCAGCCACATACCGAAGAGCACAAGGTCAGCGGAGACGAGCTTCTTCAGCGGGTCAAACAGATCGTTAAGGAAGGCAATGCCCGCCGCATTACAATCAAGAACGAGAGCGGGCATTCCCTCATGGAGATCCCGCTCACCGTCGGCGTGGCGTCGGTTGTCCTGATCCCTCTGTGGGTGGCGATTGGCGCGATCGCGGCACTCGCGGGCCACTACACGATTGCAGTCGAGAAGCGCACCCCCTGAGCCGCCGGAACGCAACAAAACGCTAACTTTTGCGCTGGACCGCTTGCG
>JBBSFT010000178.1:0-4944 GCA_038254845.1 Gemmatimonadales bacterium | reverse complement strand
GTGGCGCGAATCACGGGCTTAAACAGCAAGCCATTCTTCGAAATCGAGTTCCCTCGCATCACGAAGCTGCGGCCAACGTCGAAATCGAGTAGCAACTCCGGCGAGGCTGGCCCCACCACCACAGGCTCATCGAGGCTGATCCTGATTCCGTTCTTGCCCGAGCCCGGCCATTTCACACTCGCCTTGATTCCGTCTGAGAGTGTCACGCTCGACTTGTCGGCATCAATTATCAATCGAAATCCGCGGTATGTCCCAGCCGGAAGAGTTGCCTGCCCGAGGTTAGCGGTCTTTCCGTTAGTCAGATTGAGCAGATTCAACGAGGCATTGGGCGACACCAGTGTGGTCCAACCCCCCATCTCCGACTCCTTCGCCGACTCGGCCGAATCCGACTCGGCCTGTCTACCGTCGATCCTGACCACGAAAATATCGACGCTCTTCACGTCGGCAAATGGAAACGGGGCGTCCGTCATCAGCACGTTGATCTGACCGCTCTCCCCGCCAACAGGGCTCGATCCCCTGTCGTTACATGCAGCGGCGAGAATCAAGGCACTCGTCAGCGTGATTGTTGCTGTCAATTTTTTCATGCTGGCCTCCCATGACCATTTCACAATAATGAGGCACATCGCGAGCCAGGCTTATTGAAGGAATCGAGACGTGGTGCGCCGACTGACGCCGGGACTGAGTCTACAGCTGGGCTCTTATCCAATAACAGGCGGCGTTCCTGGCCAACGTCGGAAGCGACTGTGCCTGAAGATCTGCGGCTTCGAGATGCACGGAACCCGCAATCCAGAAGAAGGTCAGCATTCAGACGATAGTGAACTGGTAGGAACGGTGGTGCCGTCGGGAACTGTTCATGGGGCTGGTTCGGCGTCCACGAACGTGCAAGGTAATGCCGAATGGATTAGGCGACCTGGATGCCGGACTCTGGGTTCGTTTCATCGCTTCGTGGCGGCGGAGCCGTGTTCAACGCATGGCGCAGGCTGGCATGGAAAACGCACTCTACGCCCGCCCGACCTTGGGCAGCGAGCACCTCGAGGTCCCGGCAGGAATGACAATAATCTTTTTGAGGTATCCCAAATGAAATCAGTAACGCGAATACTGCTCGGTGCGAGCCTCGTCTTCGGCGCGTCAGTGGCAATGTCGCCCATGACGGCATCTGCTCAGAACCCCGTCGAGAAAGTTGGCACGGCCGTCACCAAAGGTGTCAAAACCACCGTCCATAACGTCAAGCACGCTGGCACAAAGACAAAGCACGCAGCCAGGAGCACTGGCCGCGCGACGACGAATCTTGTCGTTGGCCACAAGATTCTTTGCGCCGATGGCACGTGGGCGTCACGCGACAATCCGACCTGCAGCGGTCACGCGGGTGTCGCAGTCCGTCAGCCAGCAAACGACAGAGACAAGCACTAGCTCACTGGCACTGTTTGAGTGCGGAAATCCCGCGTCACCACCGTGGCGCGGGATTTTCTCAATGCTCAAAAGCGCGAGGGCCAGACCGGGCGCGCAGTTTGCCTTGGTGGCGCAGCAACCTGCCTGACCGAGAGTCCTGACCCTGTCGAATATTCTTCGAACTACTCTGCTCTACGCGAGCATCCCGGTTGTGTTCACGATTGTCGGGGCCTCGCTCGCAGCGTATTGGCCACGCGTTGCGGAATGGCGGACGTACGTTCTCCACCTCGCGGCGGGCGTTGTTTTTTCCGTAGTTGCGGTCGAGTTGCTGCCGGAAATTACTCGCCGGGGCCTCATCATCGACGTGATCATCGGCTTTGCCGGTGGCATCCTTACGATGATTCTCGTCGACGAAGCAATGGATCGGATCAGGGCGGCCGCGGGGAAGCGATCCTCGTCTGGCGTTCTAGCACCCGATTCCGCCCCATCGGGCAGCCAGGCGTCATCGGAAGGCGTTTCAGGTCTCGCTGTTGCTGTTGGTGTTGACTTCATCCTCGATGGGCTGCTCCTCGGTGTTGGCTTCGCCGCCGGTGCGCGGATTGGCATTCTGCTGGCATTGGCCGAGGCCGTTGAACAACTGGCGGTCGGCATGGCGCTCGCCGTAGAGATGCGGGCCGCGGGAACAAGCTCTCTGCGCACCGTATTGTTCAGTGGCGGACTCGCCCTGCTTGTTTATGTGAGCGCGCTCGCGGGCGGAACTGTTCTAAGCCATCTGGGCGGCGCTCCAATGGAAGCCATCCTCTCTTTCGGATTGGCCGCCCTGTTGTATCTGGTTACGGAAGAGCTGCTCCGCGAGGCGCACGAGGAAGGCGAGACTCGAATTGGCACTGCCCTTTTCTTTGCAGGGTTTCTCGCGTTCCTGATTGTTGGCATGACCCTGGGGTAGGGTCCGGATTACGAGGGGATAAGCCGAGTTATAGCACAACTCTTCAGCGGCTGTCTTCGGGATCGAGATGGCGAGCGGCGACGCATGGTACGCAATCCCGACAAGACTTGTCGGAATTATCTAACCCGCTTAGGTTCGGAGCGTTGCTCCACCTCAATCCATTGATTTGAATGCGCTATTTGATGATTTTCTTGACGCTGGCATTAGTCACCGTCAGCAATGTTGCGTCTGCGCAGCAGGGGTACGAGTTTGAAGTTTACGACACCGATATCGGCCCCAAGGGCTCGACCGAGATCGAAGCCAGTTCGAATTACGTCGCGAGCGGGGTTGGGGAGTCCGACGAAGGGCTCTTTGCCACAAACCACGCTCTCAGAACCAGCCTGGAGTTCACTCGAACTCTCAGTGACTGGCTGCAGATGAGCGGATATGTCACTGCCAATACCCGCCCCGACCATGCCGTGTCGTACGTGGGAAACCGTCTCAAGCTCACCGCTGTCGCGCCTGCAACCGGGAGCCTTCCGCTGAGTCTTGGAGTCGCAACGGAAGTGTCATATGCCCGTCCAGGATTCGCCGAGTACAAGTGGGCAGTCGAATTGACGCCGATCGTCGCTAAATCATTCGGTGGGATCTCGCTGGCGTTCAATCCCGCTTTCGAGCGTGGGTTGAGCGGCAGCGGGGTGCATCACATTGAAATAGAGCCGCGCGGCAGAATCGCGCTCGGATTCGGCGACGATGCATCGGTAGCGGTCGAGTACTATGCGGGGCTAGGCGGTATCAATGAGCATTACTCGAGAGCCGAACAACGGCACCAGGTATTCGCACGATTTGAAACCGAAGTGGCAAGTCAACTCGAATTCGGCGTTGGACTAGGTCGCGGGCTCACCAGAAGTTCCGATCGCTGGGTAGTTGTTGTGTCGGCTGAATACCAGTCGAAAAGGTGACTCTAAAAAAAAGCGGGATGAGCCAGATTTTCTACGCGTTCTTCTTGAGGGTGAGCGTGAACGTGCTCCCTTCGCCCACCCGCGACGAGACAACGAGATCCCCACCCATTCCACGGGCGAGATTTCGGCTTATCGGAAGCCCGAGCCCGACACCGCGGGTCGCTCCATTTGCCATTGCGATCTGAACGAAGGGCTCGAATATCGCATCGAGGTTGTCTTCGTCGATGCCCTGACCGGAATCCGCGATCGACATGCGAACAACTTCCTCGTCGCTGCTCACGCGCAGCTTGATACTTCCACCTTCAGTGGTGTGCTTGATTGCGTTCGATAGCAGATTCAGAAGGATCTGCCGCAGCTGTTGCGGGTCGGCCTGGACGGTCATGTCTGCTTCGCTCAGCTCGACACTGTAACTGAGCTCGGCGCGCCTCATCTGCGGAGCGGTAAGCTGCTCGCAAAACTCGAGCGTTTGACTCACGCTGACAGGGACTATGGCGTAGCGAACCGCCCCGGCTTCGGCGCGACTGAATTCCAGCACCGAATCGATCAACCCCACGAGGTGTGCCTGACTCGTTCGTATCCTCTCGAGCGCAACTCTCTGCTCGGAAGTTACCGGCCCGTGGATTCCCATCTCGAGCAGTTGGGTGTAACCGCCAATGGCGTTGAGCGGCGTTCGCAGCTCGTGACTCATCGCCGCCAGAAAATCCGATTTCGCCCGGCTGGCCGTCTCGGCCGCCTTCCGTGCGATTTGCTCCGTCTCGAACAGGCGCGCGCGCTCGATTGCCACTGCACACTGTCGCGCAAGAGCCGAGGCAAATTCGCGATCGGTCGCGCTGAAGGCTTGATCTGATATAAACGCGATTCCCACGGCGCCGATCACCCGCCCCCCTGCAATCAGAGGTGCGATGACCTGAGCCCGGTGTCCCGTTTCCGCAAGCAGGTGAACCAGCTCGGGATATCGGCTCGTCCAATCGTCAGGCGATTCGAGGCAGAGAACTTCGCCGGACCTCACGACCTCGGCAATTGGTGTGTTCGATGACAGTGGAAACGCACGCCAGTTCTCGAACACCTGGCCCGGCAGCTCGCTGGCCGCAAACACCTCGATCTCGTCTCCTCCGGGAGTAAGCCGAGCGATGATCGTCGCCGCAGACTCGGGGAAAGCGGCGCATGAACCTTCTATGACGGCGTCTGCGACCTCGGCAAGGGTAGCCGCCATCGACAGTGACGCGGTGAGGGATTGCAGGCGCTGTGCGTGCTGTCGCTGCAACTCAGCCAGGCGGTGGGGCTCATCGCGTGACAGTGCCGATTGGATGGTGCTCAGTGATACCATGTCAACCCGGTTTGATTCGACCACTCAGGGGAGCCAACTTCGCAGACCGCTCCATTTTTGGAAAGGGCGATAATCAGATTCCCATGGAACCACTGCGAAGAAGTGTCCTGTGAATCGGTCCAACCTGCGTGTGGACGCCACCGTCCGGCTGCCGCATATTTGCCGTGATGCAGTGTCACGCTCCCGGCGGCGCTTTTGGCTAGCAGGTTGCTGAAAAAGGGTTTTGAGGCATGCCGCGCGAAATACGCGAGCTCCACATTTGCCCTCAGATCGATGATCGTCGGCTCGCGAGTGATTTCATCAGGGGAATTCTCGTGGAATAGAAGGTCTCTTTCGAGTTT
>JBBSFT010000177.1:0-5024 GCA_038254845.1 Gemmatimonadales bacterium | reverse complement strand
TTCGAGTACGACGGTTATCACGTCAATCTTCTTGATACGCCAGGCCACGAGGACTTCTCCGAGGACACATATCGGACACTCGTCGCGGCTGACAGCGCGGTGATGCTACTCGACAATCGCCGAGGCGTGGAGGAGCGAACCCGGCAGTTGTTCGAGGTCTGCAAGAAACGGCGGATTCCGATCTTCACGTTCGTCAACAAGTGCGACCGCGCCGGCGAAGATCCACTCAAGCTCATCAGCGACGTCGAAGCCGACCTCGGCATCAAGTGTCATCCCGTTACCTGGCCGATCTTTCGCGACGGAACCTTCGTTGGCGTGTACGACAGGCGCAGGGAGCTCATCCACCTGTTCTCCCGCGATGAGGAGCACGGGGCGACCCGAGCTGAAGTCAAAGTTGGATCACTCGACAGCGTGGAGCTACGCGAGCTTCTCGGCGACGAGTCACACGCGCAGCTTGTACATGACGTCACGCTGCTCGACGAAGCCGGACATCCGTTCGATCACGACGAGCTTCGGGCCGGTGAGTTATCGCCTGTGTTTTTCGGGAGCGCGCTCACGAACTTCGGTCTCGAGCCCTTCCTCCGAGAATTCCTCGAGCTGGCACCGCCGCCACTCGCGCGTGACTCGACCGCCGGTATCATCGAGCCAACTGATTTGGCGTTTACGGGGTTCGTGTTCAAGATCCAGGCGAACATGGACCCGAGGCACAGGGATCGGGTCGCGTTCGTGCGCGTGTGTTCAGGCCGGTTCGAGGCTGGCATGCAGGTGAATCACGTTCGGACAGGAAAGCCGATGCGGCTGGCGGCACCGCAGCAGTTCATGGCTCGCGAGAGAACCGCGATCACCGAAGCGTGGCCGGGCGACGTGATCGGCGTGATGGACAGAGGCGTATTGCGAATTGGCGACACTCTCTCGAACGATGGAAATCTCGAGTTCCAGGGGATTCCACGGTTTCCTCCCGAGCACTTTGCGCGGGTGATCGTGAAGGATCCGATGCGCCGCAAGCAGCTCGACACCGGTTTGCGCCAGCTAACGGAAGAAGGTGCCGCGCAGGTGTTCTTCACATCGGGAACGGATACGACCAGCCCCACTCCGATTGTTGGCGCGGTTGGATTGCTCCAGTTCGACGTGATGCTGTTTCGTCTCGAGAGTGAATACGGCGTACCGTGCAAGTTCGAGCCGTTTGCCGGGCGCTACCCGCGGTGGGTCACGGGTCCGATGGATGACATCGAGCGTGTTGCACGGGGTCAGGGAACGACGTTGCTCTTCGATGCGAAGGCGAACCCGCTGCTTCTCTTTCAGGATGCGTGGGCGCTGCGATGGGCGCAGGAAAAGGAAAAGACCATCAACTTCCTCGAAACCGCCCCGTGAAGTGATCGATCGGCCGCGCCGCCGCAGTTGTCGGGAGACGCGGCTCAGCGGCTGGAGCGGCTGAAGCAGGGGATGGAAGTAATCGCAATCGAGATCGAGAGGGTCGCGGAAGGGCAACGATTCGGCACCCGGATCTTGTCAGAGCCGCACTCGGCGAGCATCGCGCTTGACGCTCCGCCCGGAGACGAGACACAGCGACAGATGTCCGGTTAGATCAACGGGTCATTCCGGTAGCGACGGAAACGAATCCGGCTATCTCGACGTGCCCAGATCGAAGATGTACACCCAGCGGCCATCCGGGTTCTGACGCCACACGGTCATGTACTTGTTCAACTGGGTTTTGCCGGCGGTCGCCACGCGCGGGCCGCTGCTCGAATGCCCGACGGTGTAGGTCAGACCGCCAGACCCCGCCCCGAACGATCGCATCGGATTCCACCGGATGATCTGATCCGCAGGAAATCCGTCAAACGCGGCAGCGATCTCGGTCAGCCCGTGGGGAAAGCGCGCTCCGCTGAGCACGACGGCGTCGGTCGCGGCGTAACGGACAAAGGCGGGCCCCGGCCCGTCAGCCTCAGATCCAAGCCTCGCAAATGCCGCGTCAGCCTCCTGCGTCGCGCGGACGCCGGGGCCGCCGAGGGACACGGTAGCTGAATGTGGTGCAAACGAGATCGTCGAGCCGTCAGCAAGTACCGGTGGCCTTCCCGGGCTGTCATTTCGCTCGTGTCCGGCGATACGCCAATCCCCGCCAGCGTCCCGCCGCCAGCACGTCAGGTAAGTGCCCCGTTTCTGCGAGTGTGACGTGTCCGCAGCGTTGGTGAAACGCGAAAAACCGACGGTGCAGCCGAACTGTCCGTCAGTGCTTGCCACGGCGTGCACCGGACTCCATGTGTATGACGACGGACGATCATACCTCGCCAGGAACGGCCGCTGCGACCGGGCGGCCCCCCGCAAAATTGGCCGACCCGGAAACAGCACCGCCGCATCAGCCTCGAGTGCCGCGAGAAACGCGCGCGGTCCGGCGGTCTCGACACGCGCCGCGAGCGCGCGATCGGCTGCCATCAACGCAGCCTTCGTCGTCGCTGTATCGGGACGTTGCGCCCGTGCGGAAGCAGATAGCACCATCATCGACACCAGCACAGACGCGCGAATCAACATTCTGGCTCCACAGTACGTGTTATCTGCAACGAGGCTGCAACAAGATTGGACGCTACCGTTTCGGGTTCAATCATCGAGATGTCAATTCGACGTCAATTGTGGGACCGGTGATTGCGTTGCGGGAAGTATCCTGGTCAGGTGTTGAGTCCTCAGACGGCACATCCGAACGATCAACTCAGGTAAATGATTTCCTCACTTCAGGGCATCGAGCATTTCTTTGATCCATGGAAGCAGGCGTACAGCGATTCCACCGTTCTGTCCACCGGCGTTGTCGCGGTACATCTGCTCGCGATGTTTTTTGGCGGTGGCCTGGCAGTCGCGGCCGACCGCGCCACGCTTCGTCTCTCCGGCGATTCGGGCTCGAGGAACCGTCACATCGAGGAGATCGCCGCAACACATCGTCCCGTGCTGATCGGGCTCAGCGTGCTCTTCATCACCGGCCTGGCGATGCTCACGTCCGACCTCGAGACGTTCATCAAGTCGCCGTTTCTCTGGATCAAGTTAGGGTTCGTGGTCCTTCTGGTTTTAAACGGTGTAGTACTGCAGAGAACGGAATCGGTGCTGGGAAAGTCTTTGACCGACGGGGTCGACACCGACAGACTCTGGAAGCGCCTGCGGGTGACATCAGTCTCGAGCCTTGTTCTCTGGGGTGCAACACTGCTGGCCGGAATAACGCTGGCCAACGCAGTCTGACACTGACACAAACTCATAGAGATCGGCTGATGCATATAGATCACGAACCGACACATGATGATTGCCGGACATGCCCGCTCGTCAGCAACCGGCGCGATTTTGTGCGCGACGCGGCGATCGGCGCCGCCGGCGTAATGGCAAGCCTCGGGCTCGCCCGCTCCGCATCGGCTCTTCCGGTGAGCATGATCAACGCTCTCTCCCGCGGAAAGACGGGAATCACCTATGCGATTCCCGTTGCCGACGGAGTGCAGATCGATCGCCAGAATGAAGTGATCCTCGCCCGGTATCAGAACGTCATCTACGCGTTCAATCTCTCATGTCCGCATCAGAGAACCGCACTCCGCTGGAACGATACCGCCAAGCAGTTCCAGTGCCCGAAGCATCACTCGAAGTACGATCCGAAAGGCGACTTCATTACGGGCCGCGCGACGCGTGGAATGGACCGCCTGGCAATCACGCGTCAGGGCGCGAACATCGTGGTCGACATCGACACGATGTTCAAGGAAGATGAGGATACGCCGCAGTGGAACGCGGCAATGGTGAAGCTCAGCTAAATCTGCAGTTGCGTCACCGCCTCAGCGGGGCGGTGACGTTGATCGTCTCCAGGTCCAGATCGCTCAGGTGCCACGTTCCGGCGTTGGCGTTTTCGCGAACCTGCTCGGCCGAAGTGGCGCCGGCGATGACGGAGGCGACCATTGGCCGTGTCAGCAGCCACGAGAATGCCAGGTCGAGGATCGTCCGGTCGCACCCCGCTGCAAATTGGATGAGCTTCTCGACAATCTCGATGTTCTCATCGGTAAGAAGCTCCCCGTGCCAACCCGATTCGATGCGGCTTCCCTTCGGCGCGGGATGCCCGTTTCGGTACTTGCCGGTCAGCATTCCGTTCGCGAGCGGAAAATAGGGCAGAAACGCCATACCTGTCGCACTGCACTCGCGCAGAATGTCGATCTCCGGCTGGCGGTGAAACAGGCTGTATTCGTTTTGCACACTTACAAACCGGGCCGAACCCCGGCTTACCGCTGCCTCTGCCTCGTGGAGGTGTTTCAGCGTGAAATTCGAGCACCCGATCTCGCGCACCTTGCCATCCTTGACCAGTTGGTCAAGAGCACCGAGCGTGTCAGCGACCGGGACGGTGCTGTCGGGCTCGTGGAGCTGATACAAATCGATGTAGTCGGTGCCGAGCCGACGCAAGCTATCCTCGGCAGCTCTCATGACGTAGTCCGGATGAGCGCCCTGATGCGCGTCGTCGATCTTCGACCCGAACTTTGTCGCAATGATGACATTGCGCCGGCGTTTGCCGAGCGCGCGGCCAAGAAATTCCTCGCTCCTGGTGTCGCCGTAAATGTCTGCCGTGTCGAAGAAATTGATTCCTTCCTCAACGGCGGCATTGACTACTTTGGTAGTGGCGCCGGCATCGAGCTTTCGGCCGAAATTGTTGCATCCCAGGCCAATGACCGAGACGTCGAGCGCGCCGATTCGTCTTGTTAGCATCGGAGTCAACTCTAGCTATTATCGGGCCGGGACGTCGAGACTGATGAAATTGTTCGGAGCCGAGAGAATATTGAAGGCATGGAGTGCGCTTGGCTGCGCCGCCGCTGCTGCTGCGTGCGCATCAGTACCGCCCTCACCGCGAGCATCGGCCCCCCCTCGATCGGAACCCAACACGTCCGCGGTTGCGGTTTCTACCTTCGACTCGCTCTGGACTGTTGTCCGAAATACATACGTTGACACTGCGTTTGTGGCGTCAACGTGGCCAGCAGTTCGCGACACACTGCGGCCGCGTGCCGCTCTGGTCACGACCCGCA
>JBBSFT010000176.1:0-5072 GCA_038254845.1 Gemmatimonadales bacterium | reverse complement strand
GGTCTCGATTATTCCACCTGCGACGGCAGCCATTTCGCGATTGAATTCGGCGAGCGGCACAATGCGAGTTTCGCCTTCCGCAGTTCTGAGAGTCAGCCGCTCGTGAAAGATGTCGATCGACACGAGCTTCTCCTCGCCCTTTGCCGTGGTCAGGACTTTCCCTTCCTTCGGAAATCGCTTTCTGCTCTGGACGTAGAACTCGTGTTCGTAGCGGAGGCAGCACATGAGGCGGCCGCACGCGCCGGAAATCTGCGCAGGGTTGAGCGAGAGCTTCTGATCCTTGGCGACGCCGAGGTTCACCGGTCGAAGCTCGGGCAGCCATGACGCAGAACAATACTGGCGTCCGCAGCGTCCAATTCCGTCGAGTCGCTTCGCCTCATCGCGAACGCCTATCTGCTTCAACTCGATTCGCGTGCGGAAAAGCGATGCGAGGTCGCGCACGAGATTTCTGAAGTCTACCCGCTTCTCAGCCGTGAAATAGAACGTCAGCTTCTTGCGGTCCCACTGCCAGTCAGCGTCGGTCAGCTTCATGGCGAGGTTGTTGGCGCGAACTCTCTCAGATCCCTTCCGGCGCGCGTCCTCGTTCAGTCCCTGCAACTCACTTGCGCTGGATTTGTCTTTTCCGGTGGCGATGCGCAACGCCTTTCGCGTCGGCGCTGATGTCCCGCAGCCGTGGGCACAGCCGCCGTTACGAATTCCGGCCAGCTCGCCGAGCGAATGAACGATGCCGAGATCTTCGCCGCGGTCGGCATCGACGATGATCGCAGTCTTGAGAGCGGGCGGACTCGGATAGTCCCAGAGAAAAAACTCTTTTCGGTTTCCCCTGAACGCGACTTCTATTAGATGGGCCAAACTACTCCGTCCATTGACCAAGCCGCAGGAACTTCTGCCTGCGTCTTCGAACAAGCTTCTCGGGCCGGAACTTCCGAAGCTCCTCGAGATGTCTGTTCAACGTTTCTCCCAGAACCTTCGCCGCGGCGGCGTGGTCGGTATGCGCACCGCCCGGCGGCTCCGGAATGATTTCGTCGATCACCCGGAGCTCGAATAAATCGGGCGCGGTAACCCTGAGTGCTGTTGCAGCCTTGTCACGCATCTCGGGACTCTTGCCGTCTTTCCAGAGAATCGTTGCGCAGCCCTCTACGCTGATGACTGAGTATACCGCGTTCTCCATCATCAAAACCCTGTCAGCGACACCGAGAGCGAGTGCACCACCTGATCCGCCTTCGCCGATCACCGTTGCCACGATTGGCACAGTGAGCGAGGTCATCTCGATAAGATTGCGCGCGATCGCTTCGGACTGACCGCGTTCTTCTGCGCCGATCCCGGCCCACGCACCCATCGTATCAATGAATGTAAGCACAGGGACGTGGAATTTCTCCGCAAGCTTCATCAACCGGAGGGCCTTCCGGTATCCCTCGGGGTGTGGCATGCCGAAGTTGCGCTTCAGCAACTCCTTCGTGTCGCGGCCGCGCTGCTGGCCCATGACCATGATGGTCTCGCCATCGAGGCGCGCCCATCCGCCGATAATCGCCGGATCGTCCCGGAACGCTCGGTCGCCATGCAGCTCGACGAAATCGGTAAAGACGAGCTCGATCAGCTCCGACGTGAAAGGCCGCTTCGGATTTCGAGCGACCTGCACGCGCTGCCACGGCGTGAGGTTGCGATAAATCTGCTCTCGCAGCTCTGCAAGCTTACCTTCCAGCGGAGCGATTTCCTCAACCACGTCCATCTGCCGTTCACCGGCGAGACGCTTGAGCTCTTCGATCTGCTTTTCGAGCTCGACTATCGGTTTCTCGAAGTCCAGCGCTTGTCCAGACGTCGCCACCTATTTGCTCCCGCGTTGCAAACGTACCGAGTCTTCGCCGAGAAGCGAGCGAAGCTCGCTCATCGCCGCAGTGCTAACGGCGAGTTTCAAACTGCGGGAACGAAGCGTGGCCCGCAACCCGTTCCCATCGCTGTATTGTACCTCGAGCGGGACGGTGCCGGGATACGATTCGACAATCGAGCGAACCTCATTCATGATGCCGGGTGCCGCGTCGGCACAGCGCTTCAGCTCGATGGCGATCATCACCAGGCCGTTCGCGCGGAGCTCGGCCAGCTTTGTAACCGATTCCACGACGAACGACGGGTTGTCAGCGTCCTGGTCCCGCCGGGCGTAACCGCCCTTCAGAAGAATCGGAATGTCCGTCTTCACCTGGTCCGACAGGGCCGACCACTTCTCGGGGAAGACGAGCACTTCAGTTGACCCGGAAAAGTCTTCGATTGTCAGGCGGGCGAACTCGGCACCGCTTCTCTTGCTCGTCTGACGCTTGATGGCGGTCACGACGACCGCGAGCGCCATCGGGTCGAGACTCCACGTCCCCAGATCGGCAACCTTGTGGGTGGCGAACAACTCGCACTCGGTCGAGAATGGCTCGAGCGGATGTCCGGATATGTAGAAGCCGAGAATTTCCTTTTCTTTCGCGAGCCTGATGGACTCTGACCAGGGCGCGATATTGGGAAGCGTCTGCTCGTGGCCGTTGGTCGCCTTGTTCCCGTTCGCCGCTGGTGTGCCGAACATCGAGACCTGGCCTGAGGCAGCCTCTTCCTGCTGGAGTGATGCTTCGCGGAGAGCCGTGTCGAGGATCGTCATGTACTGGGCGCGATTGCCACCGAGTCCGTCGAGCGCGCCAGATGGGATCAGTGCCTCGAACGCCCGCTTGTTACAGACGCGAAGGTCAACGCGCGACGCGAGATCGAAGATCGACGTGAATGGACCATTTTGACGCGCCGTGAGGATCGAGTCGATCGCCGACCGGCCGATGTTTCTGATTCCGCCAAGCCCGAAGCGGATTTTCTTGTCGCCGATAACAGTGAACTTGTAACCGGATTCGTTCACGTCGGGCGGCAGAAGTTCGATGCCGATCTCGCGCGCTTCATTGATGTATTTGACGACACTGTCCGTGTCGCCGATCATTGCCGACAAGAGCGCAGCCATGAAGTCGGCAGGGTAGTGCGTCTTGAGCCACGCCGTGTGGAACGAGATGATCGAGTACGCGACGGAGTGGGACTTGTTGAATCCGTAACGGCCGAACGTTTCGATCTGTCCGGAGATGTCGTCGATGATCTTCGGGTCGTAGCCGCGGGCGACAGCTTTCTCGACGAACTTCCCGAGCTCGAACCTGATCAGCTCCGCGTCTTTCTTACCGACCGCTTTTCTGAGCACGTCGGCTTCGGCGAGAGAAATTCCCGCGAGCTTCTGTGCGATGCGCATCACCTGTTCCTGATAGGTGATGACACCGTACGTGGTGTTGAGAATCTCTTCCAGCTCCGGAAGCTGGTAGCTGACTTTCTCTTCGCCCTTTTTGCGCCGGATGTAGACCTTGTGCATTCCGGCATCGAGCGGGCCAGGACGCATGAGCGCATTCGAAGCGACGAGATCGTCGAAGCGGTCGGCGCGCATGCTCTTGAGAAGATCAGTTCCGAGATTCGATTCGAACTGGAAGACGCCAGCCGTCTTGCCTGCGCGAAGCATGCGATATGTCTCTGCATCTTCGAGCGGTAGCGTGTCGAGGTCGGGTGCAGTTCCCGTGCGTGCGCGAATCGACGCGAGCGCGTCGGAGATCACCGTCAGAGTCGTGAGGCCGAGGAAGTCCATCTTCAGCATTCCGACTTTCTCGAGCGCGTTCATGTCGTACTGCGTGACTACAGTGCTGTCGTCACTGCCCGCACCAGAGCCTTTCGAGCTCTGTGTCATCGTCGGCACGTAGTCGTCGAGCGGGCCCGGTGCGATCACGATTCCGGCAGCATGCACGCCTGCGTGTCGAGAGAGACCTTCGAGCGCGATCGCGAAATCGAGAAGCTCGCGGTATCGCTCTTCGTCTCTATACAGCTTGCGTACTTCGGGGACCTTGTCGATCGCTTCCTTGACCGTGAGCGAAAAGTTCGGCGCATTCGGAATGAGCTTCGCGAGGGCGTCGGTCTCGGCCGGCGTGAAGCCAAGCGTGCGACCGACATCCTTTACAGCGGCCCGCGACTTCATCGTGCCGAACGTGATGATCTGGCCAACGGAGTCGCGACCGTATTTCTCGCGGACGTAGTCGATCACTTCTCCGCGTCGCTCGAAGCAGAAGTCGACGTCGATGTCGGGCATCGACACGCGTTCCGGATTCAGGAATCGCTCGAACAGCAGATCGAATCTGAGCGGACAAACATCGGTGATACGAAGGCAATACGCGACGAGTGAGCCCGCTGCCGATCCGCGCCCGGGCCCGACTGGAATTCCCTTGTCGCGGGCAGCCTTGATGAAGTCGGCGACGATGAGGAAGTATCCGGCGTACCCCGTTTTCGTGATTACGCCAAGCTCGTACTTGAGGCGGTCGCGAACTTCCTGCGACAGCTCCTCTCCGTATCGATAATGAGCGCCCGACTCGGAGAGCGAGACGAGTAGATCATTTTCTGTAGACGCTTCGGGTGGGAGCGGAAACGCGGGGACCTGATATTTCTTCGACAGCGAGATCGACGACTCGTCGGCTATTTGAAGCGTGTTCTCGAGAACTTCCGGATGGTCGGGGAAGGCATCCCTGATCTCGCCAGCATGCTTGAAGTACAGACCCTTGTCATAGTGCATACGGTCTGGCGAGCTGTAATCCTTCCCGAGTCCAATGCAGAGAAGCACGTCGTGAGATTCGTGGTCTTCGGCGCGGAGAAAGTGCGCGTCATTGGTGGCGACGACCGACACGCCGATTTCGTCGGCTAGCTTGAAAACTCTCTTGTTCAGCTCCGCCTGATTTTCGGAGTTGTGAGCTTGAACCTCGAGGTAGTAGTCCTTGAAGGTGTTTGCGTACCACGACGCAGTTTCTCGCGCCGCGTCCCAGTTGTCGTTGAGGAGGTTCACTGCTACTTCGCCGGCCATGCACGCGGAGGAGACGATAATGCCTTCGTTGTAGCGGGCGAGCAGCTCGCGGTCCACGCGCGGTCTGGAGTAGAAGCCTTCCGTGTAGCCCAGCGACGAAAGCTTGATCAGATTCTTGTAGCCGATCTCATTCCTGGCGAGAAGAACCAGGTGGTAGTAGGGCTTGCGGGCGCCGTCG
>JBBSFT010000175.1:0-5210 GCA_038254845.1 Gemmatimonadales bacterium | reverse complement strand
TGCGCCGTGGAGCGGCGGCGAATCCGGTGACAACTATCCCCAGGGTGCGATCGTAAGGCAGAAAGCTTTCGTTCCCGCCGTTTCCGACTTTGCGTACATATCCGTTGGCACAAACGATTTTGCCGACAACCTCACGCCGGATCAGTCGGCGGCGAACATCGAGTGGATGATCGACCAATGGATTGCCGCCGGTCATGCGGCAGATCACCTGATGATTACGACGCTTGCGCCGCGCGCCTACTCCAATGGCAACATTCCTCCGCTCAAGAGCCGCATCAGATCGCTCGCGGCCGCTCGCGGAGTTGGCCTGATCGAGCTCGCCCAGCGGACGTCGGACGACAACGGTGCAACCTGGCGAACGTCCGCCGATCATATCGGTGACTCGATTCACTACAGCGAAGTGGTGCGCGACTGGCTCGCCGATCAGGTCGTTCGCTATATGCTGCTGCATCAGTAGCGGGCTGGCGTGTGCAGGTGTGTCACGCAATCGTGACATACCCTGCGTTGACCCGCTCCGGGGTGGTGGCGAAGTTTAAGGGCATGGAACAGCGCCCGGCGGGCAGCGACCTCGTGCTCGTCGTCGACGACGAGCCGCACATTGTCGCACTCGTCACGTATCACCTTGCAAAGTCCGGTTATCGCGTGGTGACAGCGACAACCGGCGCGGATGCTCTCGAGCAAGCACGCCGGGATTGCCCTGCGCTCATGATTCTCGATCTCATGCTTCCCGGAATGTCCGGGTTTGAAGTTCTCGAGAAGATCCGCGCGAGTGATCAGACCCGCGATATCGCGGTGCTCATGCTCACCGCCCGCCGGGACGAGCCAGACCGGATCGAAGGCCTGTCGCTCGGCGCCGACGACTACCTCACGAAACCGTTCAGCCCGCAGGAGCTTGTGCTGCGGGTGAAGGCGATTCTCCGACGGGTGGGCCCGTCCGCCGCAGCGAATAACGTGCTTTCAATCGGGTCGCTATTGGTCGATCGCGCCGCGCATCGGGTGACGGTTGCCGGATCGGAAGTCGAGCTGACGCCAACAGAGTTCAAGCTTCTTTTGCTACTGGCCGAGAGAAAGGGACGAGTGCAGGCCCGCTCGCATCTCCTTCAAACGGTGTGGGATGCGGCGCCCGATATCCAGACCCGCACGGTTGACATGCACGTTCAGCGGCTACGCGCGAAACTCGGGCCCGCAGGCGATCTCATCGAGACGGTGCGGGGCTTCGGATATCGGTTCAATGACGAGGCCCGGTCCAGCGCGTGAAGCTGGCGCAGCGACTTCTTCTTTACTCGTTCGTTCTGATTGCGGTGCTCGTGATCGCCATCGCCGCAATCGTCGATAGCAGGCTCAGAAACAACATCGCTGATGAAAACGCAGCGAATCTCGAGAGAGAAGCCCGGCTCGTCGCGACTCAATGGCGAGGCGTCGCCGACGCGGACTCTCTCGCCGATGCCGACGGTGGCGCCCTGCATCGGCGTGTCACCCTCATCGACTCATCCGGTGTGGTCGTCGGCGACTCCGAGTTCGACGGCGATGGGCTGAGGAGTTTACAGAATCATTCAGCTCGTCCGGAGGTAGTCGAGGCGCGACGATCGGGAGTCGGGAGTGCGCGGCGGCGCAGCCCGTCTCGCGGAGACGAAGAACTTTACGTCGCCGTCCGCGCGGCCAGCGGCGTCGCCCGGGTCTCGGTCGGTACCGGCACGGTTGACGCGATCTTCGATCGCGCACAGCGCGACATCGTCACGGCTGGTGTCGTCGCACTCATCGGCGCGATGCTGGTCGCGTTTCTCTTCGCGAGGAATGTGTCGCGCCCGATTATCGAGCTGCGCGATGTCGCGCACGCCCTTGCCGCGCACGATTTTCATGAGCGGCCGGTGACCCGCGCGCCGGGTGAGGTCGGTGAACTCGCGTCTTCCCTGCACCGACTGTCTACTCAGCTCGAGGCGCTCGAGAAAGTACGGCGCGATTTCGTCGCGAACGTGTCACACGAGCTGCGCACTCCGCTCACGATTGTTGGCGGCTTCGCTGAGACGCTCGCCGAGGACGACCCCCCGTCGTCAACGAGAAAGGAATTCGCCGGGATGATTCTCGTGAATACCCGCCGCATGCAGCGAATCGTTGACGACCTCCTCGATCTGTCGAGAATCGAGTCGGGCGGCTGGATTCCCAAGCCGTCGGAGATCGACGTAACCGAGATGATTGCGGATGTCGTAAGCTCGCTCGACGCTGCAGCCGCTGCGAAAGGTCTGTCGATTCGCACGTACGTTCCTGCCAACGCGCAGACAGTCTATGCGGACCGCACCGCCATTCGCCAGATCCTCGCGAACCTCGTCGAGAACGCCATTCGCCACACGGCTGAGGGTGTGATCACCGTGTTTTCAGAGCCGGACCCGCGCGGGGTATGGGTTGGCGTGCGCGACACCGGCGAAGGAATCGCGGCGGATCACCTGAGCAGAATCTTCGAGCGGTTCTACCGGGTCGATTCCGGTCGCTCACGCGAACAGGGAGGAACAGGTCTCGGCCTGGCGATCGTTCGGCACATGGCCGAAGCTCACGGAGGCCGCGTTCGCGCTTCCAGCACTCCGCAGCAAGGCACCTCCATCGCTGCGTTCTTCCCGTCACCACTTCCCTCGTCTCCGGCATAGCCAAACTCGTTACGCCGCTGGTGCAATTCCGTCGCTGAACCGAGACGCGCTACCGCCATTCTTCCGCAATGCCGAGCGGCAGACATTTCAGCCTGGCGCTCATCCGATTGTACTTACCTCGGACAACGACAGCGCCCATGCGACACTCGATTCTTCGCGCCCTCGCGCTCGCCTCGCTCCTCCCACTCTCCCTTTCCTCGCAACAGCCCGCAACAGGTCGCATCGTCGGCCAGGTCGTTGACGCCGCCAGCGGGAAAGGTCTCACTGATGTGGGCTTGCAGATCAACGGCACAACCATCGGAGCAATGACCGGAGTCGATGGCCTGTTCTCCATAAATAACGTTCCTGCCGGCACCGTTACCGTGACGGCCCGCCGGATTGGATTCACCCCGAAACAGGTTACAGGAATCACTGTCGGTGCTGGCAAGACGGCCGATCAGAGCATCGCCCTCGCGGGCGCGACAGTTCAGCTCTCGACGCAGGTCGTGACAGCATCGTCCGAAAGGGGTACAGTCAGCGAAGCGCTCAACACTCAGCGCACTGCGGTCGGTGTCGTCAATTCGATTACCGCCGAGCAGATTGCGCGGAGTCCGGACGCAAGTGCCTCGCAGGCAGTTCAGCGCGTTAGCGGCGTGACGGTTCAGGACGGCAAGTACGTTTTCGTGCGCGGCCTGGGTGAGCGATACACGACAAGCTCGATGAACGGTGCCCGCATCCCGAGCCCCGAGCCGGAAAAGCGAGTCGTTCCGCTCGACATGTTTCCTTCCGGACTGCTGCAGTCGATCACTACTACGAAGACGTTCACGCCCGACCTCCAAGGCGATTTCTCGGGTGCGCTCGTCAACATCAAGACGAAAGAATTCCCGGCGCATCGCACTGGCTCGTTTCAGATCAACGGTGGATATGAGTCGGGCGCAACCGGCAGCAGCGTCATCGCTCCACTTTCTGTCGGCGGCGAGAGGCTTGGAGCTGTCAACGGTGAACGTAGCCTTCCGTCGCTCGTACGGTCGGCCGGCAACTTCCAGGCGATCAACCTGAATCAGGGTGACAAGAATCTGCTTGTCGGCCAGTTCAGGAACGCGTGGATTCCTGGCAACAGCACGGCCAGCCCGAACATCTCGTCATCCGCATCTTTTGGAGGAAACGATCCGCTCCTCTTTGGCCATCGCCTCGGATACCTCTTGTCCGGGTCGTTTGCGTCAACCACAGATTACCGCGACAATGATGTGCGCGCTCTCGCCGATCGGGGCAACATACCCGGCACGACGAGGGAAATCGACCGGTTCACTGGGCAGCGCGCGAACCAGGGTGTTCTCTGGGGCGGCCTTGCCACCTTCAGCACCATGCTTGGCGCAGGCTCACGCGTTTCGCTGAACGGCATCTACAACCGGACGGCAGATAACTCCGCAATTATTGAAAACGGCTCGTTCGAGAATGAAGGTATTCGCGCCCGCATCAGCCGCATGGATTATGTGGAGAGAGGCGTGAAGTCTCTGCAGCTCGCGGGCGAGAATCAGCGCGGACGGCAGCGCATTGAATGGACAGGCACGGCCAGTGGCGCAAGCCGGTTCGAGCCAGATCGCTCAGAATTCGTTCAGGCAATCGAGCGCGATACCCCAAACGGTCCGGATATTCTTCGCTGGCAGAACTCAGGCAACGGTGGAGCGACGCGCACTTTCTCCGACCTGTCCGAGAACTCGCGCGAGGGTTCCGCGAGTTATCAGCTCACTTTCGGCAGAGACATCGCCAGCTCCGTGAAGATCGGAACGCTGTTCAGGTCTACAGATCGCGATGCTGACACGCGAGCATACGCCATCAGCGCGAATGGAATTTCAAACGCCGTCCGCGAGCTTCCGGCCGAAGAGATTTTTGACGGTCGGCTGGCAAACAGCAATGTGCTCGACATCGGTCCGCTGGCGCAGGGTGGATCCTATAGCGCACGTGACAGAATCTCCGCTGCCTTTGCGATGACCGAGCTTGCGCTGTCGAGCCGGCTGAGATTGATTGGCGGCGCTCGCTACGAGAGGGATCGCCTCGATGTGAGTGCGTTCTCGACGCTCGGCTCGGCGGTCTCCACTCAGAAGCGCTGGAACGATGTACTTCCTTCTGTAGCGCTCAACATGAAGTTGACCGAGTCACAGCAGGTCCGCCTGTCGCTGTCGCGCACGCTAGCCCGCCCGGAATACCGCGAGCTCTCGCCAATCAAGAGCCGCGACGTTCTGAATGGAGACGACACGCAGGGGAATGAAAACCTTCAGCGCACCAGGGTCCGCAATGCTGACCTCCGTTGGGAGTGGTATCCAAACGCAGGAGAAGTGCTGAGCGTTGGGCTCTTCGCGAAGAAGTTCGATCTGCCGATCGAGCGCGTCTATCGCGCAGCGGGCTCGGGAACGCGAACGGTGTTCTTCACGAATGCGGAAAGCGCTGACAACTACGGAGTCGAACTCGAGGCCCGAAAAGACCTTGGCTTCATCGCTGAGCCGTTTGCACCGTTCACGGTTTTCAGCAACGTGACGGCGATGCAGAGCACCATTCATCTCTTCAAGGACACGCAGGCGAGCGCGACGAATC
>JBBSFT010000174.1:0-5258 GCA_038254845.1 Gemmatimonadales bacterium | reverse complement strand
GTCGTCAACAGAAGTGACGCCGACGGAATCATCTGGACGAAGGAAGTGGAAGACTATCAGCGTTTTGGTGTTGTCGTTACCGACACTGATGGCAACATGACGCAGATCGTGGAGAAGCCGAAGACGCCCATCTCGAAGCGCGCGAACATTGGACTCTACTATATAAAGAACTGGAAACTGCTGTTCGAGGGCATCGATCACGTGCTCGCCGCGCCGCAGAACCAGGGCGAGTATTACCTCACCGACGCGTTCCAGTACATGATCGATAAGGGCGCGAAGATTCAGGTGATCGATGTCGAGGGCTGGTACGACGCGGGCAAGATCGAGACGATGCTCGAGACAAATCAGACGATGCTGATGAAAGGCCGCGCGAGAAAGCCCGACACGACGGACGGGTCGACCGTCATCGATCCCGTCTATGTCGAAGAAGGCGTGACGTTGAAGAACTCCACGATCGGGCCAAACGTTTCGATCGGAAAAGGAAGCGTGATCGACAGCTCGTATCTCAGTCACACGATTGTGGGGACAGGATCGAAGATCTCGCTGTCGAGGCTGACTAATTCACTCGTTGGCGATGAGACCGTTCTCGAGGGTGTCGTCGGAGAAGTCACCGTTGGCGACAACTCGGAGGTGAGGATATCGCCGGCAAGCTGAGTCGCAATGTCTTCGCGCTGTCGGGGGTGAGTTTTCTCACCGACGTAGCGACGGAGATGATTTATCCGCTCCTGCCGGTGTTTCTCAGCACCGTGCTCGGAGCGAACGCGAGTTTTATCGGGGCGATCGAGGGAGCGGCCGAGTCGACGGCGTCGTTGCTCAAGCTGGCGAGCGGGTGGTGGTCGGACAAGGTGAAGAAGCGGAAGCCGTTCGTCGTGTGGGGATATGGCATTGCGACAGCGGTGCGGCCGTTCATCGCTTTGGCGCAAAGCGCTGGTGTCGTACTTGGCATCCGCGTCGCGGACAGAGTCGGGAAGGGCATCAGAAGCTCGGCCCGTGATGCGCTGCTTGCGGATTCGGTTGAGCCGGAAATGCGAGGGCGGGCATTCGGATTTCACGCGTCGGCTGACAATGCGGGGGCCGTTGTCGGGCCGCTCATCGCGTTCGCGCTTCTTCGCTACATGAACCTCTCGCTCAGGAATGTATTCTGGCTCGCCGCGATTCCGGGTGTGTGCGCGTTCATCGTGCTCGTCGTCGCGGTGCGCGACATCGAGGCTCCTGTCACGCCTGAGGATCCGACCAAGCCTCATCTGTCCACCGCGGAGAAGCTGAGCGGCAGGTTCTGGGCTTATCTCGGCGTTGTTCTTCTCTTCACGCTCGGCAACTCGACGGATGCATTTCTGTTGTTGCGATCGAATCAGCTCGGTGTTGCGATCGCGCTCGCGCCGATTCTCTGGGCGGTGCTCAACCTTGTGAAATCGGTGTTTGGAACGTGGCTCAGCGGATTGTCGGACCGGGTTGGACGGAAGCCGTTGATCGTTGCGGGCTGGGTTTTATATGCAGCAGTGTATTTGGGTTTCTCGAGAGCGACTGCGCCGTGGCATGCGTGGGCGCTCATTGCGACGTACGGATTGTTTTACGCGATGACCGAGGGGACTGAGAAGGCGCTCGTTGCCGACATCGTGCCGAAGGTGAAACGGGGTGTCGCATTTGGCTGGTACAATCTTGCGATCGGTCTCGGCGCGTTGCCGGCATCGTTGATGTTCGGTGCGATCTGGGATCGAGTTGGCGCGCCGACTGCGTTTCTGTTTGGTGCGTCGCTGGCACTGCTCGCGGCGATCGGGATGGCTGTCGTTGCACCCGGACGAACGATTCCTGCTCAATAGCGCGGGGGGTGGTGCACCATTACTAACTTCATCGCCGCATCCACACTTGCATGACGCCGCACCCGGAACCAGCGCGAGCGTATTGGACGGGCGGCGCGTTCGAATAGAACTCAACTCCAGCGACGTCAGCAGAGGTAAGGCCGGCGAGATCCATTCCCGTCGAAAGCGTTCCATCAACATAGGCCTGAACGTTGCAAACTCCTTTACCGTGACCGCCCAGTGAGTAGTAGCCTCTGAGAGATTGCAGGGACATACTCGATCGGTCAAGCGACCAAACCGCTCTGACGCCGGTGAAGCGCCTCGATGCAAAGTCGCCCAGTGACTCGTGCCCGGCACTATCCAGTTGCTCCTGAGTCAAAAAACGGCCGAGCCCCATTCGCTTCCGTGCAAGAAAGTCACTCAGAAACTGAGGTTCTGCCTGGCCGCGTACCCGCACCGTATCGAGAGAAAACCCAACGGGCTCCAAACTCACGTACACATCTGTCGAGTCGCTTAGACCGAGCATTACGCTCCTGGTTATCGACGTGAATCCCGGATATCGAACGCTGACGCTGACCACGCCTGCTTTGAGATCGTTGAACGCGACTTTTCCGAGGCTGTCAGTTCGTGCGGTCAAACCGAACCGGGGGACAACAACATCAGCGCCGACAATTGGAGAGTTTGAAGTTGCGCGGCTCACGATCACGGTCAGGAGGGTCGACTGTCCGTAAAGGTGCTGGGGCCAGGCGGCCGCAATTGATACAACTATGGCAAGAAATGCCGCAAGTGCGCGGCGCCGCCTCACCGAGCCCGACGGAACGTGGTGGCGAGTCACCCGAACCAGGAACGCTCTTCAGTAGAACGAATCAGCAGCATCGGGTTCCCGGCCTCGAATACTTGTTCTCCAGACACTCCGTCGCAAACCGTTTCTTCGTCATCGGCTCAGCCCCTGGATGCGCGTGCCGCACGTGCTCGACATACCTCTCGTAATCCGGCACGCCAACTATCGCGCGAACGGTTCGCGCGATGCTGGAGAGGAGAACACTCATCCTGTCGATCACGGCGTGTCGGGCTTGATCGGAACCCGCGACGGAAGATTGTCCTCGAAGATCTTGAATATCCTCCTGTACTCATCCGTCCACGACGACGGCCGCACGAACGCGTGATCCTCGACTGGATACACCGCAAGCTCCCAGTTCTCCTTGCCAAGCTCGATCAACCGCTGCACGAGCCGCACATCATCCGCAAAGAGAACGTTCGTGTCGACCATTCCGTGAAGAATGAGCAGCGGATCCTTGAGACCATTTGCAAAATAGATCGGCGATGAGCGGCGATACGCGATGGTGTCGGTCTGCGGCGAGTTCAGGATGTTCGACGTGTAGCCGTGATTGTAATGCGCCCAGTCGGTCACACTCCGAATCGCCGCGCCGGCGCCGAAATACTGCGGCTGCGTGAACAACGCCATCTCGGTCATGAACCCGCCATAGCTGCCGCCATACATCCCGATCCGCTCCGGATCGATCCCGAAATTCTTCGTCAGATACTTCGACGCATCGACCTCATCCTGAAGATCGCGTCCACCCATGTAGCGATAGATCGCCGTCCGCCAGTCGCGACCGTATCCCGCCGAGCCGCGATAGTCGATGTCGAGAACCACGTATCCCTTCGACGCGAGGAACTGATTGAACTGATACTCGCGCGGATACTCCGACCAGAAGTTGCCGACGTTGTGCAGATATCCCGCACCGTGAACGAAAATCACCGCCGCGCCGTTCGGCTGGGCGTTCATGTCCTTCGGCCGATAGATATGCCCCGGCACCATGATCCCATCCGACGCAGGCACCATCACCAGCTCGGGCACGATCCAGTTGAACGAGAACCACTCCTTGCTCGGGCTCACCGTCAGCTGCGACTCCTCCGCCCCTGCCTTGTTCGGCATGAGATACAGCTCGGGCGGACGATTCACGTACGAATACACGTCCGCGAGCATCTGTCCGTTCGGCGACACGACAACGCGATGACGCCCGGACTTTGTCGTCACCCGCTGCCGGGCTCCGCCAGTCACGGACATCGTGTAGAACTGCTCTTCGGCAGGCGATGGCTCGTTTGTCTGGAGATAGAAAGTCTTCTCATCCGGCGACAAGTTGACGTCGAGAACTTCCCACTTGCCGCTCGTCAGCTGGCGCCTGTCTGATCCATCGGCAGCCACTGTATACAAATGCGCGTATCCGCTGGCTTCCGATACGTAATAGAAGCGACGTCCGCCATCGTACCATCCCGTGCAGCCGAACGCGCACGGTCCGTCGACCCACGCTGAATCGCGCAGCGTCTCGAGAGCAGTGAGCTTTCCGGTTGATGCATCGATTGTTTGAAGAACCCGAACCTTATTGTCCGCCGTGTACGCGTAAAACGCGCCGCGATTCCCGTCTGCACTCCAGCCGAGGGGAAGTGCAAAACCATCGGCGCTGTCGGAAGGATACGGCTTGAGCCAGGTAAGGCTCCCGGTGGCGAGATTGATGAAACCGACGCGGCCTTTGTCCTGAATGTCGCCGACATTGTCGCGACCGTGAATCTGTTCGGTGTATCCGCTCTCGGTGATGAAACGCGGAATATCGTTGCCTTTTGCCTGAGCGGGGACGCGCGTTGTGATGATGAGACCATTCGCGTCGGGCGATGGCGATATCGTGGCGAGCTCTTCGCCTCGTTGTGTGTAGTAGGGCTTGAGCGCTCTCGCGTCGCGGGCTTTGCGGTCAGCGCGCGCAATGCTGTCGGTTCGCACACGATCCCGAATGGCATCGAACAGGTCACGCTGCTGCTGCTCGAGACGGCCGCGCTGTCCGGCCGCCTTCGCGGAATCCGGCAGCTCCGGCCCCGCTCGCAAATCAGTCAGCTGACGAACGAGACCACCGTTCAGATCGATCGAGTACGCATTGTTGTTACTGATATAGAAGACCCTCGTGCCATCTTTCGAAAACTCGGGATCGTGCTCGCGCACATTGGTCTGCGTCAGCCGTCGCGTTGTGCCTTTGCTCAGATCGGTGATGTAGATATCGCCGCCGTATTCGACGGCCTGATACCGACCGTTGCTCGATCGCTCACCGGTGGTGACCAATGCACCGACCGAGTCGAACGCAGCAGGGCTTACACGCTCCGGTTTCGATCCGGGCACTGCGCGAACCCGAAATCGTTTCGCCTGATCGCGCCAGTCACTGCCTGGCTCGAGCCACGTGAAATAAATCCACTTGTTGTCCGCGCTCCATCGGACATCCTGCGGCTGCCGCCCGTAAAGCTCCGGCCCGCGCATGATGTTCTTGATGGAAAAATCGAAAGTGGACGGCTGCTGCGCCGCGAGCGGTACCGCAATGAGAATCGCAAACAGTGCTTTACGCATCTACATGACTGGAGTTGGATGTGAGCTCAATGAGCGCAGCGCGCGACCACCATTCATGGTACCACGAT
>JBBSFT010000173.1:0-5334 GCA_038254845.1 Gemmatimonadales bacterium | reverse complement strand
GTACGTCGCATCCACCTCGACCATCGGCAGCTGCTCGGCGTAGAAACGCAGTCGTGCTTCGGGTGTTACAGCGTCGTCTGGATAAAAAACTCCGGGAGCAAGAAGTGTCGGATCGGTCCAGCCGGCAACGCCAACGAGAACTGTAGATGATCCATTTGAAAGTCCCGTCGGTGAAACGCGCGTCACTTTGCCCGCCCGCCGTCGCGCCACTCGCCAGCCGGGATCGAAGTCTGCATCCCAACTCGTCTCATCGCGCGACAACGGGAGCGGCGCCGCAGACTCGATCGCGTCAAGATCGGCAGGAAGCGGTGCAGGCGGCTCCAATGTCTGCGCAATCATTGCCGACATTCGTGACGGTGCATCGCGTGACAATGTCTCGATGATCGACGCTTCGGCAAGATTCTTCCAATACGACTTCGGCATCTCCGCCAGCATCGCGGCGCGATTCAACCGCGACGGATTGAAGATTCCCGCGTAGTACGTTCGCCATAAATCGTCGAGATTGTCCTCCGAAGCGGGTGACTCGTGACGCTCGATCCCAGGCGTGAGCGTGAGCGATTGTCGATCCCATCGCGCGCATCCGTCAGGAGTGAGGATGCTCCACCGCATTGAGCGAAACCGGTCCACGAAAAATTGGGCCGTTCTCTCGACAACCGCGTGCGCGGGCTCGAACCACGCAACGTACTCCGAATCTTCTGGGTGCCCTTGGTCAACTACTGCCTTGAAGCGAACGAACGCCTTCATCTTGTGCGAGGCGCGCCGCACTCCGCGATGCATCGTCGAGAGCCGGCTGATGAGCGGATCGGACGCCACGTAAAGCAGATACGGCTCGCCGTGAGTCAGTCTCCAGAGGGCCGAGTAGAGGAGTGACCACCGATTCTCATCGCGGTGGCAGGCGATGCTTGCGGCAAGCGAGACGAACCGCCGCGAGACTTGCTTAACCTGCGGCGAGGATGAAGCGTTTTCGATCTCGCCGCCAAACAGCAGGCTCGCACCGCCAAAGTGATTCCAGGCAATCGCATCAGGGCTGAGCTCGAGGTGCAGGCATTGTCTCGCAGTCGCACGCCAGCGAGCGGCCAGATCAGGAACGAGATCGATGGTCGCGCTCACAGCTCGCCGGTGATTGCTGACACCGATGGCGATGACCACAGATCCAATTGAGGCGCGGCGTAAATCGATTTCCTTAAATTCGACGAATCAGGCCCGATACGCGTCGGCGCATGATCCGCGGTGGACAGGAATGGCATCGCGCGCCCCATCGCGACGTGAAGCCGCGTGAGATCGTCGAGTCTCAACCGATGCCAGCGGCGCGACGAGAGAATTCGCTTGACACTCCGCACACCAACTCCGGGAATACGCAACAGCGCCTCCTTCGACGCGGTATTCACGTCTACCGGGAACTGGTCGCGATTGCGAAGCGCCCACGAAAGCTTTGGATCGATCGCGAGGTCGAGATTCGGCGCTGCTGGAGTTGTCAGCTCGTGCACCGCAAATCCATAGAAGCGCATGAGCCAGTCGGCCTGATAGAGCCGATGTTCGCGCAGCAATGGAGGCGCCAATGGCGGAAGGACCGCCGACGCATCGGGGATAGGGCTGAACGCGGAATAATAGACCCGCTTGAGACGCTGCTTTCCGTAAAGCGCTGAGGACGTCTGAAGAATCGCGGCATCCGATGCATCAGTTGCACCGACGATCATCTGCGTTGCCTGGCCGGCTGGAGAAAACGCAAGCGGCGACCTGCTCGACGAAGATTTCTCCACCCGCGCGCGATCTTCTTTCGCTTCGGCGATTCCTTCGCGCACAATGCCCATCGCCCGCGTGATCTGAACGAGATTCTTCTCGGGAGCGAGCCGGTCGAGATCATGTTGGCGCGGCAGCTCGACATTGATGCTGAGCCGATCGGCCCACCGGCCAGCTTCCTTGATCAGCTCGGAATTCGCATTGGGGATTGTCTTGAGATGGATGTAGCCGGCGAATCCATGATCGACACGCAGGCTCTTTGCGGCGCGGATCATCTGCTCCATCGTATAGTCGGAATCGCGAACGATTCCGGAGCTGAGAAACAATCCTTCGATGTAGTTGCGCCGATAGAAATCGAGCGTGAGGCTGACGACCTCCTCAGCCGTAAATCGCGCGCGCTGCACGCCGGATGACCGGCGATTGATGCAATAACCGCAATCGTAGATGCAGTAATTTGTGAGAAGAATCTTGAGGAGGGATACGCAGCGGCCGTCGGGCGTGTAACTGTGGCAAATGCCAGTGCCCTCGGTCGAACCGATGCCGTTGCCCTTTGCTTTGCGGCCTTTCGCACCGCTGGAAGCGCAGGATGCGTCGTATTTCGCGGCGTCGGAGAGGATGGATAACTTCTGTTTAAGTTCCATAACCGAACATAATCCGAAGTGTCGCTTGGCGGCAGCCTCTTCGGCTTCGGGACGGTCGACGCAGTCGATGCGACGCCGACCCGAGCAAAGTTGTCGATCCAACGACACCTCCCAGGTAAGCAAAAGCATTAGTTATATTCTTTGACAAGTATATGCCTAAGGCGTTATATATTAGAGATGATCTCGTCATTCGATATAGTGGCCGAGCCTAATCGGCGAGCGATACTTGGCTTGCTGCTCTCCTCCGAACGGTCAGTTGGTGAGATCGAGCGTAAACTGCGTCTCTCCCAGCCCTCCGTGTCCAAGCACCTGCGCGTGCTGCGCGACGCGGGGTTTGTCGAGTCTCGGATCGAAGCGCAACGGCGGCTCTATCGATTGAGACCCGAGCCGCTCATGGAGGTCGACACGTGGCTCGTTCCCTTCCGTCGCTTCTGGTCGAAACACGTCGATGCCCTCGAGCGACATCTCGACAAGATGGACAACATTTCCAAGCTGCCCCCTGCGAAAGGAGAGAAAAAGCATGGCAAGTCGTGAGGATTATGCGCCCGGGCCGGCATCTGGCGCGCACGTTGACAAAAATGGTTTCAACTGGACTCTTGTTCTCGTCCGCGACATTTCGCATCCGCCAGCCAAGGTCTGGAAAGCGCTCACCGATCCTGCCGAGATTCGCGAATGGGCTCCCTACGATTCCGACCGCGACCTCGGCACTGCGGGCACTGCGATGCTATCGACCGTCGGCACTCCGACAGCTCATGTAACCGAGACGCAGATCAAGCGCGCCGATGAGCCAACTGTGCTCGAGTTCAACTGGGGCGGTCAGGATCTGCGCTGGGAACTGGAACCACTCTCAGCCGGCGGCACTCGGCTCACGCTCTCTCACAATATCGACCGCCGCTACATCTCGATGGGCGCGGCCGGGTGGCAGATCTGCCTCGACGTGCTCGAACGGCTGCTGTCGGGTCATCCGATTGGACGAATGGCCGGATCCGAAACGATGAAGTTCAGTGGATGGCAGAGATTGAACGCCGAATACGCCAGGCAATTCGGCGCACAGACATCGGGCTCACAGGGCGAAGCTTCGGAGGCGATCGCATGAAAGAAACCACGGGCAAAACGGAACCGGCGTCGGGGTTGATCTCGAAGCGAATCGAGGAGCTTGGCGATTGGCGCGGTGAAACGCTCGGCAAAATGAGAAAGCTCATCAAGCAGGTCGATCCCGACGTTCTCGAAGAATGGAAATGGCGCGGTGTACCGGTCTGGTCACACGACGGCATCATCTGCACCGGCGAATCCTACAAGGAGGTCGTCAAGCTGACGTTCGCGAAGGGTGCGCAGCTCGATGATCCAGCCCGTCTCTTCAACTCGAGCCTCGAGGGCAAGATGCGCCGAGCGATCGATATTCGCGAGGGTGAGGATGTGAGTGTGTCGGCATTCAAGGCGCTCGTGCGCGACGCGATCGCGCTCAATACCTCTCGCCAGTCAAAGGCAAAGAAGACGACGAAGAAAAAGTCGCTGGCCCGTCACTTCTGACGCGGTGGCGTCGCCGAGGTTGCTCACGGTGATCGATAACCAATAGAGCGCGCCGGTTTTAGTCGAGCCGATAAAGTCCGGGTACTGTAACTCCGAGATTTCGTTGAGCCGTCATTGGACCTGCGGAACGGCTCGCGTCGCTCGTAGAGGGCGCGTAGCTTTGCGACGGTGCATCCGCGAAAATGAATCTGCGCGAGGAGCAGCATAACGAAGTGGGATCGCAAGCGATGTGCGCGCCGCCAGAATGAGTCTGCGCGAAGAGCTTCAGGAAACTCTCGGTGCGGCATACGTCCTCGAGCAGGAGCTCGGCGGCGGTGGAATGTCGCGAGTGTTCGTTGCAACCGAAACGGCGCTCGGCCGGCGTGTTGTCGTCAAGGTTCTCCCCGAAGAAATGGCTGGACAGCTTTCTGTCGAGCGCTTCAAGCGAGAGATCTCAATCGCCGCGAGGCTCCAGCACCCGCACATCGTACCGCTGCTTGCGGCCGGTGAGGTTGGCACCCTCCCGTACTTCACGATGCCATACGTCGAGGGAGAATCGCTGCGCGCACGGCTCGCGCGCCAGGGTGAGCTTCCTCTTGCCGATGCTATACGAATGCTCCGGGAGATAGCGAGCGCGCTCGCCTACGCACATTCGCGCGATATCCTCCACCGCGACATCAAGCCGGAAAATATTCTTCTCACCGGCGGCGCAGCGATGGTCACCGACTTCGGAGTGGCCAAAGCGTTGAGTGTCGCAGGCGGGGAAGACGGCGGAACAACGTCCGCCGGAATGGCACTCGGCACACCTGCTTATATGGCGCCGGAACAAGCCACGGCGGATCCGCATATTGACCAGCGCGCCGATCTCTACGCGTGGGGAATGTTGGCGTATGAGCTGATCACGGGACAATCGGCGTTTGCCGGCCGGTCGCCGCAGGCGATGCTCGCAGCCCAGGTGACCGAGACGCCCGAAAATATTACGCGACGCCGCACCGGAATCTCTCCTGCGCTGGCGAACATAGTAATGCGGTGTCTCGAGAAACGTCCCGCCGATCGCCCGCAGAGCGCTGAGGACCTCGTCCGCGCGTTAGACGGGATCGTCAGTTCCGGTGGCGATACATCAGGCAGTCAACCTGAGCGCGCCCGCGATGGCTTGCCCGGCCGACGATTCGTATTAGCGGGCGTCGCGCTCGCGGTAGTCCTGCTCGGCGCTGCGGTGCTGTGGTTCTCAAAGCGTGGCGCAGTCGCCGCCGCCGCGCCGACCGAGATGACCCTGGCCGCGCTTCCGATCGAGAATCTTGGTGGGGACTCGTCCGCTCAGTATCTCGCTGACGGAATGACGGGCGAATTAGCGAGTGCGTTAAAGAAACTGCCGGGTGTGCAGGTAGCTGGCGATCTGTCCACCTTTCGTTTCAAAGGCACTCACACTGCTCCATCCGAAATC
>JBBSFT010000172.1:0-5356 GCA_038254845.1 Gemmatimonadales bacterium | reverse complement strand
GCGGGTGTCAAAGGGAAGCGGTGCAGGCACCGTTCCTGAGGCCGCGGCGGATATCCAGCCGATCAGATTTCGTTTGATCCGCACCAACAATTCGGTCAGCCCATCGCTCGCGTCCCATTGCGTCACGAGCGTGAAACCCGCGTCGCGGAGGGCCCGTTCATAGGCGGTAGCCGAGAGTGCCCGTTGGAGGCAGGTGCCCGAGTGGACCCAATCGCGGAGTGATTCCGGCACATCGCCCTCGAGCACCATGTCGCTTACGGCGACAAAACCTCCCGGGCGCAGTACCCGGCGCATTTCGCGGAGCGCGCCCGACTGATCGTTGAACGTGCTTAGCGCACACTCGCAAAGCACCACGTCGACGCTTCCGTCTTCACTCGGCAGAGCGTGCGCATCACCGCTTCTGAGATCGAGCTTCTGGTCATGAACATTCGGCGCGGCCGCGTCGATACCGATGCCGTGAGCCGGCCATTCGGCGAGAATGGCGCGGAGGCTCTCCCCGGTGCCACAGGCAACGTCCATCACCGTCGCATCGGGGCGCAGCCCGACCGCGTGCATCATCTGGAGCGTGAGGTCGATCCCGCCCGGGTGATACGAATCGCCCAGCAGCTTCCGGACATCGTCGCGCTGGTAAAACGCGGCGCAGCAGGTCGCGTCTCCAGCACTGCCGCAGCGGGTGGCATATCGATGCGCGGGATTGGGCCGTGCTGGACTGAAACACTCGAGCTCCTCCCAGATCACCTCAGCGCTGCCGGCAGCGAATGACATGGCGGCACGGACGGAGCGCTCGAGCGCAGCGGGCGAGAGAGCAACACGCGCATTGAGGAGCCATCGTGTCTCGGACCGGTGCCCTGTAGCAGCGCCGCCGTGAAGCTGCGTTTCGCCGTTCTCGCTCGTGATGGCGCCGTGAACCCCGGGCGGATCGAGACTGGCGACCTTGACGTGGGCAACCGGAGTGGGCGCAATGGCGCGGAGAAATCGTCCCATCGCGTCCCGAACGTTCAGCCCTCCCTCCGCGCGCAGGAGCACTTGCGCGTTGCACCAACCAAGCAGTGATTCCGCCTTCGCGTATCTGTCGTAGTCGATGCTGAGAGGGCGCGCACGATACGTCGACGACAGTTGCCGCCACGCAGCGATTCCCTCACCCGTGCGCCCCGAAACGGAGACGACCGGCGCGTTCGGATTCAATTTCCGTATGATCGCCGTGACATCCGGCGGATCGAGATCGGCTCGGCTGAGGACCACGACGTCGGCTTCCTCGATCTGCTTGCGGACCAGAAAATCCACATCCTCGCCGAGGCGGCTCCCCTCGGGGTCGCGGATACGCCAGGGATCGACGAGGACGGCGAGCGGCCCGACGGAGAACGACTCGTGACCACGATCGGCAAGGGGCCCGAGGACGGTGGCGACGAGATCGGTGCAGCTTCCAACCGCTTCGGCGATTGCGACGGTGGCACCTGCGTCGCGCGCGGCAAGAAGCGCCGACTCGAGCTCCGAGTAGTGGCAGCAGAAGCAGCCTCCGGTAACTTCGTACAACCCGTCGGTCGAATCGCGGCAGAGCTCCGTGTCGACCAGCGACTGTCCCTGGTCGTTGGTGACGATCGCGACTTTCTCCCCGGCCTGGCGAAGCTCGCGAGCCAGTGCTCGGGCGAGGGTCGTCTTGCCTGCACCGAGGAAACCACCCAGAATCTGCACTTTCATAGCAGGCCGCGCGGACGACGCAGCACGTTGTATTCGCAGAGCGATACCGGCGAACCGGCGCGATCCACGACGTGAACGCAGCATGCGTCCACGCGGTGCTGGTCATAGGTCAGCGCATCCATGAAGGGCTTGATGCCGACCACAAAGAAATCGCGGTAACTGGCCCAATCTGCGGAGTCGTCGTCTTGCGTAAGCAAGTCGAGCAACAGGTCGAGCGTCTCGCTTTCGGCCACCGCGTCCAACATGCCGGCCGGAAGGCGATCGCGCACCCGTTCGATCAGAGGCGCAATGCCAGGCGTGGTCCAGGTATCGAAACGTGGAAAGTACCGCGACACGGGAATCGTGCGGCCGCCACGGACGAGCGCGACCGCCATGCCAAAACAGTTCGGGTTGGAGCACGGAATGGGTCCGAAGTCTTCCAGTGCGAACAGTCCGTCCGTTTGCTCGACCACCGCGTGCGCGATTTCCGCCATCGTGAGATGAGACCCGCTCGTATCGTTTTCGTAGCGGCCCGCGTAGAATGCCGGCTGGAGCATCACCGCATTCATCTTGGGATGGTGGTCGCGCGCGAGGCGAATGACCTCCCCGATCTCACCGAGGTTGATATCGCGGGTAACCGTCATGACAGGGACCACGAACAGCCCCCCGCCAAGCAGATTATCGATCGCTCGCCGCTTGACCGGATAGAGATTCTTCGAGCCGCGGATTTGCGCGTATGTCGACTCAGCGAACCCGTCGAACTGGAGATAAATGTGCAGCCTCCCCTTGCCCGCGTCGAGCTGCGCGAGTCGGCCCACGAAAGAGCGGTCCTGTGCCAGTCGCACGCCGTTCGAGTTGAGGTAGACCTTGTCGACGCCGCGCTCGAAACAGTAGGAGATGATGCGCTCGAGCTCCGGGTGGGTGGTGGGCTCTCCGCCGGAGATTTGCACGATGTCGGCGCTCGACTTTCCGGCCGCCCGGAGCCTGTCGAGCTTGGCCGCGAACTCCTCGAACGGCATGGTCCAGCTGAGATGCGGAGACGACGCGGTGAAACAGGTGGGGCACGTGAGATTGCATCGCTCGGTGATCTCGAAGATCAGCGAACAGCTGTGACTGTCCGCGGCGCCGCAACAGGACACTCCGCACGATTTTGCATCGCCTTGATTCCAGTACAACGCCGAATCGCTCGCGAGGAGCGCTTCCATTTCGCCGTGCGTCGGGCAGGTACGTGTGAGGAACGTCTGACCGTTCCGTTCCACTACGGCGCCGGGCAAATGCTTGAGACATTCCGGACAAACAGTGGTCGTCTCCTTGATCGATGTCTCCACGATCTCTCCGCACGAAGGTGATCTCGACTACCTGCCGGCAGCCGGGGGAGACGCGCTGTTCTTCAATGCCGGCCCCGTCAGCCGTCCCTATTGAGATCGCGAAGCACGGCAACCACGATTGCGTTTCGCAGCGCCAAATTGATACTACGGCCGGGGAAATCCGGCTGTCGCACCATGTTAGCAATCCGCTCGAGGGCGGCGGTGTACGCACGGCAATGGCGGCACATGGCCAAGTGAAGCCATACACTGAATCGGCTCTCCTCGGCCTTCCCAGCCGTCGCACTGCTCGACGTCAAACGAACGACCTCCTTACAAGTCAACATCAGCACTCCCGCGCAGACCTTTTCGCTCCAGACATTCCCGCAGAGAAGCTCGCGCTCGGAAAAGAATCACTCCAAGGTTGTTGGCGGAAAGTCCGAGGATATTACAGGTGTCCGTCACGTCCATGCCTTCCAGCTCGCGCATCGTGAATGCGACGCGGTACCGTTGCGGCAAGCCCTCGATACAACCTTCAAGCCAATCCATGGCCTGTCTTCCCGCAGTGTACGCGTCGGGTGACCGGGGTGGAATGATCCAGGCGCCCTTTGCGTCGAAGCGCTTCTCGAGCGCAGCGTCGATATCGTCGACCACCCGCTCTCGATTGCCGGCTCGCTGACCTTCGGAAATCTTGTTTAGGAGAATTCCGTAAAGCCATGAACGGACGCTCGCCCTTCCGTCGAACTGTTCCGCCCTCCGGCAGAACACGAGGAGCGTGTCCTGAACGATGTCCGCGGCAGCCTCCGTCGTGAAGCCCGCGGCACGGGCACCACGAATCAGCATTTCGGCGTTCTCCCGCGCGATCGCTTCCAGAGTGGCACGATCCCCCGTGCGAATCAGTCTCGTCCGCTCTGGATCTTCGCGCGCGCTTGTCATCGACCGTCTCGTGTGCTCGCGAATCCACTGTAATGACGGGGCCACTTCCTCCAACTACCAAGTGAGAGCATTCGACCAATCTACCGTTGACGGGGGGACGCGATGGCAAAAGCAATTCGGGACGGCGCACTGGGTGGTCTTGCTGGCGGCGTGGTGTTCGGCGTGATGATGGCAATGATGGGCATGCTGAAAATGATTGCATCGATGGTTGGCTCGCCGTCTCCGGTCGTTGGTTTCTTGATTCACATGATGATCAGCGCGGCGATCGGCGCAGGTTTCGGGCTTGTGTTGGGCGGCTGGGCGTCAAGTGTGGGGAAGGCGATTGGTGCCGGCCTGGGTTACGGATTTCTCTGGTGGCTCCTCGGCCCGCTTACAATCATGCCGCTCATGATGGGAATGGGATTCGGCTCACAATGGAATGCGTCAGCGATGCAGGCGGCAATGCCGAGTCTGGTCGGTCACCTCATCTATGGTGCGGTGCTTGGATTCACGTATTACCGGCTCTCGCTCAGCGCGAGGTCCGGTCGCGCCGCGCAGCTCGCATAGTAGACCTGACCCCGGCGTGAAGGTGTTCGATCGCAGAGCGAGAGTGAGGAAAAGGGGAGAAGTAGTCGCCGCTTGGTCACGGCGGAATTCAAGGTGAAAGCGGTGCCGCTTCATAGGTAATTGGCAAAAAGGTATTACCCGTTTCATTACCCGCTTGACCTTAAAGTTCGCGCTATTTCGTTCTGGTGGTTCCGGCGCCGATGTCCGGTTTCCCAGTACAACCGTCAAACTGCCGTGATTGATTTCCCCCGAGCGGTCAATGGGGTTCAGGGGGTCGCGGGTTCAAATCCCGCCGTCCCGATTGTGTTCAAACGACTTATGTTAGCAGACGCGCGGGAGGGCGATTTGCGCGGTATGCGCACGCTTGACCGGGGTGTGTATTGCGGTGTGTATTCGACGCGCTGCCATGCGACTTTCTCGATCCGAACTCCGGGCAGATCGCGCCGTCCGCCCTATGAAAAACGGCGTAACGTCTTGATCCGGAATCCTATTCGCGCGCCTGATAAGCGTGAGGTCGGAGGTTCAACTCCTCCCAGGCCCATTTTATTTGTTCGTTCGTAAGTCTCCCCTGCGCTGTACCTTCCGCTCGCAGTCGATTACGCCGCGCGATTCGCCACTTGCGATGAGCGAGCCCGCAGCGCGGACTGGCTCCGATCCGGCGCTTGAAAGCCACTCGCTTCTGATCGCTAGGGTGCGCCGCATACTGGGCGCGGAAACGCTTGCGTCGGCAGAATATCCGGCCATCAGTGCTACCGAGCGAAACCGGGACGGTGCCTTGTTTCGTTCACCGACCAGCGTGCTGCTGTCCGAACGATGCGTAGGGAACGTTTCGCTGACGCTCTCGACATGCCGACGGCTCAGCGTGTGGGCTCCTGCAGGGGTAACCAACACGG
>JBBSFT010000171.1:0-5492 GCA_038254845.1 Gemmatimonadales bacterium | reverse complement strand
TGGCCAGGCTCGGCATGCCGGGGTGGAGATAGATCGTGGTACCGTGTTGCAACCTGTCAACTTGATCGTGAATCGCCTTCGTGATCTTCGGATGGCAGTGCCCGCACGACACGGTGACGATCCCGCCGAACATGTCGAGATAACGTTTGCCCTCTTCGTCGAAGAGCCACTGCATGTGGCCCTCGACGATCATGATCGGCTCCTTGTAGATCGTGAAGATCGCGGGGTTCGCGTACATCTTTCGCATTGCGATGACTTCATCGCGCGACGGGCCGGTATACGGCTGCGGCTCGTGATCGGATGGCGGCATCTGCGGCCGTCCGGTTGTGGAGTGCGTTGCCTGCTCGGTGTGCATCATTGTCGCCGTCATGCGCGCGCTGCCTGCTGGGCGTCGAGCTCCGCGGGAATTGCGTAACCCTCGACCGGCTCGTACCCGCCCTGATAGTCCGCCGTGCTTGGCCGCCGGATACTCGACTGAAGAACAACGCGATCACGCCTCGCTCCCCGGAAATCCTGGAGCGAGTGCCAACCTTCAATGGCCTCGTGCTTTTCGAGGAAGGCGCTGTACTGCTCGTTCAGACGCTTGACGACATTCGGTCCGATCGCGTGATCGAGCATCGCCGACGTGCACACCTGGACCGTGCCGCAGCCGAGCATGAAGTAGCTGAGTGCCTGCGACATGTCGGAGATGCCGCCAATGCCGGAGAAACTTCCGTCTGGAAATGCCTTTGTGAGCTGAGCCATCTTTGCAAGCGCCATGGGCAGGATTGCCGGGCCTCCCAATCCTCCGCTCGAGACGTAGCCGTCAACGTTGATCTCGAAGTCGAGTGTCTCGGGATCGATGAGGGGAAGCGACGGGAACGTGTTCGACGACACGATCGCGTCGGCGCCGCCGGTGAAGCATGCTCCAGCCTCGACAACGATATCGGCTGTTGCCGGAGTGAGCTTGCACCACACGGGAATCGTCGACACTTCCTTTACCGCTTCGGTTACGGTGGAGCAGAGGACCGAATCCTTGCCAATGTTCGAGCCCATGTCCTTTCGGTCCATGTGGGGACACGAGAAGTTGAGTTCGAGGCCGTCGGCGCCCGCTTCCTGACACGCTTTCGCGAGCATTTGCCAGTGCCCGAGCTCCTTGTCGTTGCCCGATCCGGCCATGATCGACGCGATGAGGACTTTGGTCGGATGCGCTTCCTTGATGCGACGAATGCGCGGCTCCCACCAGTCGATCGGCTTGTCGGATATGAGCTCCCAGTTCCATGATGAATGAAGCGCGGCATTGTCGCGCTTCTTCATTGAAACCTGCGCCGTGTCGGCGGACGTTCGCATGAACTTCGCCTTCGCGCCGTAGACATTGACGACCGGATGAAGCCCGATCGTCTTCGTGACGACACCGCCCCAGCCAGCATCGAACGCTCGCATGATGTTGCTTTCAGACTCGGTCGGCGGAGCCGACGAGAGCATGAACGGATTCTCGAAGTGGATTCCCGTAAAATCAACTGATGTGTCAACGCTCATCGCTTCCTCCAAAAGATGGTTCGCCGCGCGCAGTTCGAAGTCCTCAGTTGTATTCAACTCATCCAGTTCGTGCCGTGCTCCTGATTCCACTTCGTCGTCAGCTTCTTCGATTTGGTCCAGAACTCGATCGACCCGCGACCGGTGATGTCCCCAACACCGAATCGCGATTCGTTCCAGCCGCCAAATGAAAACGGCTCGCGCGGAACGGGCACTCCGACATTGACACCGATCATGCCGGCGCTCGCGTGATCCATCACATACCGCGCCGTGCCACCGTTCTCCGTAAACACGGACGCCGCGTTCCCATAGGGCGATGCATTCTCGACCGCTAGCGCCGAATCGAGGTCGTTCGTGCGAATGATGACAATCACCGGCCCGAACACCTCTTCCTGGGCGATGCGCATGTCGGGAGTGACGTGATCGATGATCGTCGGGCCGACGTAGTAGCCATCATCCTTCCCGTCCACGACAGGGTTGCGCCCGTCCACGAGAATTGTCGCACCAGCTTCCTCCGCCTCAGTGATATACCGCTCGATTCGCTCCTTCGCCTCGGCTGAAATGACCGGTCCGAGATTCTTGCCAGGCACGACCGCCTTCGCGTGCTCGACCATTCGCGCGATGATGTGATCGGTGTTCGATACCGCAACCATCACCGAGGCCGCCATGCATCGCTGGCCCGCGCACCCGGACATTGATGCGACAACGTTCGACGACGTCATCTCCAGATCCGCATCAGGCATGACAATGAGATGATTCTTCGCGCCGCCAAGTGCGAGAACACGTTTCAGATTGGCGGTGCCGCGCCGGTAGACGAGCTTCGCAATCTTTGTCGATCCCACAAAGCTGATCGCCTCGATTCCGGAGTGATCGCAAATTGCTTCGACGACGTCCTTCCCACCGTGAACGACCTGGAACACTCCCTCAGGCAGCCCGGCTTCCGTCAGCAGCTCGGCGATCCTGTTGGCAGAAAGCGGAACGAGCTCAGACGGTTTGAGGATGAGACAGTTGCCGAGGGCGATTGCGTTCGGGATCGTCCAGTTGGGGACCATGTTGGGGAAATTGAACGGAGCGATCGACGCGACGACGCCAAGCGGAAAGCGCTCGACTCGGCATTCGACTCCGCGGCTTACCTCGAGCACTTCGCCCCCCGTCAACTGGGGCAGCGAGCATGCAAACTCGGTCAGCTCCATTGACTTGAGGATTTCGGCCTTAGCTTCGGCGTAGACTTTCCCGTTCTCTTCGGTGACCAGTGCAGTCAGCTCTTCGATGTCACGCTCGAGAAGCGCGCGATACCGGTAGAAGATCTGCACGCGCTCCTTGATGGGCAGGGATGACCAAGCCGGAAACGCAGCCTGCGCGACGGCAACCGCGCGGTCGACGTCGTCGCGGGAAGAGAGCGGGACTTTCGAAATTACGGATCCGTCGCCTGGATTGAACACGTCGAGATACTTGTGCTCGCCCGTGACGAAATCGCCAGCAACGTAGTTCCGGACTTCGGGATATTTCATGTGATCCACAGAGGGTGACGCTGATTGGAAACTCGCATGTAAACCACTACACAGCAAGGTATTTACGCGGTTGAGCGCCGACCGAACAGGACGTTCTTCCATAGCAGGATGCGCAACCAAAACCTATCTTGAACGGGTGAAGAGAAAACTCCGCAACGCTGGGCGCTCGCAGTCGGTAATCGAGGAGCGGATTTCGGCTGTTCTGGTCGAGGTCCGGCCCATGCTCCGGATCGAGCACTGTACGCTTGACTTCGTGAGTTTCGACGCGCGGACCGGCCTGTTGCTCATCCGGATCGACGGGACGTGTCCTGACTGCTCCGTCTCGCCGTCCATCTTTGCAACGGGGATTGCCGCTCACGTGAGACAGCGGGTGGCCGAGGTAACGGAAGTCCAGCTGGCGAGCTAACCTGGTCGCGACAGGGCGGAAGACCAGCGTTTTCGCTTACCCGTCTGTTAATTTCCGGAATGGCCGACAATCTTCTGGTGCGCATCGACGCAACGCTCGCGAGCGTTCGCAATAACCGTCTTGGCGTCAACATTCTCGAGGCGGGAATGGTGCGAGATGTCGCGACCACAACCGACGGGAAGGTCCGGTTCTCCGTGTTGCTGTCGGCGGCAGACGATGCGACGATCGTTCGCGACGCGCGGCAGGCGGTTGAGCAGCTCGACGGGGTCACCGAAGTCCGGGTCGACGTAAAAGACGCCGCACAGCCCGGAGGGACATCTGTCCGGACGGCCGACACCAACGATGCGCTACCGCCCAAACAGCAGGGTAAGCCTCGTTCACTCCCGGTGATGGGACAGGAAGCGCAATCGCGGCGAGCTGCAGTTCCAGCACCGACGCCGGTGAACTATCCAAACCTCGGGACCGTCATCGCCGTTTCGAGCGGTAAGGGCGGCGTCGGAAAGTCGACCGTCGCGACCAACATCGCCGTAGCGCTCGGGCGAACCGGCGCTCGTGTCGGGCTCATGGATGCCGACATCTACGGTCCAAACATCCCTCGCATGATGGGTGTGAACCAGCCTCTCGAGGTCGACCAAAACGCCCGCATCATCCCGCTCGAAGCGCATGGAATCAAGCTCGTGAGCATCGGATTCCTCATCGAGCGCGATCAGCCGGCGATCTGGCGCGGGCCGATCATCATGAAGGTGATCACCCAGTTTCTCCGCGACGTGAGCTGGGGACAGCTCGATTTCCTTCTCGTCGACATGCCGCCCGGTACCGGCGATGCTCAGCTCTCCCTCGTGCAGGCAACACACGTAAGTGGCGCCATAATTGTTACAACTCCTCAGGATGTCGCGGCCGGCGATGCCCTGCGAGGTGCAAAGATGTTTCAGCGGGTGGACGTTCCAGTCATCGGCGTGATCGAGAACATGAGCTGGCTGGACTGCTCTCATTGTGGCAAGCCGACAAGGCTGTTCGGTGAAGGCGGCGGCGAGCGCCTCGCGACCGAGCTCGGCGTTCCCCTCCTTGGGCAGATTCCCCTCTACCAAAACGTTCTTGCAGGTGGGGACGCCGGAATTCCAATCGTGGTCAGCGAGCCTCAGTCGGCGGCCGCAATGGCGTTGATCGGGACCGCGACGAAGCTGGCCGCAGGGTACCCAGCCGCCTAGCCCTAGCGGATCAGCCGGCTGCTCGCCATTCTTGTTATCGATCGTGGCAGATGGTCACCTGTTTATGTTTGGAACGACGTTTGCGTAGCACGCGTCGGGGAAGTGAACCTAGGGGTGACAGGTCTCTGTCATCACGAAACCAGCACATTCCGGGTAAACCGGAGGAGTCGATCAATGCGGAACACGGTGGGGTTGAGGTTAGTGTCAGCGGCGGCCGTAATGGTAACCCTGGCAGCATGCGAAAAGTCAGTAACAGCACCGGCCGTCGGTGAGGATGGAATGACGCCGAGTGGTTTGACGCCGGCTTCGATTCTTGGCACAGCGCCGTATCCGGGCGTGAAGCAGAACGGGCACTTGTCCGTTTGCAAGGACGCGAGCAGCCCGGCCGGGTCGTACGTTTACACCGTTACGGCCACCGGGGCGATACCCGGCGACGAGATCGCTCCGACGGTCACCCTGACCCCGGGCACTTGCCAGTTTGTGTACTATCGCATCGTCGGAGGCTCGCCGTCTGCCCAGGTAACAGTTACCGAGCAGGTCCCGGCTGGCGCATCGTATCATCTGGATCGCGTCATTTCCGTCGACGATGCGAATGGCACCCGGACCACGACGACGACGAATTCGGTTACCGTCCCGATCAACTATCAGCACGGCGCAGTTGCGACCTTCTTCAATGCCGCGAATACGCAGACGGGCGCACTGGGTCCGGCAGCATTCCCTGGCACCGAGACACCGGGCCAGATCAAGGTCTGCAAAGCCGGCACCGGACTCACCGGAAACTTCAACTTCACGATCACGTCGACGGGAATCGTGCCGGGTGATCAGGTCGCTTCATCAGCTTCGCTCGCTCCA